>JBGAQV010000154.1:0-2665 GCA_044220505.1 Dermatophilaceae bacterium
TCCAGACCGGCAACTGCACGCAGCGCGGTCAGAATGTCGTCGGGGCGCACGGCGGGTGTGGTGTGCCGTACGACCATCCGGAGTATCGCACATTCCGGCGCGACGACCTCGGTCAGGACCGCCAGTGACTCGGCCGTGTCGAGCCGCATCAGGATGACGGCCGCGCGAGCGTCGAAAGTGCGCAGGCCGGTCTTGAACATCCGGCTCACCTCGATCCGCTCGGCAGCAAGGAAGGTCTCGATGGCGGCCCCGAGCTCGGACGCATCCATGCCGCGCACGGCGATCGCCCAGTCACTCGCCTGCAGTCGGTCAGCCAGCGCACCCGGCGTCGCCTCGGCCGCCGCGACGATGTCCAGCCCGGGTGGCAGCGCCGCGTCCAGAGCCGCCGCCAGCGTTGCTGGGTCGACCGAGCGGGTCAACGCCAGCTCGACGTACTCCGCCTCGCTGGCGGTTCCGGTCGACGCGGCATTGGCGTAGGAGATCCGCGGGTGGGGATGGAAGCCAGCCGAGAACGCAATGGGCACCTGAGCCCGCCGCAGGGCCCGCTCTAGCGCCCGCTGGAAGTCCCGGGTCGACGAGAACCGCAACCGACCACGCTTGGCATATCGGAGCCGCACCTTCTGGACGACCGGCGCGGGCGGTGGGCCCTCGGGTTCGCGTTGCCGAGCCATCGTCAGCCCTGCTCGGCTCTGCGCCGAGCTTCCTCGCGGCGGCGCTCGGCGTCGGCGCGATGGATGACCATGGCTTCCTCGAGCGTGGGAGCAGTGCCGCCGAGCCGGGCCGGCATGAGGTGCGCCTCATCGGCACGCATCGGCGGATAGGCGACCTGCTGCCCGTCGAGCTGCACCTGCATTCGGCGCTTGAGTTCGGCTGTCACTTCGACGATGTCGGCCTCTGCCGCCACCGGCATCGGCTCTCCCACCGTGATGAAGATCGGCGTGTTGGTGCGCCCGAGCTTCTTGGGGTGGCCCTTGGTCCACACCCGCTGAGCGCCCCACACGGTCGTCGGCAGGATGGGCACGCCCGCCTCCTGGGCCATTCGCGCCGCGCCGAGCTTGAACTCCTTGAGCTCGAAGGACCGCGAGATGGTCGCCTCGGGATACACGCCGACGATCTCGCCGTCGCGTAGGGCCTTGACCGCGTTCCGGTATGCCGCCGCGCCGGCCGTGCGGTCGACCGGGATGTGCTTCATCCCGCGCATCAGCGGGCCGCTGAGCTTGTGCTCGAAGACCGACTCCTTGGCCATGAACCGCACCAGCCGCCCGGCTGGGAGTGCCGCGTACCCGGCATACGTGAAATCGAGGTAGCCGGTGTGGTTGATCGCCATCACCGCGCCCCCACGCCGGGGCACGTTGTCCTTTCCGACGATGGTGAAACGCAAACCCTGAGCGAGGAAGAGGGTGCGGGCGACGCCGATGACCGGCCAGTAGACGAGATCCACGAGAGCCACCCTAGGGCCGTCGTGCCAGACTTCCCGTGTGACCACCTGGGGATGGGTCCGCGCGGCCGTGCTCGTCGCGCTCCACGGACCGCTGTTGGCGCTGGCGTCGATCGGGTGCCTGCTCCTCCCCGCGGCCCTCTGGCGCCCTGACCTCGTGGTACCCGGTTTGTCCGTCGCCAGCCTCGCCGCACTCGTGCTGCTCCCTCCCTATGCCGCACACCGAATCCTCGAGGTAGCCCGCCGCAACGGAGGGTTGAGCACTCCCCCGCCCGACCAGATCAGGCGGCTGAGCGAGCACGCGACGACTCGGCTGCACGAGGCGGTGCTGCCCAGCGACCCGCCGACGTGGTACGTCGCGGCGCGGGCCCTCGGTCGGCCGGTCGTCGTCACCGGAATGGGCTGTTCGTTCGCGGTGCTCGACCCGGCTCAACCAGGCTCAACCGGCCCGCAGGATGTGGCGTCCCGGCCGGTCGCAGGCACCTCACCGGAGCTGTGGGAGGACATCACCGTCGGCACGGCACCGGGACTCGCTCTGCTCGGTGTCCTGGCCTGGTGGCTGCGCTCGTGGATTGACATGTCCCGGTGGCTGTTGTCGGTGTGGTCGCTGCGCCCGGGCCCCAGTATCGAGACGCGGATCATCCTGCTGCCGTGCATCGTCTTTGTTCCCCTCACCGCCACGGCGGGGGCGCTGGCGTACCTCGCGACCTGGGTTTCCCTGACCCTGACCGGCGCGCAGCGAGCTCACGCCATCGCTCGGATGTGCGCGACGCACGACGGGCATCCCTTGGAGGTGACCGACCTAGCCGACTCCGACGATCGCCGCGTGGGGTGGTCCAGCTCGCGCGATTTCGCGCCCCTCACCCGACGGCGACTGTCCAGGCCAGGTGGGCAAGCGTCCGCTTCGCACCCAGCCGATCCGAGCCGCGCGCGGCTGCCCCTTGCCCTGGCGGCCGCGTTCTCCCCCTTCGTCCGGTGGAGTCAGCTCGCCACCGCGGTCCTGTTCGCCGCGTCAGTCGCCGTGCTGGTAGCCGCGACCGGAGGGACTGCCCGGTATGCCGGGTCCGCCCTCTGCGCGCTCGGAGCGCTGTTCACGACTGCGCTTCCGGCCCGAATGACCGTCCATCGGGAACTCCACGAGCAGGAGGAACGTCGCCAACGGGTGGTCGTGGCCGTCGGACCGCAAGACGACACGGCTGCGATGTCGGCACGCGTGACCGCCGCAGC
>JBGAQV010000155.1:0-2506 GCA_044220505.1 Dermatophilaceae bacterium
CTGCTCGGCCGGCGCCGAGCCGCCGGCCATTGTCCACGCGGCGAGCCGACCGTCGACGACACCGACGACCAGACACCCTGGCGCACTCGCCTGGCAGCCCACCGCGACGGCCTCTCCGGCCTGCCCGGTCGGGAGCGTGCGGCGGCTCCAGCCGGTGTTTCCGCTCGTGGACTGCCAGAGGGCCGGTTGCTGCCGGACGCCGTCGGTGAGGCTGACGAGCGATCCGACCACGACAACGCTGGGACCCAACGCCGTACCAGAGCGCGGGCCGACCAACTCCGTGGCCGTGCTGGCCAGCGGGCTGCCGGTCGGGTCCTGCCGGATCCATCTCGCGCCCTCGGGCAGCCAGATGTCGGCGTCCAGACCGGCGCCTCGGCTCTCCCAACTCCCGAGCAACAGCGGTCCGGTGTCGGGAGTGAGCACGCCGAGTTGCTCGCCTGCTCCCCACCCGCCGAAGGTCGAGAAGGGTTGCTCCTGCTCGGCGAGCCCGGCCGCGACGTCGCCGCGCCACACCGACCAGCGAACATTGGAATGTGCGCCTCCGCGCGCCCCGGCGACGGCTACCAGATGGCCGTCGGCTTCGGCAGCGATCGACAGCCAGGTGCCCTGGGCGGCATACGGGGAAGCCGGACGGACCGGCAGCCGGGTGATGCTCGCGCCGGCCTGCGGAAGCCGGAGCAGACCTGGTGCCGCGTCGGCCCGGTTCTGGGTGCCGACAAGGACCCCACCCGGGTATGCCGTGAGGGTCACCGGTGCTTCGCCGGTGGGCAGGTCGACCCGGTGCCAGGTCGGCGTGGTCGGCCGGGTCGAGGTCATCCCATCCCCAGGTGATGCCGCGCACCCCGCGAGCGCCGTTGCGCACAGCATGGCGACGGCGCTCAGCACAATAGCCCGCGCTCGCCGCCCAGCTGCCATCCCGCCAGTATGTCGATCGTCCGCCCTGCCGTCCCTCAGATGGCCAGGGACCCCGGATTGAGATCACCGGCCCGGGCACGACAGGATGGGCCGGACACCCCCGACGAAGGAGCCAGCGGTGAGCACGGTCAAGCGCCACAAGATCCATCTCAGCGAGAACGAGATGCCGACTCGCTGGTACAACATCCTGCACGACCTGCCCACGCCGCCCCCGCCCTATCTGCATCCGGGCACCGGGCAACCGGTCGGGCCGGACGACCTGTCGGCACTCTTCCCGATGGACCTCATCGCCCAGGAGATGGCGACCGAGCAATACGTCGACATCCCGCCGGAGGTCCTCGACGTCTACCGGCTGTGGCGTCCCTCGCCGCTCTACCGCGCGCATCGGCTCGAGGCCGCGCTCGGCACCCCGGCGCACATCTACTACAAGTACGAAGGCGTCTCGCCCGCCGGATCTCACAAGCCCAATACCTCTGTGCCGCAGGCTTTTTACAACGCGCAGGCCGGTATCAAGAAGCTCACGACCGAGACCGGCGCGGGTCAGTGGGGCACCTCGTTGGCGTTCGCGTGCGCGCAGTTCGGGCTGGAGTGCGAGGTGTGGCAGGTCAAGGCCTCCTATGACGGCAAGCCCTACCGCCGGCTCATGATCGAGACCCTCGGCGGCACCGTCCACCCGTCACCGTCCGAGTTGACCGCAGCCGGACGGGCGATCCTCGCCGAGCACCCCGACTCCCCCGGCTCGCTCGGCATCGCGATCAGCGAGGCCGTCGAGGTCGCCGCCCAGGACCCGACGATCAATTACGCCCTCGGCTCGGTGCTCAACCACGTGCTCATGCACCAGACGATCATCGGCGAGGAGGCGCTCAAGCAGTTCGCCAAGATCGAGGTCACCCCCGACCTGGTCATCGGCTGCACGGGTGGTGGCTCGAACTTCGCCGGGTTGGCCTTCCCGTTCCTCCGCGAGAAGCTCGCCGGGCGAATGTCTCCGGTCCTGCGGGGCGTCGAGCCCGCGTCGTGTCCGTCCCTCACCCAGGGCACCTACGCCTACGACTTCGGCGACACCGCCGGCATGACCCCGCTGATGAAGATGCACACCCTCGGGCACGACTTCATCCCCGACCCGATCCATGCCGGTGGCCTGCGATACCACGGGATGAGCCCGCTGATCTCGCACATCTACGAGTCGGGGCTCATGGAGGCCGTCGCCCGCAAGCAGAAGGAGTGCTTCGACGCGGGTGTCCTGTTCGCCCGTTCCGAGGGCATCATCCCCGCGCCCGAGGCGACGCACGCGATCGCCGAGGTCGTCGCCGAGGCCCGCGGATGTATCGAGTCGGGGCAGGAGAAGGTCATCGTCATGGTGCTCTCCGGCCACGGCCACCTCGACCTCGTGAAGGCCAAGCGCGCCGCGGCCTCGTGCTCAACGCCTTCCGGCATCACGGCCACGACCACCACTGGCGCGATGCGCTCATGGCCATCCTCTTCCACGTGCTCAACGCCTTCCGGCATCACGGCCACGACCACGTGGCAGCGCGGCTGCGGTGGGGCGGGCTCGTCATGTGCTCAACGCCTTCCGGCATCACGGCCACGACCA
>JBGAQV010000156.1:0-2067 GCA_044220505.1 Dermatophilaceae bacterium
CGTCGACGCTCCTGCCCAGACCGAGGACGCCGGCGCCATGGCTTCGCCCGTCGAGGAGCCCCCGGCAACCGCCGCCACCTCCGCTCCCCGCAAGCGGGCCCCGCGCAAACGCGCGACCAAAGCTGCGGTCACCGCGCCCGGGCTCGCCGAGACCACCGCCGAGGCGCCCGTCGCAGAAGCCGGCGAGACCGTGGCCGAGACCGTTGACCTGTCGCTCATCGAGGGCGAACCGCTCGACGAGGTCCAGCCGGACCTGGACGGCGAAGGCGACCACACGGCATACCAGGAGCCGGTCGCCACGGTGGCAAGCTTCGGGGTGCTCTTCCAGGCACCCGTGCCCGTGGTCGCCCCGCGGCGCAGCCGCCGCGCGAGCGCGCCAGCCGCTGCCCCCGCCGCCGTCGAGCCCGCGGCCACGGTGGACGACACCGTTGATCCCGACGCCGAGCCCGAGCTGCTTCCTGCCGATCTCGGCACCGACGGCACGGCCTCTGCCGATCTGACCGACTCCGAGACCGACAGTGACGGCGAGGGTGACGAGACCACCGCGACCGGCCGCCGTCGGCGCCGCCGGGGTGGCAAGGGCCGTCGTCCGCGCGGCACCGACACGAGCTCCGAGTCCGCCGAGGGCAGCGACGCGGCCGAGGCCACCGCCGCGGCGGCGACCGACGATGAGAGCGCTGACCAGTCCGACGAGGGTGAGGATGACGCCGCCGGCTCGACCGGCGAGGGCACCGGAACCCGGCGTCGCACCCGCCGTCGCCGCCGCACCGGGAGCAGCGACACCGACGACACCCCGGGAGTCGTGACGCGGGTCCGCCAGCCGCGCCCCGAGCGCGACGAGGTCACCGGGGTCCGGGGCTCGACCCGCCTGGAGGCCAAGCGTCAGCGCCGCCGTGAGGGTCGGGAGGCCGGTCGTCGGCGCACCATCATCACCGAGGCCGAATTCCTTGCCCGTCGCGAGAGCGTCGAGCGGGTCATGGTCGTGCGGGCGCGCCAGGGGCGCACCCAGATCGGGGTTCTCGAAGACGGTGTGCTCGTCGAGCACTACGTCTCCCGGGAGACCAGCTCCTCGATGGCCGGCAATATCTACCTCGGCCGGGTCCAGAACGTCCTGCCCTCGATGGAGGCGGCATTCGTCGACATCGGTCGCGGCCGCAATGCAGTCCTGTATGCCGGTGAGGTCAACTGGGACGCCGCTGGTCTGGAGGTCGGCAGCGCCAAGCGCATCGAGAACGCCCTGGAATCCGGCCAGTCGGTCCTCGTCCAGGTCACCAAGGACCCCATCGGTCACAAGGGCGCCCGGCTCACCTCACAGATCTCGCTGCCGGGCCGCTACCTCGTCTACGTGCCCGACTCGTCGATGACCGGTATCTCGCGCAAGCTGCCTGACACCGAGCGGGCCCGGCTCAAGCGGATCCTGCGCGATGTCGTCCCCGAGTCGGCCGGCGTGATCGTGCGCACCGCCGCCGAGGGTGCCTCTGAGGAGGAGTTGCGCGCCGACGTCGAGCGGCTCACCGCGATTTGGGAGCAGATCAAGACCAAAGCCGACGGCCTCACCAGCGGACGCAAGGGCAAGGGCGGGGTCGCCCCGACTCTGCTCCACGGCGAGCCCGACATGACGGTGCGGGTCATCCGCGACGTCTTCAACGAGGACTTCACCCAGCTCGTCGTCGCCGGAGACACGGCCTGGGCCGAGGTCAACGACTACGTCAACTCGGTCGCCCCTGACCTCGCACCCCGCTTGACCAAGTGGACGAGCGAGACCGACATCTTCACGCAGTACCGCGTGGACGAGCAGATCGCCAAGGCGATGGACCGCAAGGTCTGGCTGCCCTCCGGTGGCTCGCTCGTCATCGACCGCACCGAGGCGATGACGGTTGTCGACGTCAACACCGGCAAGTTCGTCGGCTCGGGCGGCAACCTCGAAGAGACGGTCACCCGCAACAACATCGAAGCCGCCGAAGAGATCGTCCGGCAGCTGCGGCTGCGCGACATCGGCGGCATCATCGTCATCGACTTCATCGACATGGTCCTGGAGTCCAACCGCGACCTCGTCGTCCGGCGAAT
>JBGAQV010000157.1:0-2019 GCA_044220505.1 Dermatophilaceae bacterium
GTGACCCCGCCGGCGCGGCGGCCGGCGTCCATCTGTGTTTTCTGAGCTGCCTACACGGCAGTGAACTTGGGGTTGTCGCTGGACAGCCACCACTGGCCTTTCTGAGCTGCCTACACGGCAGTGAACGTGGTCAACACCGGCGACACCGAGCCGGCGGATTTTCTGAGCTGCCTACACGGCAGTGAACACCTCATCTTCACCACCCACGCCCGCTACGACGTTTCTGAGCTGCCTACACGGCAGTGAACGCCTCCGGGCGTCACCTGCGCCCAGGTGTCCATTTCTGAGCTGCCTACACGGCAGTGAACCCGGGTACTCGCCGACCTCGGCGTCGCGGGACTTTCTGAGCTGCCTACACGGCAGTGAACTGCTGATGTGGGCGGCGGTGCGGGTGCGATCATTTCTGAGCTGCCTACACGGCAGTGAACGGGGCCGATTCGCAGCCTTGTCCGTGGATGGATTTCTGAGCTGCCTACACGGCAGTGAACGCCGAAATGGAGGCCGCATGAAAATTCTCGAATTTCTGAGCTGCCTACACGGCAGTGAACTTGGCCGTCACCAGGCTGTGATGATCCACCGTTTTCTGAGCTGCCTACACGGCAGTGAACCAGTTTCGAGCGCGCCATCGAGGATGCCCTGCATTTCTGAGCTGCCTACACGGCAGTGAACATACCAGACAAAATCACATGGTTTTGTGATTCTTTTCTGAGCTGCCTACACGGCAGTGAACCGGCTGCTGTCGCGGTTCTCCAAGGCGCTGATTTTCTGAGCTGCCTACACGGCAGTGAACATGGTTCAATTGCCCCCATGCCGCACCCAAAGCTTTCTGAGCTGCCTACACGGCAGTGAACTACTGGTGCTACTACTTCGGCCCGCGCAACGTTTTCTGAGCTGCCTACACGGCAGTGAACTCAGCGCCGGCCGCGCCTGCGCCACTACGTCATTTCTGAGCTGCCTACACGGCAGTGAACGGTGTGGTCGGCATCGTCGGACGCTACGCGATTTTCTGAGCAGCCTACACGGCAGTGAACTCGTTGGGGCCGCCGATCTTTTTGCTGAAGCTTTTCTGAGCTGCCTACACGGCAGTGAACGGATCGTCGGCCTGCCGCGCAATATCGACGAATTTCTGAGCTGCCTACACGGCAGTGAACGGGCCTGCCCACGGTGCATAACGCCGGAGCTTTTTCTGAGCTGCCTACACGGCAGTGAACGGCACGCTGGATGGAATGGGCATGTCCGCCAATTTCTGAGCTGCCTACACGGCAGTGAACGTATTGATGCTGACGCGGCCGGCAGTGCGGAATTTCTGAGCTGCCTACACGGCAGTGAACACCGTGCCCAGCTTGCCAATGTCCATGTTGATTTTCTGAGCTGCCTACACGGCAGTGAACTGTTGACCATCCACCAGCAGCAGCTCGCCATCTTTCTGAGCTGCCTACACGGCAGTGAACGCCCATGTTGTCCATCGTTCCGGACGCCGCCTTTTCTGAGCTGCCTACACGGCAGTGAACGCCAAGGCCAGCCGGTCACCGCTGAAGTCCACTTTCTGAGCTGCCTACACGGCAGTGAACTCCGTCAACCGCACGGCGCAGCGTTTTGAGTTTTTCTGAGCTGCCTACACGGCAGTGAACGACTGCTGCGCCGCTCGAATGCCAACGTTGTATTTCTGAGCTGCCTACACGGCAGTGAACTCTCGGAGGGCGTAAACCTGAGCCGCGTGACATTTCTGAGCTGCCTACACGGCAGTGAACATGGCCGCAGAGGTTGGCCAATCAGCGGGTCAGTTTCTGAGCTGCCTACACGGCAGTGAACAGTTGCCTGCGATCAGGACGCGGGCGGGGTCATTTCTGAGCTGCCTACACGGCAGTGAACGGGAAGGGGAAGTTCTCGACGCTTTGAGTGACTTTCTGAGCTGCCTACACGGCAGTGAACTGAAAGTTAATCTTTACAACCTGTTGATTTTTAAAGAGCAAATGCCCTACAAGCTGGAACACCCTTGTTTCTAGGGTGTCCCATAAG
>JBGAQV010000158.1:0-1822 GCA_044220505.1 Dermatophilaceae bacterium
TGACCTGCGGGCCGTGCCGCTGGAGGAATCCGGCCTGGCGCCCAAGGAGATCTGGTGCAACGAAAGCCAGGAGCGCTATGTGCTGGCTATCGCGCCTGCGTCGCTGGCCGAGTTCGCCGCGTTGTGCGAGCGCGAGCGCTGTCCGTATGCCGTCGTCGGCGTCGCCACAGGTGAGCCGCTCCTGGTCCTGGAGGACGGGCCCGGCGGCGAGCGGCCGATCGAGCTGCCCATGGAGGTGCTGCTCGGCAAGCCACCGCGGATGACCCGCGACGTGACGCGCGTCCCGCGGTCGGCTGGGTCGGCGTTGGAGGTCACCGCGGCGGCCGCTCGCTCGCTGCGCGAGATCGGGTACGCCGTGCTGCGGCACCCCACGGTCGCCAGCAAGCGCTTCCTCGTGACCATCGGCGACCGCACCGTCGGTGGCTTGGTGCACCGCGACCAGATGGTCGGGCCCTGGCAGGTGCCGGTCGCTGATGTCGCCGTGACGTTGGCGTCCTTTGACGGGCACGCCGGCGAGGCGATGAGCATGGGCGAACGGGCGCCGCTTGCTGCCGTGGACGCTCCGGCGTCGGGGCGGATGGCGGTCGGCGAGGCGCTGACTAACCTGCTGGCCGCACCGATCACCCTCGACCGGGTCAAGCTTTCCTGCAACTGGATGGCGGCCTGCGGCGAGCCCGGCGAGGATGCGGCGCTGTTCGACACGGTGCGCGCCGTGGCCCTGCAGGTGTGCCCGGAGCTCGGGATCGGGGTGCCGGTCGGCAAGGACTCGCTGTCGATGCGCACCAAGTGGACCTCGGCCGAGGGTGAGGCACGGCAGGTGACCTCGCCGGTGAGTCTGGTCGTCTCGGCCTTCGCGACGGTCGAGGACGTGCGCCCGACCTTGACCCCTGTGCTGGGTGGACGGGCTCGCGATGCCGCTCGCTCGCGTGGCGAGGCCGGCTCGCCGGGTGCTGGCGAGCGGGTTGTGCCTGGGGCTGGCGACACGGCCCTGCTGTTGGTCGACCTCGGCCGTGGGCGGGACCGGATCGGCGGGTCGATCCTCGCCCAGGTCGTCGATGGTGGGGAGGGCTTCGGCGGCGCGGTGCCGGACCTCGATGACGTGGCCGACCTGCGGCGGCTGGTCGATGCCGTCAACCAATTGCGTTCCGTCGGAAAGCTGTTGGCCTATCACGACCGCTCCGACGGCGGGTTGTGGGCCACTCTCTGCGAAATGGCCTTCGCCGGCAACACCGGCGTGTCGGTCGACCTGTCGTCACTGTTGGCGGCCGAGGCGGTCGACCTCGACGACGAATTTGCCTCTCTCCGTGCGCTGTTCGCTGAAGAGCTGGGTGTCGTGGTCGAGGTTGCCGCGGCGGACGTGAGCGCTGCGATGGCGACGTTCACGGCATACGGGCTGGGGGAGTGCACCCACCTGTTGGGTGCCCCGACCGGCGACCACACGGTGACCGTCACCGCCGGGCGGGAAACCCTGCTGTCCGAGCCGGTGCGCGAGCTGGCACAGGCCTGGGACGAGGCGAGCTGGCGGATCAGTGCGCTGCGCGACAACCCCGAGTGCGCCGACGAGGAGCACGAAAGCGTTGGGGCGCAAGAGGATCCGGGTCTGCACGTGCGGCTGTCGTTCGATGCCGGCGAGTTGCAACGGCCGCTGGCGCCGGCGCTGCTGCGCACCCGGCCCAAGGTCGCGATCCTGCGCGAGCAGGGGGTCAACTCGCACGTCGAGACGAGTTTCGCCTTCGACCGGGCCGGGTTCGAGACCTACGACGTGCACATGACCGACCTGCAGAGCGGTCGAACGCGCCTGGACGATGTCGTGGGTTTCGTT
>JBGAQV010000159.1:0-1653 GCA_044220505.1 Dermatophilaceae bacterium
AGCCCGTGTTCACTGCCGTGTAGGCAGCTCAGAAAATGCACGCGCTGGTGCTGCACGGACGCACGCGGTTCACTGCCGTGTAGGCAGCTCAGAAAGGCGGCATCGTGCGCCTGACCGCGGCCCTGATGTTCACTACCGTGTAGGCAGCTCAGAAATGCTGGCCGAGCTGCGCGAGACCAAGGAGATCGTTCACTGCCGTGTAGGCAGCTCAGAAAGATCCCGGCCTGCTGGCCGAGCTGCGCGAGACGTTCACTGCCGTGTAGGCAGCTCAGAAAATGGACCTGCTGCGCGACACCGTGGACATGAGGTTCACTGCCGTGTAGGCAGCTCAGAAATTGGACGCCGACGCGGTGGTGGCCATGGACTGGTTCACTGCCGTGTAGGCAGCTCAGAAAACGGCCGCGCCATTGGCAAACAGCTTGACGTTGTTCACTGCCGTGTAGGCAGCTCAGAAAGACCTGGCACAGAAAATCACCGGCGCCCAGGCGTTCACTGCCGTGTAGGCAGCTCAGAAAATTGGGCGGAAACGCCGCCGTGCTGACCGTCCGTTCACTGCCGTGTAGGCAGCTCAGAAATGTTGCTTGTCTCGATCGAGCGACGCAAGCGTGTTCACTGCCGTGTAGGCAGCTCAGAAAAAGCGCCGGATGATCACGTGACCCGCCGGTTAGTTCACTGCCGTGTAGGCAGCTCAGAAATCGGTCGGGCGCTTGAAATCGAGCGTGTGCTCGTTCACTGCCGTGTAGGCAGCTCAGAAAGTCCCAGGTGCGCGCCAGGATTTGGTAGCGCCGTTCACTGCCGTGTAGGCAGCTCAGAAAAGCACCGTCGGCAGCGCCAGCTACAGCACAGCGTTCACTGCCGTGTAGGCAGCTCAGAAAATATAGGCTCCAAGGTCCTCTCCGTCGTAGGTGTTCACTGCCGTGTAGGCAGCTCAGAAATGCGAAGAGCTGCGCCCCGATGTGGCGTGGCAGTTCACTGCCGTGTAGGCAGCTCAGAAACTGCTGGACGATGTTCAGTGTTTCTGCCTGTTCGTTCACTGCCGTGTAGGCAGCTCAGAAATCGGATGGAAAGCCAGGTAGCTTGACGAGCACGTTCACTGCCGTGTAGGCAGCTCAGAAATGGTTCCTGCTGCGGCGCAAATCGGGCGACAGGTTCACTGCCGTGTAGGCAGCTCAGAAAAAGGACGCCACACCATGCCCATTTATCGAATCGTTCACTGCCGTGTAGGCAGCTCAGAAATTCCGTCACGGCGCCTGATCGCCCCGGTTCACTGTTCACTGCCGTGTAGGCAGCTCAGAAACCAAGAAATCGGCTGTGGGTGCGTGCAGAAATGTTCACTGCCGTGTAGGCAGCTCAGAAACACACCATGCCGGATGGCAGGGCGATGGCGCCGTTTACTGCCGTGTAGGCAGCTCAGAAAATCCGCACCGCCGATGCCCAGTCGCAGTCCGAGTTCACTGCCGTGTAGGCAGCTCGGAAATTCACGCCACGGATAAGCCACGAGCCCATGGCGTTCACTGCCGTGTAGGCAGCTCAGAAAGCGCACGGCAAAAAAAGTTCAGGCAAACGCACGTTCACTGCCGTATAGGCAGATCGATGTTTTTCTTTTCATCGTGCCCCCCGTTGGGCACTGGCGCCCGGGTCTTACCCAGCACA
>JBGAQV010000015.1:0-38492 GCA_044220505.1 Dermatophilaceae bacterium
AGGCTGCCGCTCTCGTCGTCGGGGTCACGCTGGGCGTCGGCTTCGTGGCCGCTCCCGCCGGCTTGGCGTTCTTCTCCGGCTCCGGCGGGGGTGCCTCCGCGGCAGGGGCAGCTGGAGCTGGCGGTGCCGGTGGCGCCAGTGGAAACGGCTCAGCCGGCAGCGACCTGGCTGCCCCAATCGTGCCCGTGCCCCCTGCTGCTCCGAGCGGTGCTCCCAATCCCACTGCGGCCCCTGGCGCACCGGCCGACACGATCGGTGCGACCTCTGCTGCGACCACTCCTGCGGCCGGCACGTCAGGCAGCCGCACCACCACCCGCCGGACCACGTCGACCACGGGCACGAGCCCATTGGTGCCGGTCGTGCCGACGGTGCCGGTCGTGCCGACGACACCCGTGGACCCGACCACCCCGGGGGACCCCACCACTCCGGTGGACCCGACCACTCCGGTGGACCCGACCACTCCGGTGGACCCGACCACGCCGGTGGATCCCACCACGCCGGTGGATCCCACCACGCCGGTGGATCCCACCACGCCGGTGGATCCCACCACGCCGCCGAAGGACGGCACGATCACCTTCCCCGACACAGGTGCTCGGTGGAAAGGCTCGTTTGTCGTTGACATTCAGGTGGCGGCAAACGCGGACTCCACCGCGAAGTTCGAGTTGAGCAAGGGTGGCACCATCATCGTCAAACCCGTGTCGACGACGGCGGGTAAGGGCCCTGCCAGCAGCTGGACGTGCACTTATGCCCTGGTCACTGCGGTGTGCACCGGACGCGGCGCGAGCAGCTTCGATGTGACGCTCACTCCCGATGACTCGGCCCCGGCCGACGCTACCCTGAAGCTGACGGTGACCGACCCGAAGGGCGTCGTCCACATCGCGACATCGACGGTTGTTGCGCCGGCGCCAACGACCACTGTCACGGCGACAGCCACCGCTACGACCACTGCGGTTGCCACTTCTGCGGCTCCGGTCACCGACACCGCCACGGCTGCTCCGTAATCGCAGCACCCGACGGCTCACCGCGGCACACTGCAGCGGTCGCGGCGCTGCTCACGTGGCCAGGGTGCGCAAGGTCGGTTTGGCCTCCAGTGTCGTCAACCCGTTCCACGCCAGGTTGACCAGATGCGCGGCCACGACCGACTTCTTGTAGCGCCGGTGCTCCAGCCACCACTGCCCGGTGAGGGCGACCATCCCGACGAGCATCTGCGCGTAGATCGGCGCCGCCTTGGAGTCGAGCTTGCGGGCGTGGAACTCCGCGGCCAGGAGGTGCTCGACTTGGGTGGCGATATCGCCGATGAGGCTGGCGAAGGAGCCCGTGGACTGGCCGGCCGGCGAGTCGCGCACGAGGATCCGGAACCCGTCGGTCGAGGTGTCGATGTAATCCAGCAGCGCCATCGCCGCCGACTCGACGACCGCCCGGGTGGTGCCTCCCCCGCTCAACGCCGTGGTGACCACCCCGAGTAGGGTCGCCATCTCGCGGTCGACGACAACGGCATACAGGCCCTCTTTGCCGCCGAAGTGCTCGTAGACGACCGGTTTGGACACCCCGGCCTTCGCCGCGATCTCCTCGACGGTCGCAGCCTCGAAGCCGCGCGCGGCGAAGATGGTGCGGCCCACCCCGATAAGTTGTTCGCGGCGCTCGGTGCCGCTCATTCGGGGGCGGCGACTGGTCTGGACGGGCTCACGAGGGGTCACCTCCCCATTGTCGGGCCTGAGAGACCTCCGGGAGCGGCTACCCTAGGGCGGTCCGGTCGCGGACGTTCCCCGGTTGGTCTGCTGGCAGGGCCCGCCTGACTTTGAATCAGGATTAGCGACGCTGGTTCGATTCCAGCCCGGGGAGCAGCTGGGTGGAGGCGGTCGCGGGTGGGCGAGCGCCCCGTAGCCCCGGGTAGGATCACCAGTCGTGACCACCTCCCGGCCGGCCGCCGTCATCGTCCTGGCTGCAGGCGAAGGCACCCGGATGAAGTCCGACCTCCCCAAGGTGTTGCACACCATCGGGGGTCGTTCCCTGCTCGGCCACGCCATCGCCGCCGCGCGGGCCCTCGACCCGGTGCATCTTGCGGTGGTCGTGCGGCACGAGCGCGATCGCGTCGCGGCGCACATCCGGGAGTGCGACCCCGACTGCGTCGTGGCCGACCAGGACGAGGTGAAGGGCACCGGACGTGCCGTCGAATGCGGGCTCGAGGCCCTGCCGGCCGACCTGGCCGGCACCGTCGTGGTCACCTACGGTGACGTGCCGCTGCTCTCTGGGGAAACCTTGCGCGAGGTCGTGCACGCACACGAGGACGGCCGGTATGCCGTGACCGTCGTGACGACCGAGGTCGCCGACCCCGCCGGCTATGGCCGCATCGTGCGCGACGCCGAGGGTTTGGTCGCCCGGATCGTCGAGCAGAAGGATGCGACCGAGCAGGAGCGCGCGATCTGCGAGATCAACTCGGGCATCTACGCCTTCGACGCGACCCTGTTGCGTGCCGCGCTGGCCCAACTCACGACCGACAATGCCCAGGGTGAGAAATACGTCACCGACGTGCTGGGCATTGCCCGCTCGGGCGGTGCGCGGGTCGGGGCTTTCGCGCTCGCGGACTACTGGCAGTGCGAGGGCGTCAACGACAAGGTGCAGCTGGCCCGGCTCGGTGCGGAACTCAACCGCCGCACTGTGGAGAACGCGATGCGCGCTGGGGCGATCGTCATCGACCCCGCGACCACGTGGATCGATGCCGACGTCAGCGTGGGGACTGACACCGTCATCCACCCGAACTCGCAGGTGCTCGGAGCGACGACGATCGGCGCGGGGGCGGTGATCGGCCCGGACACCACGCTGCGCGATATGGAGGTGGGTGACGGCGCCAGCGTCGTGCGGACCCACGCCGAGTTGTCCGTCGTCGGGGCTGGCTGCACGGTCGGGCCGTGGGCCCACCTGCGTCCCGGCACCGAGCTCGGGCCCGACTCGCTCGTCGGGAGTTTCGTCGAGACGAAGAACGTCGTCGCAGCTGCGGGCAGTGTCATTCCGCAGCTGACCTATGTGGGCGATACCACGATCGAGGGTCAGGCCGCAGGGCCGGGGGAGTGACTGTGAGTGCCATTCGCCGTAAGCCCAAGCGCCACCTCATGCTCTTCTCCGGGCGGGCGCATCCGGCGTTGGCCCAGGCGGTCGCCGAGGACCTGGGCACCGAGATCGTCCCGACGCAGGCCTACGACTTCGCCAACGGCGAGATCTACGTCCGCTACGAGGAGTCGGTCCGCGGCTGCGATGCCTTCGTCATCCAGAGCCACACCGAGCCGATCAACGAGTGGATCATGGAACAGCTGCTCATGGTCGATGCGCTCAAACGGGCTTCGGCCAAGCGCATCACGGTCGTGCTGCCCTTCTACGGCTACGCCCGGCAGGACAAGAAGCACCGCGGTCGCGAGCCGATCTCGGCCCGGCTCATCGCCGACCTGTTCCGCACCGCGGGCGCCGATCGGCTCATCGCGGTCGACCTGCACACCGCGCAGATCCAGGGCTTCTTCGACGGGCCGGTCGACCACCTCATGGCCTTGCCGATCCTCGCCGACTACGTCGCCGCCAAATACGGCGACCGCAAGCTCGCCGTTGTCTCGCCCGACGCCGGCCGGATCAAGGTCGCCGAACAGTGGTCGGCCCGGCTGGGCGGGGCGCCGCTGGCGTTCGTCCACAAGACCCGCGACATCACCCGACCCAACGAGAGCGTCGCCAACCGCGTCGTCGGCAGTGTCAAGGGCCGCATCTGCATCCTCGTCGACGACATGATCGACACGGCCGGCACGATCACCAAGGCGGCCGACGCGATCATGGCCCAAGGTGCCGAGGGCGTCGTCGTCGCCGCCACGCACGCCATCCTGTCCGGCCCGGCCGTCGACCGGCTGCGCACGAGCACGGTCAAGGAGGTCATCGTCACCGACACCCTCCCGATCGTGCCCAGCAGGTTGTTCGACAAGCTGACCATCCTGCCGATCGCCCCGCTGCTGTCACGGGCGATCCGCGAGGTGTTCGAGGACGGCTCGGTGACGAGCATGTTCAACGGTCACGCCTGAGCCGCTGGACGTCGCCCGGGGGGGCGGCCGGACGGCATACCATCGCCTGCATGTCCCTGCTCGAGTCGGCGCTCGACCCGACCCAACCGGTCCTGGTGGTCTCGCCGCATCTCGACGACGCGATCCTCTCGGCCTTCGCGCTGTGCCGATGGGAGCGGGCCAGCGTGCTCAACGTCTTCGACGGCGCGCCGAGCCCGTGCCACGAGACGACCTGGGACCGGCTATGCGGGTTCGCCGACTCCGACGACGCAGTGTCGGCCCGGCACGCCGAGAATGGCGCAGCCTTCGCCGGCCTCGGAGTCCCGCAGCTGTCCGTGGGCCTGCTGGACTCGCAGTACCTCACGGCGCCGCGCGGCCTCGACGAGCCGGAGCGGATCCTGGCGGCCGTTCTCGACTGGGTGCACGCCCAGGGCGAGCCGCGGTGCACGGTCGCCGTCCCGGCCGGCGCTGGGCGGCCGCCTCCCGCGGCCAGCATCGGCGGTGGGGCGGCCAGCGCCCGGAAACGCGCCATCCGGCAGGCGGTGGGCTCGTTCGGGGGCGCCCTGCTCGATGCCCGGTCGCGCTACGTCGCACGGCATACCAAACCGGCCGCTCAGCATGACCACCTTCTCGTCCGTGATGTCGTGGCCGGCCGGCTGGCGGCCAGTCCCGACCTGGGCGTCGTGCTCTACGAGGAGGTCCCCTATCTGTGGGGAGCTCCGGGCGACGACGAGGCCGGGAGCCTGGCTCGCCGCTGTGGTCGCGTCGCGCAGCCGTTCGGCATCGACGTCGACCGCGCCGAGAAGGCTCGCCGCATCGGCAGCTACCGCTCGCAACTGGCCTATCTCTACGCCCCGCACGGCCCGTTGGACTCGGCAGCGGGACTGCCCGCCCAGGAGCGGTACTGGCGCCTGTCCGCGGTCGGCGCATGAGCCCCGGTGAGCTGGCTGCCGAGGTCACCCCAGCCGCGCGGCCGAAGCGCTCCGCGTTCGCCGTCGACCTCGGGCTGCTCGCTGCCATCGTGTCGGCAGCCGCCTTCGGCAGCTCCGGGCCGTTTGCCAAGTCGCTGCTCGTCACCGGCTGGGCACCGCCGACGATCGTCACCTTGCGGATCGGGATCGCGGCGCTGGTGCTGCTCGGTCCGGCGCTGTGGTCGGTGCGGGGTCGGTGGTCGGTGCTGCGGGCCGAGCGTGGGATGATCCTCGCCTACGGACTGGTCTCGGTCGCGGGGTGCCAGGTCGCCTACTTCAACGCCGTCGCGCGGATGCCGGTCGGGGTGGCGCTGCTGCTGGAATACCTTGGGATCATCCTCGTCGTGCTCTGGGTGTGGGCGCGCACCCGGCGTCGGCCCGCCCCCACGGTGGCGCTGGGCGGGGCACTGTCCGTTGCCGGCCTGGTGCTCGTGCTCGACGTGGCCGGCTCGGCGACGGTCGATGTCGTCGGCGTGGTCTGGGGGCTCGGGGCGGCGGTCGGGCTGGCCGCCTTCTTCGTCATCGCCTCCCGTGCCCACAGCGACTTGCCGGCCGTGGCGCTGGCTGGGTTCGGGATGCTCGTGGGCACGGTGGCGCTCGTCGCCCTGCAGCTCGTGGGTGCGCTCCCAACGGCGTGGGCGAGCGCGGATGTCACCATCCGGGGCGTGCACCTGCCCTGGTATGCCGCGATTCTCGAGCTCGCGCTCGTCGCCGCTGCCGCGGCATACCTGCTGGGCACCATCGGCGCGCGGGCCTTGGGCTCGACGGTGGCCTCCTTCGTCGGGTTGACCGAGGTGCTCTTTGCCGTTCTGCTCGCCTGGTTGCTGCTCGGTGAGCTGCCCGGTCCGATCCAGCTGGTCGGCGGGGCGCTCATCCTCGCGGGTGTGGTCGCGGTGCGCGTGGGTGAGCTGCGCGGGAGCGGATTTCGCGACACCTGACCCGATGGGTAAGCTGAGCGGGTTGCCTCGGCGAGGGACGTGCCACGCGCGCTGTCCGTGATCGACGTGGGTGGATCTCCCGCCCGCGCGTGTCGTGTCCCGCGTCGAGGCCCGCCACCCGAACGACCAACCGCTGCCAGGAGACTCCCGATGTCGGAAATCAAGCTGCCCGCCGAGCGCCGCACCGCGTTCGGCAAGGGTGCCGCCCGCAAGATCCGTCGCGACCACAAGATCCCCGCCGTGCTCTACGGACACGGCACCGACCCGGTGCACATCACCCTGCCGGGTCACGACACTCAGATGGCGCTCAAGACCGCCAACGCCCTGCTCTCGATCGACCTGGAGGGCACCGCGCAGCTGGCCCTGGCCAAGGATGTGCAGCGCAACCCGATCAAGCCGATCATCGAGCACATCGACCTGGTCATCGTGCGCAAGGGCGAGAAGGTCGTCGTCGACGTCCAGGTGCACGTCGAGGGCGAAGCCGCTCCCGACACCATCGTCACGGTCGAGAGCCAGACCGTCGAGTTGCTCGTCGAGGCCACCAATATCCCGGCCAACGTCATCGTTTCCGTCGAGGGCCTGGAGGCCGGCTCGCAGATCCACGCCGGCGCCATCGAGCTGCCCGCGGGTGCCGAGCTCGCCGGCGACCCCGAGACGCTCGTTGTCAACGTCTCGGCGACGATGTCCCAGGCCGAGCTCGACGCCGAGCTCGGCCAGGGCGAGGCGCAGGACGAGGCGCCGCTGCTGGACGTCGAGTAAGCCCGAGCGCCCGTGTCCGCGTGGCTGGTCGTCGGGCTGGGCAATCCCGGCCCTCGGTACGCCGCCAACCGGCACAACGTCGGAGCCTTCGTCGTCGGGGAACTCGTCCGCCGGTATGCCGGTGGGTCGGGTTCCCCGTCGGCGTCTGCCGTGCCGGTCACCACGACGATGGACGGACTCAAGGCGCACAAGGCTCGGGCTCAGGTCGCGTCGCTGCGGCTCGGCACGCTGCCCGGAGGGGCGCCCGGTCCAGCTGTGACGGTCGCTGTCCCCACGGCATACATGAACGAGTCGGGAGGGCCGGTCAAGGCCCTGGCGACGTTCTATTCCGTTGCGCCCCAACAGCTTGTGGTGATCCACGACGATATCGACTTGGCGTTCGGGGCGATTCGCCTCAAGCTCGGGGGAGGCGAGGGAGGGCATAACGGGTTGCGTTCTCTCACAAGCGCTTTCGGCACCCGCGATTATCTCCGCGTGAGGGTCGGCGTGGGTCGGCCGCCGGGCCGGATGGACCCCGCTGACTTCGTGTTGCGCGACTTCACCGCGTCCGAACGACCCGACGTGCAGCTGGCCGTGGTCGAGGCCGCAGATGCCGTCGAGGTGCTGGTGCAGCAGGGTCTGCTGGCCGCTCAGCAGCGTTTCCACGCGCCCTGAGAGGTCCCTCCGAGGGGTCGCCCTGAATGTCCGAATGATCGGAGTGGTCCCTGGACGCTGTCTCGCCATGTGAGAATTGGGAGGGTAGTTTCCCGTTCGAACCGGACCAATTGGTCTGGACCGAGTGAGGTTGGCCCTAGTATCGCCGCAGCCACGCAGGAGTTTCGGACCGAGGGGGTCCGTCACGGCGGACGACGATCGATCAAGTGCCAGTGTCCGTCGCCTGGGTGGTTGGGCCACGGGGGTGGCCCGTAGGGCACAGGGCACCTGACGAAAGAGGCGTCGTCAGGTATATGGGGAACTAGGGGCAAATCGTGACGACGGATGCACGTCTGCTGTCAGCGCGCCGGGGGGCGGCGCTACGGCCATTTCTGGACGACACCCTCAGCGCACTCGACGTGCGCGGGGATGGCCGGTCCGCAACGACCTGGGTGCCACGGCATACCGCTGGCGTCGTCGCCGGTGATGTAGCCGCACTCGCCATCGCGTTGCTCTCTGCCGGAGTCGTCGGCCGCCGACTGACCGGAGGCTGGGAGCCCGCGACCACGTGGCTGCTCGTGGGTGTCGCGGCGCTGTGGCTGGCGGTGTTGGCCGGCTCGGGCGGCTACGACCGCTACCACAGCGGCACTGGCTCGGAGGAATACCGAGTCATCGGCCGGGCGGCCGTCATCACCCTGGCCGTCGTGTCGGCTGGGGCTCTCATCGCCGACTGGCGCGACGCGCGTACCGTGCTGCTGCCGTTCGTGGTCGTGGCCTTCGCCGGGACGCTCGCGAGCCATGCGATCATGCGCCGTCGGCTCGCCCGGTTGCGGCAGGGCTCGAGCCACCTCATGGACACCATCGTCGTCGGCCGCGAGGACCGCGTCGCGGCGATGATCCGCGAGTTTCACGCCGCCCCGCAGGCCGGGTTCCGGGTTGTGGGTGCCTGCGTGCCCGCCGACCGGTCGGGCCGTGGCCCCGGGATGGTCGAGGGCGTCCCTGTCGTGGGCACTCCAGGCACTGCCGTGGCCGCCGTCGACCGGATGGGCTGCGACGTCGTCGCGGTCTCCAGTGACGCAGACCTCGCCGGTGCGCCGCTGCGGCGGCTGGGATGGTCGCTCGCCGAACGCAAGATCGACCTGCTCGTCTCACCCGGAATTGCCGAGGTCGCCGGTCCGCGGTTGTCACTGCGGCCCGCGGCCGGGCTGTCGATGCTGCACGTCGAGCGTCCCGCCGACGGGGTCGGCCGGTTGCTGCTCAAGCGAGTCACCGACGCGGTGGGGGCCGGGTGCATCGTGCTGCTCGCGCTGCCGATCCTCGCGGCGATCTACCTGGCGGTCCGGCTGGGTGACCGCGGCCCTGCGTTCTTCCTGCAGGAGCGGATCGGCCAGGGGGGACGCACCTTCCGGATGATCAAGTTCCGGACGATGGTCACCGATGCCGAGGCACGGTTGGCGCAGATGTCGCGCGATGGCCAGGTCAATACCATGCTATTCAAGGACAAATCGGACCCTCGAATCACGCGAGTGGGACGGATTCTCCGGAAGTACTCCCTGGATGAGCTTCCGCAGCTGTTCAATGTCCTCAAGGGCGACATGTCCCTGGTCGGGCCGCGTCCGCCGTTGGCGCGCGAGGTCGCCGGGTATGAGTCGGACGCCATGCAGCGTTTGCGCGTTCTGCCCGGAATGACGGGTTTATGGCAGATCAGTGGTCGAAGCGATTTGGATTGGGAACAATCTCTGCGATTGGATCTGTGGTACGTAGACAATTGGACACCGATGCTTGACTGGCAAATCCTGGCGCGAACCGCCAAGGCCGTCGTGCGCGCGTCCGGGGCATATTGATCTCGAGGTACACGGTCGACGTGTGGGTGTCGACTCGGCCGGTCGTCGCATAGGGCTCGCGGCGGCCATCAGCGGGGCCGGTCCGTTCTTGGCGAACGGGCCGTTTGGGGAAGGGGAAAGAGCGCTATGCGCATCGTCATGTTGGGTACACGTGGGGTTCCGGCCCGGTACGGCGGCTTCGAGACCTGCATCGAGGAGGTGGGCAGCCGCCTGGTCGAGGCTGGGCATGACGTGACCGTCTACTGCCGCAACACCACGGGTGAGGCGATCCCTACGTCGTACAAGGGCATGGATCTGGTCACGCTGCCGGCGGTCTCGCACAAGGTTGCCGAGACCCTGAGCCACAGTGCCGTCTCGGTCGGCCACGTCATCACGCGGCGCCGCCCGGACGCGGCACTGTTGTTCAATGCCGCCAATGCCCCGTTCCTGCCGGCACTGCGCGCCCGATGGATCCCGGTGGCCACGCACGTCGATGGCCTGGAGTGGAAGCGCGCGAAGTGGTCCAGCACCGGTCAGAAGTACTACCGCGCAGCCGAGTCGCTCGCCGTGCGCTGGTCCGATGCGCTGATCGCCGACGCCCAGGGCATCGCCGACTACTACCGTGACGAGTTCGGAGTCCCGACCGAGCTGATCCGCTATGGCGCCCCCCGGGTCGCCCGAGGGGACGGCTCCGAGTTGGCCGAGCTCGGGCTCACCCCGCGTGGTTACCACCTGGTCGTGGCCCGCTTCGAACCGGAAAACCACGTCCACCTCATCGTTGAGGGGTATGTCCGCAGCCGCTCGACCTTGCCGCTCGTCGTCGTGGGTGGGGCGCCCTACGCCGACGCCTACACCACCCAGGTCAAGGCCCTGGCCGACGACCGCGTGCGCTTCCTCGGCCCGGTGTGGGACCAAGACCTGCTCGACCAGCTCTACGCGCAAGCCTTCACCTATTGGCACGGTCACTCGGTCGGCGGCACCAACCCGTCGTTGCTGCGTGCGCTCGGCGCTGGTGCCCCGACCAACGGCCTGGACGTGATCTTCAACCGCGAGGTGCTCGGCAGCGCCGGGCAGTTCTTCACCACGGCCGCCGACGTTGCCGCGCTCATCGACGCGGGTGAGGTCGACGCACAGCTCACCCTGCGGCGCTCGGTGCTGTCCGAGGCTCGCGCCGATCTCTACGACTGGGACGATGTCGCCGAGTCCTACGAGAGCCTGTGCCACGGACTGGCCGACGGCACGCGCCGCCGCAGCGGGGCCAGTGGCCGGCGTCGGGGGGTCGCGATCCGATCGAGCACCGTGGCCACGCCCGCACCGGTCCGCTCCCTGCTGTCCGTCGACGCCCACGCCGTTGCCAGCACAGTTCACGAGGCCATGGCGACCGGCGCCTCGGCTGCCAGCCGCATCTCGGCCCTCCGGCCCGGAGCGGCGCTGACCGACGCCGACCTGGCGGAACTCGCGAGCGTGGGCCACCGGGCGGTCCGAGCCGGATGACCGTTATGACCCGCCCGGCCGAGAGCATCCCGGCGACCGTCCGCAGGCTGGCCGCGCACCAGAAGAGCACAGCCGGCGCGCCGGCATACTCGCGGTTCGTCAACCGGCCGCTGGGGCGATGGTTCGCCGCGACGGCATACCACCTGGGCATGACCCCGGATCAGGTGACCCTCGTGAGTGCCGTCACCACGTTCGCCGGGGTGTGCGTGCTGGCGCTGGGCCCGTCCGCGGTGACCACCGGGCTGCTGGCCGGGCTGCTCCTCGTGCTCGGCTACGCCCTGGACTCCGCCGACGGTCAGCTCGCGCGGCTGCGCGGCGGCGGGTCGCTGGCCGGCGAATGGCTCGACCACGTGTGCGACGCCTTCAAGAGCACGGCGGTCCACGTGGGCGCGCTCATCGGGCTGTTCCGGGCCGAGGTGCCGACCGCCTGGCTGCTCGTGCCGCTCGCCTACGCCATCGTCGACTCGCTGGGGTTCTTCGTCTTCGTGGCGACCGATCTCATGCGCCGTACCCAGGGACCGGGCGCGGCCAAGCCCGCGAGCTCGTCCTCGGTGCTGCGGTCGTTGCTCACCATCCCCACCGACTATGGCTTCCTCGCGGTCACCTTCCTGCTCTTCGGTCTCCCGCAGGTGTTCATCGTGCTGTATGCCGTGATGTTGCTGGGCAACATCGGTTACCTCGTGCTCGGGCTGCCGCGCTGGTATGCCGGCCTGCGGACGCTGCGGCGCGTCTGAACGATCATGCAACGACACTCCGGGAGGCGGGTACCTCCGCGCACCGTGCTGGTCGCCCATCCGGGTGCCGATGTCTACGGCTCCGACCGGATGCTGGTCGCCGCTGTCACCGGCCTGGTCGAAGCCGGGCTGCGCGTCATCGTGGCCGTGCCCGGCGACGGTCCGCTCGTGCCGTTGCTCACTGCTGCCGGGGCTGACGTGCGGCATTGTGCGACACCGGTATTGCGCAAGTCGGCGCTCTCGCCGAGGGGATTGGTGCGGTTGGCACTCGAGGCGCTTGCGGCCCTGCCGGCCATGATCCGCCTGGTGCGCGCGGAGGGCGTCGACGTCGTCTATGTCAACACCGTGACGATCCCCGTCTGGCTGCTCGTCGGGCGGCTGAGCGGGCGGCGGGTCGTCGCGCATGTCCACGAGGCCGAGGCCGACGGTGGACTGCTGCACCGGGCGTTGTCCGTGCCGCTGGTCGCCGCTCACACGGTGGTCGCCAACAGCGAATACACCCGCACGACCCACGCGTCGGCCCTGCCCGCCTTGCGCAGCCGCACGGTCGTCGTCAGCAACGGCATCGTCCCGACGACCGGGGCGCGTCCGCCCCGCGAACACATCGATGCACCGGTGCGGCTGCTCTACGTCGGCCGGCTCTCACCACGCAAGGGGGTCGACGTCGCCGTGGCCGCCGTCCGCCGGCTGCGGGAGCAGGGCATGGATGCCCACTTGCGGCTGGTCGGCTCGGTCTTCCCCGGTTACGAGTGGTTCGAGGAGCAGGTGCGAGTTGACGGCGCCGACCTGCTGGCCTGTGGCGCACTGGAGTTCGCCGGATATCAGGCCGACACGGCACCCGCGCTCACCGAGTGCGATATCGCGCTCGTGCCGTCGGTCGAGCCCGAGGGTTTCGGCAATACGGCGGTCGAGGCGGTGCTCGCGGGGCGTCCGGTGGTGGTCTCCGAGGCCGGGGGGCTTCCGGAGGCCGTCGCGGGCGTGGCCAGCGCTCGGATTGTCCCCCCAGGGGACGCAGTCGAACTGGCGCGGGCAATCGGCCAGACTGTGGTGGATTGGGAGCGGGCGCGCGCAGATGCGATGCGTGCGGTGGGGGTTGTGACCGAGCGTCAGTCGATGACCCGCTATCACCAGGGGATCGTTGCTGCAGTGTGGGGCGGGCCGTTCGATTCGGACGGCCCGATCGGGGGATACGCCGTGGCGGGGGCCACGGGGGAAGGCAGGATGGTCGGATGACCGAGATGTTCATCGTTGAGGGGCGCGGTGCGGGGGACGCAGTGCGGAAGGTTGCCGAGAAGGTTGCGGGGATTGCACAGCCGCGGGTGACGACGGCGGTCCACTCGTGGCGCCGACCCAGAGGGTTTGTGTCGCTGTTGGCAGCCGCGAGCCTGGCGGTCACGCTGTCGGCGTGCTCATCGTCGTCCGGGGCGGGCGACCAGGTCGCCACGCAGCCGCCGACCAGCAGCGGCGTGGCATCCTTGCCGCCCGGACCGCTGGCCCCGGCTACGCACGCTCCCGCGCAGCGCCCGACAGTGACGGGCGCGCCGTTGGTGAGCGCAGCGCCGGCCACCTTCGGTGGCACGGTCAGCTATCCGGATGGGCTCACGGTGACCATCGCCTCGGCGACCGCGGCGACGATGTCCGGCTCGGGGCCGGGTTCATTCCCGGGCGCGCCTCTGGTCGTCGTCGACCTCGTCGTGCACAACGGCACCACGGCGGCAATTGACCTGGACCACAGCCTGGTCAGCCTGGAAAGCGGCAATCCCCGTCGAATCGGGCGGGCTTTCGGGAGCGAGGGAGCCGTCGACCTGTCGGGAATCCTCGCGCCGGGAGCCGACGCCAAGGGGAAATACGTCTTCGGCGTGCCGGCCGCGGAGCAGTCAGATCTGCACGTGTATATCGACCTCGACGGAGTTCACACCATCGCGGAGTTTGCCGGCCACGTCTGAAAGCCATAAATCGGATATTTCGCAACCGAACGAGCGGGGGAGCGGGAATCCCGCCGTCTCAGAATTCTGCAAACGGTATTCACCATCCGTCCCTGGCCCCTATCCTGGCGGCAGGGAGTTTCATCAAGGGGCCGCGACGCCGGGGGGCGACGCGTGCGTAGTAGGGGGAGTTATCACGTGGGCATTTCTCGTATCACCAGGTTGGTGGTAGCGGCGGCCTCGACGGCCGTCGTCGCTGTCGGCCTGACCGTCATCCCTGCTGCATCGGCCGCGGCCGACACGGCACCGCAGGAGGTGACCACACCAGCCACTCCACCAACGGTCTCTGCCGACGTCCTGCCGACCTGGCAGGTCAACGGCGTGGTCTGGAGTCAGGTGGTCGTCGGCAACACCGTCTTCGCGACGGGTGCCTTCAGCACCGCTCGCCCGCCAGGCGTCGCCGTGGGCGGTGCCGGTGAGATCGCGGTCGGCAACTTCATCGCATACGACATCACGACGGGCGAGCGCATCGCCAAGTACGACCACACGTTCAACGCTCAGGGGATGGTCGTCTCGGCCTCGCCGGACGGCACACGGGTCTACGTGGGTGGTGAGTTCACCCAGGTCGACAACAAGTGGATCAAGCGCATCGCGGCCATCGACGTGTCGACCGGCCATCTCGTCACCAAGTTCGCCCCGCAGGTCAACGGACGCATCCGCGCCATTGCGGCCACGAACACGACCGTGTATGCCGGCGGCAACATCACCTCGGTGGGTAGTACGACCCGCACCAGGTTCGCGGCCTTCAACGCTGCCGACGGGGCGCTGCTGCCGTGGGCTCCGACGGCCGACAACGAGGTGTGGTCGATGGTGCTGACGCCGGGCGGCTCCAAGGTCGTCGCCGGTGGCCAGTTCCCCAACGCCAACGGAGCCGTGGCTAACGGGATGGCCGCCTTCGACCCGGTCAGCGGCTCCCGGGTCACCTGGCTGGCGAATAACACCATCAAGGATGCGACCAACGGCGCGGTCACCTCGCTGAAGAGCGACGGCACCTACATCTACGGCAGTGGCTACGCCTACGGCACTGGCTCGTCCTTCGAGGGGCCGTTCTCGCTCGATCCCTCCGATGGCTCGATCCGATGGCTCAACGACTGCCAGGGCGACACCTACGATGTCGAGCCGATCGGCCCGGTCGTCTACCTCGTCGGGCACGCCCACAACTGTTTGATGATCAACGAGTTCCCCGACACCAACCCGCGGGTGCGGTGGCAGCGGGCTCTCGCGGTGCCGAGCTACCCCACGACGGTCAACAAAGGCCCGGACATGTACGGCTGGAACTACGCCGGCCTGCCGGCCGCCGGCCTGTTGCACTGGTTCCCCGACCTCACTGCCGGCACCGTGACCGGTCAGGCCCAAGCCGCCTGGTCGGTCACGGGTAACTCGCAATACACGGTGGTCGGGGGCGAGTTCCCCAAGATCAACGGCGTCGCCCAGCAGGGTCTGGGTCGCTTCGCCATGCCGACGGTCGCGCCCAAGAAGCGCGCTCCGCAGTGGGACACCACCCCGGCCCGCACCCTTCCTCCGGTCATCGCGTCCGCGATGATCCCGGGTCTGATTCGGATCTCGTTCCCGAGCGCATGGGACCAGGACAACAAGACGTTGACCTACAAGGTCATCCGCGACCAGGCTCTCCCGAGCCGGGCCACCGTCGCCGAGTTCACCGCGGCGACCAACTTCTGGACCCTTCCGACGCTCGGGGTGTCGGACACCAATGTCCCCCCAGGTCCGCACACCTACTCGGTGAGGATCACCGACCCTGATGGCAACGTCACGTGGAGCACAACGTCCAACGAGGTCACCCTGACCCCCGGTTCCGCACCGTATGCCACGGCGCTGCTCGCGGATTCCCCGGTCCACTACTGGCGGATGTCCGATTCCGGCACGACCGTGGCCGACGCCCTCGGCGACTGGGACGGCACCTACGCCAGTGGCACCAGCAAGGGCCAGGCGGGGGCGCTGCTCACTGAGACCGACCCAGCGGCCGGCTTCAACGGCACGACCACGGGGTATGCCGTGACCGCCACCGGCAAGCCGACGGTCGCCCCCACGACCTTCTCGGTCGAAGCGTGGTTCAAGACCTCCTCGACCTCCGGGGGCAAGATCGTCGGCTGGGGCAACGCCACGAACGCGTCGAGCACGTCCTACGACCGGCACATCTACATCAACGGATCCGGCCAGCTCACCTTCGGCGTCTACGCCGGGGCGATCAAGTCGCTCACCAGCGGCACCGGCTACAACGACGGTCAGTGGCACCACGTCGTGGGCGCAGTCGACCAGACCGCCGGCATGACCTTCTACGTCGACGGTCGGCGAATCGGTGCCCTGAACGGCGCGATCAGCGCTGAGCAGACGACCGGCTATTGGCACATCGGCGGTGACGCCATCGGCACCTGGCCCAACGCCCCGAGTAACCGTTATCTCAACGGCACCATCGACGAGGTCGCGGTCTACCAGACGGCGCTCACCCCGGCCCAGGTCGCGGCGCACTACACGGCCAGCGGCCGCACCGTGCCCAACCCGACCGACCCGGCGTACGCCTATGGCCAGGCCGTGACCGCCTCGAGCCCGACGATCTATTGGCGTCTCGACGAGGCCACCGGCCGGATGGTCATCGACACGACGGCCAACGGCAATTACGGCACTTACGCCACCAGTGGCGTGACCTACAACCAGCCCGGAGCCGTTGCCGGCAGTGCTGGCGTGGCCCTCAACGGCTCGTCCGGTTGGCTGGGCGGTCAGACCGCGTTCGTCAACCCGACGGTCTACACCGAGGAGATCTGGTTCACGTCGACTTCCACGCGAGGCGGGCGCCTGATGGGCTTCGGCAATTCGGCGACCGGCACGAGCACGAGCAACGACCGGGTCCTGTTCCTCACCAACACCGGCCAGATCGTCTTCGGCACCTACACCGGCGTCGAGAATCGCATCACGACCGGCGCGTCCTACAACAACGGGGCCTGGCACCACGTCGTGGCCACTCAGGGCGCGGCGGGGATGCAGCTCTACGTCGACGGGGTCCTCGTGGGCGCCCTCCCGCAGACCGGAGCGCAGAACTACACCGGCTACTGGCGGGTGGGCTACGACGCCCCGTGGAGCGGGGCGTCCAGCGGATATCTCGCCGGTAGCGTCGACGAGGCGGCGGTCTACCTGCGGGAGATGCCTGCTTCGGAGATCCGGGCGCACTACGTCGCCGGCGGCGGGGTGCTGCCCAACATCCTCCCGACGGCGGCGGCCGCTGCCACCCCGGTCGGGCTGGACGTCACGGCGACTGCCGACGGGTCCACCGACGAGGACGGCACCATCGCCTCCATCGTGTGGGACTTCGGTGACGGCACGACCGGCGTGACCGGTTCGCCCGCCACCCACCGGTATGCCGCAGCCGGCACCTACCAGGTGACGGTCACGGTGACGGACAACGCCGGGGGCACGGCCACCAAGACCATCCCGGTCACGGTGACCAACACGCTGCCCACTGCGGCGCTGAACACCACGGTGGCCAGCCGCCTCGTCACGGCCACCGGCACGGGCACCGACACCGACGGCACGATCACGGCATACAGCTGGGACTTCGGCGACGGCACCGCGGCGGTGACCGGGCAGACGGCAACCCACACCTACGCCGCGGACGGCACTTACACCGTCACGCTCACGGTGACCGACAACGCCGGCGGCACGGCCACGGCGACAGGCTCGGTGCCGGTCTCCAATGGCGCGCCGACGGCGGCGCTCGTCCTCACCAAGACGGGGGCGCGGTCGGTGACGGCGGACGGTTCCGGCTCCACCGACCCGGACGGCACCATCGCGTCCTACAGCTGGGACTTCGGTGACGGCACACCAGCCGTCTCCGGGGCGACCGCGACCCACACGTATGCCGTGGACGGCACCTACCCGGTCACGCTCACGGTGACCGACAACGTGGGCACCGTCGCGACGGCAACGCAGCCGATCGTCGCCGCGAACCAGGCTCCCACCGCCGCGTTCTCGGTGCAGCAGCTCAGCGCCCGCAAGGTCAAGCTCGACGCATCGGCCTCAACCGATGCCGATGGCACCATCGCGAGCTACAGCTGGGACTTCGGCGACGGCACGCCGGTGGCTACGGGTGTGACGGCGATGCATACCTATGCCGCCGAAGGTCAGTACACCGTGACGTTGACCGTGACGGATGACCTCGGGGCGACCGCGACCACCACCCAGGTGGCCGGTGCGGCAAACCAGCCGCCGGCAGCGGCCTTCACGGTGTCCTCGACTGGAGCTCGGGTCGTCGCCGTCGACGGAGCGGCCTCCACCGATCCCGATGGCAGCATCGCGTCCTACAGCTGGGACTTCGGCGACGGCACGCCGGCAGGTTCCGGGGCCACGGCGACGCACACCTATGCCGCAGACGGGACGTACACCATCACCCTCACGGTGACCGACGACCTGGGTGCCGTCGCGACGACGACTCATCAGGTCGTCGCAGCCAACCAGGCCCCGACGGCGGCCTTCACGGCAAGCACCCAGCAGACGTCGCTGACCGTCGACGCGGCCACCTCGACCGATGCCGATGGCACGATCGTGTCCTACAGCTGGGACTTCGGTGACGGCACCCCGGCAGAGACCGGTGTGAGCGCCACCCACGTCTACGCGGCAGCCGGCACCTACCAGGTGGCTCTCGCGGTGACCGACGACCTCGGGGCGACCGCGACGTCCACCCAGGCGGTGACCGTCGAGTCGATCAACCAGTTGCCGACCGCGAACTTCACCGTCAGCGGCGGGGAACTCGTCATGGGCTACGACGGATCGAGCTCCAGTGACCCCGACGGCACCATCGTCAGCTACGCGTGGGCCTTCGGTGACGGCAGCACGGGCTCGGGAGCCACGGTCTCCAAGACCTATGCGGCACCGGGCACCTACCAGGTGACCCTCACCGTCACGGACAACCGCGGCGGCACCGCCACCAAGACCACGGCGGTCTGGGTGACGGGCACGTTCGCCAAGGACGTCTTCGACCGCGCCCTGGCCACCGGCTGGGGCACGGCCACCCAGGGTGGCGCGTGGACGGTCGCCTCGAGCTCGTCGCTGTTCTCGGTGACCCCGGGCCTCGGGGCGATGAAGATCACCGCAGGCCAGACCGCCAGTGCGGTCCTGGCCGGCGTGACCGCGACCGACGCCGATCTGTCGGTGAAGTTCGCGCTGGACAAGCTCGGCGGCGGCAGCGGCACCCAAGTGACCGTCATCGGGCGTGGCGACAGGTCCAACGGCTACCGCGGCAAGATCGTCGTCTCCAGCACTGGAGCGATGACCCTGTCGGTGCTCAAGGTCGTGGCCGGCACGGAGACCACCCTCATGAACAAGGCGGTCACCGGAGTCACCTATGTGCCGGGCGACACCTACAACCTGCGGGTGCAGGTCTGGGGATCGGGCACGACGTCGCTGCGGGCCAAGGTGTGGAAGGACGGCGCGACCGAACCCACCACCTGGCTGGCCAGCGCGACGGACACCACCGCGGCCTTCCAGGTGCCGGGGTCGATCGGACTGCTGAGTTACCTCTCGGCATCGGCGACCAATGCACCGGTGACGGTCAAGTACAGCCAGTTCGCGGCCCGGCTCACGGGCAACTGACGATCGAGTGTGGGGCCTCGGCGCCGCCGGGGCCCCACATCTCGGCCGGATGGGGGACAATAGGTGCGGCCGAGGGCAGATCGGTCACCATCGCATCCGGGGCGGGTGCGATGCAACGAGGGGAAAAGCACATGATTACCGGGTATGTCTCCGGGGTCTTCGACATGTTCCATATCGGACACCTCAACATCATCGTGAAATCGCGGGCACGCTGCGACCGGCTCATTGTCGGCGCGGTCACCGACGAGGTCGTCGAGGGGATCAAGGGCCGCAAGCCGATCATCGCGCTCGCGGAGCGCTTGGAGATCCTGCGGGGGTTGCGGGATGTCGATGAGGTCGTCGTCGACAGGTATGCCGACAAGTACGACATGTGGAAAGAGCTGCACTTCGACGTCATCTTCAAGGGTGACGACTGGCGCGACACGGCCAAGGGCCGCAAGCTCGAGGCGGATCTCGCCGCTCACGGCGCGCGCGTCGAATACTTCCCGTACACCAGTCACACCTCGAGTTCGCTCTTGCGTGAGGTGCTGTCCGGGTTGGCTCACACTCCGGTGGCACCGCTGCCCGAGGCCGTCGAGCACGACACCTTCCTCGCGCCCGCGACGTGCGAGGTCTGCGGCATGTTGCGGCTGCCCGCACTGAGCGTCTGAGGCCCCCGATGGCAGAGCGTGTCCTGGCGACACCTCCGGTGCCGTCCCCTGCGCGCGTGACCGTGTGTGCCCTGACCTTCCGCCGACCGCAGCTGCTGCCGGCCCTGGTCGAGGCGCTAGATCGGGCGGGTCGCGAGGTGGATCCGGCCGAGGCGATCATCGACATCCTGGTCGTGGACAACGACCCGCAGGGCACCGGGGCTGCCGCCCTGGCCGACCTGGTCCCGACCCATCTCACGCCGATGAGATGGGTGGTCGAGCCGACGCCGGGTATCTCCGCGGCGCGCAATCGAGCTCTCTCGGAAGCCGATTCCAGCGACGCCCTCGTCTTCATCGACGACGACGAGACCCCGACGCCGCAGTGGCTGGTGCGCTTGGTGCAGACCTGGCGCGAGCACCACGCGTCCGCAGTGGCGGCTCGGGTGCTGCCCGAGTATGCCGTGTCGCCGGACCCGTGGATCCTCGCCGGGCGCTTCTTCGACCGGCGTTCGCTGCCGACCGGCTCCGTCGTCGAGGTCGCCGCGACGAACAACCTCCTGCTCGACCTACATGTGGTGCGCGGGCTCGGATTGCGATTCGACGAGCAGTTCGGGCTCACCGGTGGCGAGGACGGACTGTTCACGAGTGCGCTCACCCGGGCGGGGGGACGCATCGTGTGGTGTGACGAAGCAGCAGTGACCGACCTCGTCCCCGAAGGACGACTACGGCGCCGTTGGGTGCTCATGCGGGCGGTCAGCCACGGCAACAGCTCCAGCCTGATCGATCTGCAGCTCATGCCCGATCACCGCCTCGCTGCGGCCCGGGCCCGTTTCGCCGTCGGTGGGGTCGTCCGGATGGGGGGTGGCGCCGTCCGAGCACTGGTCGGTGCCATCAGCCGGTCACCTCGACACCAGGCCCGCGGCCTGCGCACCGCCTGCCGCGGGGTCGGGATGCTCGCCGGCGCGTTCGGCTGGCGGTTCCGGGAATACGCCCGCGGTGGTGACCCGCGCTGGGTGCGGATTCGAGCTGCGGCGTCAACCGCGGATGCGTCCTGAAGGGGCAGGCACATGGCCATTGGGTTACAGTCTCACGGCGTCATCGAGGGGGTGAGCCGAGTGGATCGAACGCGGGCAGCGCAGGTCAACCTTGTCGTCGTCGCCGTCTGGCTCTGGTCGATGGTGCCCCCGATCGTGCAACGGCTGACCGGTCCCACCGGCCGGGCCAGTGTCACCGAAGCGGTGCCGTACACGGCGCTCGCCGCCTTGTCGGCCACAGTCATGGGCGGGCTGCTCGTGGCGACCCTCGTGCTGGTCATCGTCTCGTCGTGGCGGTCGCTGCCGCACCATCCGGTCGGCCCATTGCTGTTGCTCCTGTTGCCCTGGATCTACCTGGTGTTGCGCAGCATGGCCGACGGCGGCGGGATGGACATCCGCAAGATCGCCTACCCCCTGATCGTCGTGACGATCTGGGTGCTGCGACCACGAATGCGAGACCTCGTCGCTCTCGGGTGGGTCGTCGTCGTGACCGGGGCGCTGGCAATCGCGTTCGGCGTGCTCATCCCCGAGGCCGGCATCTTCCGCAAGCCCAGTGGTGAGGTCATCGTCACCGCCAAGAGTGATCTGCCCTGGGGCCTGCTCACCGGCATGTTCTCGCACCCCAACTCGCTCGGCCAGTACCTCGCGATCGGCCTGCCGTTCGTCACCCTTCTCCGACGTGGGCTGGCGCGATTCCTCGGGGTGCTGATCGTCGTCGTCGCCATCGTCTGGACGTCATCGCGCACGTCCGAAATGGCCATCGTGGCCGGGACGCTCGTCACCTTGGTCTGTATGGCCTGGTCGCCTCAGCGCCGCCGGTATGCCGTGGGGCTGGGTCTGACTGCTCTGGCCGGGGTGGTCGTCGCGGTCCCGCTGTTCACCACGGCATACGAGGCGTTCACCAACCGCGGATACATCTGGGCGGTGAGCCGGCAGTTCGCCGACGCCGAGCCGGTCGTCGGGCTCGGGCCGGGGTGGTACGGCGCCATCGGTAGTAGTGCCGGCAACCTCGGCCCGACCGTCTTCCACGGGCACAACCAGTTCATTCACACGCTGACGACCGGTGGGCTGCTCGGCGTCCTGGTGATCTCGGTCTACTCCCTCGTGGCTGCGTGGAAAGCCGCGGCGCGCACCCGGACGACCTTCCTCGGCGCGGCGTTCGTCGCGGTGCTCTTCGCCACCTGTCTGTTCGAAGTGTCCTACACCTTCGTCGACAACACCGTGCTCATGCCGGTCGTCGCCATTCCGCTCGCCGCGCTGCTGGTGTCGCGCCGCGAGGACGACGGGGATCTCGACGAGGCACCCCCCGCGCCGACGGCATACGAGCCCTTCCCCGACCTGCCTGACCTCGACCTGCCGCCGATGGATCTGCGGACCATCACCCAACCGATCAGGGTCGTCGGGGCGGGTGAGAGCCCAGCGACCTGGGAGGGCGACCTGCCAGACCCTCGGAGTCGACCCGCCTTTCCGGGCGGGTCAAGGCGGCAGGCCCGTCGGCCGGCGGTCCCACAGCGACACCGTTAGGACAGCGCGCGCTGCGCGGCACGGCCGTGACCCTGGCGGGGCAGTCGGTGCGCTTCGTCGTGCAGTTCGGCTCGGTCATCCTGCTGGCACGGTTGCTCACCCCAGACGACTTCGGCGTCGTCGCGATGGTCACCTCGGTGGTCGGCATCGCCGAGATCGTCCGCGATTTCGGGCTGTCGTCAGCGGCGATCCAGGCCAAGACGTTGAGCCATGCCGAACGCTCCAACCTCTGGTGGATCAACACCGGCATCGGGGCGCTGTGCACGTTGTTCATCGTCGCGCTCGCGCCGCTGCTCGCCCGGGTCTATCACGACGACCGGGTCGTCGGGATCGCGGTCGTGCTCTCCGGGCTGGTCATCGTGTCCGGGGCGAACACCCAACTGCGCGCCGACCTGAGCCGAGGGATGCGCTTCTCGAGTCTGGTCATCACCGATGTCACGGCCCAGATCAGCGCGGTGGCCGTGGCCATCGGGATGGCGCTGACCGGATGGGGGTATTGGGCCGTCGTCGGGCAGCAGATCACCTTCGTCGTCGTCGGGTTCGTCATGAATGCGCTGCAGTGTCGCTGGATCCCCAGCCGGCCCGACCGGCATACCCCGATGGCGCGGTTCTTCCGGTACGGCGGCGGGGTGCTCGGCACCCAGCTCATCGGCTTTGCGACGAACAACATCGACAACGTCGCTCTCGGGGCGGTGTGGGGCGCCGGGCCGCTGGGCAACTACTCCCGGGCCTACCAACTGCTCATGGTGCCCATCGAGCAGATCAACGCGCCGATGACCCGAGTCGTCCTGCCGGTGCTGTCGCGCGCTCGTGAGGATCACGAGACCTTCACCCGATATGTCCAGCGCGCACAGCTGGTCGGCACGCACGGTCTCGGGCTGATTTTCGCGGTGGCAGCCGGGCTCGCCTGGCCGATCACGGACATCCTCTTCGGACCCCAATGGGCCCTGGTGGCACCGATTTTCGCGGCTCTGGCGATCGGCGGGGTGTTCCGCGGGCTGACCCAGTTGCCGTATTGGTGCTTCCTGGCCGTCGGCAAGACGGGTGACCAGTTGCGGCTCTATCTGTGGACCCGGCCGGTGATGATCCTCGTGCTCCTGGCGGGCCTGCCGTGGGGGCCGATCGGGGTGGCCATCGGCCACAGTGTGGCGTTCGCGTTGTACTGGCTGGTCGCCCTGGCTCGGATGGGCAGCGCAGCAGATCTCGATCCCGCCCCGCTCTACGCCCAGGCGCTGCGCAGCTTCGTCCTGGTCAGCGGGCCGGCCGGACTCGCGGCGTACGGGGCCGCTCAACTCGTGCCGGGATCGGTTGCGCAACTTCTGCTCGGGCTGGGTGCTGCTGCGGCGTGGCTGGCGATCGCCACCCTGCTTCTCCCGTCGGTCCGGTCCGAGAACGTCGCCTTGGTGGGCTTCGTCAAGCGGGGGCTGGGTCGGCGATGAGCGGTGTTGCTGCGGTCCAGGTTCTGATAAGGGCGAGTTTGTCGGCTTCGTCGTCTGCTAGTCTCGGCGCTGGAGCCAAGGGAACTCCGAGGGGCATTTTTCATTTCAGGGGCATGGGGGCCAATTCATGCTGACTCATCAGCAATTGGGGACATTTGTCGACGCCGCAGCATCGGCTGACGACGCACGGCCGCGCGAGCCACTGCGCATCGCGGTGATCGGCACCGGCTATCTCGGCGCGGTCCACGCCGCGTGCATGGCCTATCAGGGTCACCACGTCGTGGCGGTCGACTCGGACGCTGGGAAGGTCGCCTCGCTCGCGGCGGGTCGACCGCCGTTCTTCGAGCCAGGCCTGGAGGAACTCCTCGCCGAGGTGGCACCCACTGGGCGGCTCACCTTCACGACCGACTACGCGCTCACCGCGGGCTCGGACGTGTTCTTCCTCTGCGTCGGGACGCCGCAGCAGCGGGGCGGGTATGCCGCAGATACCAGTTACGTCTACGCCTCGGCTCGTTCGGTGGCGCCGTACCTCAGGTCGGAATCGCTGGTCGTCGGCAAGTCGACGGTGCCGATCGGCACCGCCTCGGCTGTCCACGCGGCGATGGCCGAGCTCGCGCCGCAGGGGGTGACGGTGCGCCTGCTCTGGAATCCCGAGTTCCTGCGGGAGGGCGTGGCGATCCAGGACACCCTGCACCCTGACCGGTTCGTTTACGGGGTCCAGGGCGCCACGCAGGAGGCCGATATCGCCCTCCTGGATCGGGTGTATGCCGCGAGCCTGGCCGACGGGACCCCGCGCGTGGTGACCGACTACGTCACGGCCGAGATGGTCAAGACCGCGGCCAACTCGTTCCTCGCGACAAAGATCTCGTTCATCAATGCCATGGCGGAGATCTGCGAGGCCGCCGGTGGCGACGTTGTCAAGCTGGCCGAAGCAATCGGCCACGACGAGCGGATCGGGCGCAAGTTCCTCGGGGCCGGGGTCGGCTTCGGCGGAGGGTGCCTGCCCAAGGACATCCGCGCCTTCCGGGCGCGCGCTGAGGAACTCGGCCTGGGCCAATCGCTGGCTTTCCTGCGTGAGGTGGACGGCATCAACCAGCGCCGTCGCGACCGGGTCGTCGACTTGGTCGCCCAACTCAGTGGCGGCAACCACGCGGGAGTGCGCGTGGCAATCCTCGGTGCGGCCTTCAAGCCGCACAGCGACGACGTGCGCGACAGCCCAGCGCTGTCGATCGCCACGGCGCTGCAGGAGCGTGGCGCGCAGGTGCGCGTCTTCGACCCCAAGGCCATGGCCAACGCCAAGCAGGTGGCCCCGCAGTTGCACTTTGCCGCCGATCTGTGGGACGCGTGTGTGGACGCCGATGTCGTCGCAGTCCTCACCGAATGGCCTGAGTTCCGCACCGCGGACCCGGCTGCGCTTGCTGCGGTCGTCCGTCGGCCGGTCGTCATCGACGGGCGCAACGCCTTGCCCGGATCGGCGTGGACCCACGCCGGTTGGACCTATCTCGCGCTGGGCCGGGCCACGGCTGAGACAGCAGAGCCTCGGAAGGACGCCCAGTCATGAGTTCGATACACCCCGCATCGGCGGAGTCGTCCTCGGTCATCACGCTGCTGCGGGGCTGGAAGATCATCGCCACGCTGCTCGTGCTCGGGGTCGTCGCAGGCCTCGGGTTCTCGGCGCTCGTACCGACCCGTTACCAGGGACAGGTGACCTTCTTCGTCTCCAATCCCACCTCGGCCAAGGCGTCTCGGTTCGAGTCGGCCCAGTTGGCGCAGGAGCGGGTGGCCAGCTACGTGCAACTGCTCGGATCCGACCGGTTGGCCAGCATGATCGTCCAGGATGCCAAGCTCACCGTCGAGCCGACGTCGCTCGCCAAGCGCATCTCGGGTCAGTCGGACGCCAACACCGTGCTCTTCACGGCCAACATCCTCGACGAGAACCAAGACCAGGCGCTCAGCCTGGCCTCGCAGATCGCGACTCAGATGATCAAGCTGACCAACGAGCTCGAGGCGGGCAGTGACCCGGCACAGTCGCAGGTTGCGCTTCAGGTCGTGTCGGGACCGCGGGTGACCGACGGCCCGATCCAACCGGTGCGGCGCAATTACGCCATCATCGGCGCGGCCTTCGGTCTGTTGCTCGGCTGCGCCTTCGTGTTGCTGGCCGACATGGTGCGAGCTGCTGGCGGGCTGGGCGGTCCCCGGCCCGACGCGCGCAAGCGTGTGCGCGGTGAGGACGTCGCCTCAACCCGATCGACTGGTCGGCTGGATCCCGGTGCGGCATTCCAGGTCTCGCGGCGCGATCGGCGCCGGTCGGTCGGCGTGGGCGTGGCCGCCTCCAGCACCAGCAATGAGTGAGTCGACCGGTCCTCGGGTTGCCGTATGCCTCGCGACGTTCAAGCGGCCGGCCGAGCTGGCCCGCATCCTGCCGGTGCTGGTGCAGCAGCGCGGGGAGCTGTCTCCGCGGCCCAGCATCATTGTCGTCGACAACGATCCTGGGGCGGGGGCCCGCGAGCAGGTTGCTGAGGCGATCGAGGCGTTCGCAGTCGGCAGTTCCGACCGCCCCGGCGGGGACTCGGGCATCACCTATGTGCATGAGCCCACCCCGGGCATCGCGGCCGCCCGCAATGCGGCTGTCGACGCGGCGCTCGCGGACGGTATGGACGCGGTGATCTTCGTCGACGACGACGAGGTCCCCTTGCCGGGCTGGCTGAGCACCCTGGTGGGGGCCTGGCGGGAATGGGGCTGCGCGGGTGTGGCAGGGCCGGTCATCGCCGTGCTCGAGGGTGCGCCCGATCCGTGGATCGACGCCAGCGGCGTCTTTGAGCGGGTGACGCGGCCCTCCGGCAGCCTCATCCCGGGGGCCGCGACGAACAACTTGCTGCTCGACCTGCACGTGTTGGAGCGGCATGGGCTGCGCTTCGATCCGGGGTACGGCCTCTCGGGGGGGAGCGACACCCGGTTGACTCACCAGTTGGTGGGCCGAGGCCTGGTGCTCAAGTGGTGCGACGAGGCCGAGGTGCTCGACTACATTCCGCCGTCGCGGTGCACGCGGGCGTGGGTCACCGAGCGCACCGTGCGCACCAGCAACAGCTACACCCGGTCGAGGTTGGACCTGGCTCGTGAGCAGGATCGTGAGGTGGCCATGCGGGTGGTGCTCACCGCGCGCGGGGTGAAGCGGATCGTCACCGGCAACCTCGGCCTGCTGGGGGCGCGGCTGCGGCCCGACACCGTCCGGCACGCCCGCGCGATGATGACCATCGCGACCGGTCAGGGCATCTTGCGCGGCATCCGGGGCAAGGTGACCTACGGATACCGGCGTAATTGACTTTTCACGCGGACAAATAGGGCTGATTCACACCAGGACAAAAGCAATTAAAACGGGATAAGACCGGCGACTGAGGGACAGATGAATGATGTCCTGTCCTTTGCCCGTCGTTGCCAATCCGTTACACTCCGGGCCTGACACTGGGGCAGTGCGGCTACGGTCGGCGCCTCGATCCAACGGCACGCAGCTGCGCACAGCTGCGCGCCCGGAGGAAGGACCTGTTCATGGCCGCGCGCCGAATCTCCCTCAGCAAGCGTGCCCTGCACCGCCTCGCTGCCGTCGGCAGCGTGTTCGCGGTGGTCGTCGGTGGCATCGTCGTGTCCGAATCCCGCGCTGCGATGCTGGCGGCGGATGTCATCCCGACCGGCACTGTGTTGGCCGCCGATGCCTTCACCCGCACGGTGGCGGCCGGGCTGGGCGTCGCAGACACCGGTGGCACCTACGCCCTGACCGCGGGCAACGACGCGGTGTCGGTGAACGGCACCGCTGCGGTCTTCCCGGGCACGCCCTCGGCTGTGTTCAACGGCGAGCTGCGGTCGGTCAAGTCGCTCGATACCAGCGTCGTGGCCACCGTCGGCTTCAGCGCGGTGCCGGTCGGTGCCCGGGTCATGACCGCCGTCGAAGCGCGCAAGGACCCGACCACCGGAGTCGGCTACCGCGCCTGGTTCCGCATGCGCGACGACGGGGTCGTGACCATCCGGACGCAGCGGCTGGCCGCCGGAGGCGACACCACCCTCGGCGAAGCGACGGTCACCGGACTGGTGGCCACCAACGCCAAGCTGGTCACCCAAGTGGTCGTGACCGGCACCGATCCGGTGCGCATCCGAGCGCGGGTGTATGCCGTGGGGGCCACTCCGTCGGCCTTCCAGGCCGACCTCACCGACTCCTCCACGTCCCGAGTGACGGCCGCGGGTGCGGTGGGCCTGGCGGCATACGGGCTGAGCGCGACGGTGACCACGCCGGTGCGGCTGGATGATCTCGAAGCGCGCGACGTGACACCTCCGCCCCCGCCGACCACCACGACGACCGCCGCGACGACGTCGGCCACAACCGCGCCCAAGCCGACGACCACGGCACCGAAGACGACCACGACAACAGCCACGACCACCGCAACGGTCACCCCGACCGTCCCGGCCCCGACGACCACCGCGGGCGCAGCGGCTCTCGGCAGCACGGCATACCCGATCCCGGCCGGAGCCGTCTTCGTCGCCCCGGGGGGCAACAACGCCAACCCGGGCACGACGGCCAGCCCCAAGGCGAGTGTCAGCGCGGCGATCGACGCGGTGCCCTCGGGTGGCACTGTCGTCGTCCGCGCCGGCTATTACCACGAGGAACTCGTCATCACGAAGGCCGTCACCCTGCAGAGCTACCCAGGCGAGGTGGTGTGGTTCGACGGGACGGTGCCGGTGACCGGCTTCACCAAGAGCGGGACGACGTGGGTGGCACCCTGGACGGTCGTCCACGACCACACTCTCGGCTACCACACCTGGGAGAACGACACCCGCTACCTGCAGGCGGGCTATCCGCTGGCGGCCTGGCCAGATCAGGCTTATGTCAATGGCAGCCAGCTCAAGCAGGTCGCTCCGAGCGCGGTCGTCGCCGGCACCTTCGCCGTCGACTACACCACCAAGCGGCTCATCCTCGGAGACGACCCGACCGGCAAGGAGATCCGTGCAGCCGACCTCGAGCAGGCGATCGAGACCCAGGTAGCCGGGGTGACGATCCGGGGCATCGGGTTCCGGCGCTACGCCAACCCGATCATGGCCAACGGCCTCATCCGGATCGCCAAGGACAACAGCTCGATCGAGAACGTCCGGATCGACGACGCCGCGACCATCGGGCTGTCGATCTCGGGCAACGTCAAGGTCAACCGGGTGACGATCAACCGGGCCGGCATGGTCGCCTACATGGGCCATTACGCCGACAACTCGGCGATCACCAACTCGGTGGCGAGCAACAACAACTACGAGAACTTCAACAACCTGCCCGAGGCGGGTGGCATCAAGTACACCTCCAGCCGCTTCATCACTATCCAGGGCAATGTCGTGGCCAACTCCAACATGGCCAAGGGCATCTGGCTGGACGAGTCCTGCTATGGCATCAACATCCTGAGCAACACGGTCACCAACAGTGGCCGCGCGGCTATCCAGGTGGAGATCAGTGCCAAGGGCGTCATCGCCGACAACCGGGTCTCCGGCGGGATGATGGGTATCTACCTGTTCGACAGCGGTGACTTCACTGTCGCCAACAACCTCGCCTACGACACCACTCACGCGGACATCTACCTGTCCCAGGACGAGCGTCGGCAGGCGACCTACTCGGTGGGGCGTGATGTCCGGCAGCCCGTGCCCGACCCCACCAACCCGTGGCTGCTGCGCAACATCGTCGTCATCAACAACGTCATGGGCAAGGACAGCGCGCCGTCCTACTTCCAGTTCTACGTCCTGGACAAGGCCACGCGCATCGATGCCGACGCCATGAACATCACCCTCAACGGCAATGTCGGGGTGAAGAAGTCGTTGACCACCGACGCCACCTTCATCGGCTGGGGTGGCACCGACAACGTCACCGTCGAGAAGTACGACACAGGCGAGGCCTTCAACACGGCCAAGGGCAAGACCTGGCGCAATGCCCTGGTCGCGGCCGGCACCTCAGTCGACGAGGAGCTGCGCCAGGCGGCGGCGATGACCATCGGGGTGCCGCTGTCCGACGCCGTCGCGACCCTGCTCGGCGTGCCGGCCGGCACTGCCAAGGTCGGCCCAGTGCACTGACGACGTCAGCTGATCCGCAGCCCGCGCAGTGAGATCTGACCGGTGGTCGAGGCCCGGCCGACGTGTAGGTAGGACCCCCGCAGGGTGGCGTCGCGACCGGTGATCGCGGCGCCGGTGTCCACCCGGCTCCAGGTCATCGTGTCGGGTGTCACGTCCAGCCGCAGTGGCACCCAGGTGCCGACCGTGAGGGCCGGTCCGGGCACGGCGGGGGCCAACGGCATACCGGCGCGGTTGCCGGCCTGGTGGCGCCCGAGCTGCAACGAGCCGTCCATGCCCAGCAGTGCGTGGTAGCCGTCGAGCCGGCCCTGCCCGGACTCGTAGTAGCGGTCGTCCGGGTGCCCGAAAGCCACCTCGACCGGCCCGCCGTCCGCCCGCGCGCGATCCACCCGCACCTGCACCTCGAGCCGGTATGCCGTGGGGCGCGCGAGAGGAGCGAGCTGCCCGAGGGTGAGGAAGGCCATCCGGCCCTGGGCCGCCAGTTGCACCACGCCCGATTCGGGCCACTGCAGCCCGAACTCGGCCAGCTCGGGCCGCAGCGTCATCTCTCCGGGTGCGATGGCCCCCTGCTCCCACGCGGTGGCGGTCACCGGCGCGACCGCGCCGGCGACATAGCCATAGCTCGACGTGACGAAGCCCTGTACGCCCCGCACCGCGAAGTAGTCGACCTCGCTGCGACGGTGCACGGGAAAGACGCACACCGGTATGCCGGTGCCGACCGCCGCTGCGACCAGTGGGTCGGGCAACGGATTCTCCCCGTCGCCGGTCGGGATGACGAGCAGGTCCTGCTCGCGGTTGAGGGTGCGCCGATCTCGGCCAACCGATTGGCGGTGACCTCATCGGGCGCGCCGAAGTAGCAGAAGATCGGGAGGCCCGTAGCTCGGGCGCGCGGGATCCGGCGGCTGGACTGGTGCAGCTTGCACACGACCGAGGACTGCACCCCGAGCTCGGCGACGAGGGCCAGCATCGGCTCGAAGGCTTCCGGGTCCTTGGCCTCCAGGACCACGACGGTCTTGTGTCCCAGCCGAGTGAGGACGGTGTCGAGCCGCGCCAACCCCGGGCGTCCGTCGCCCAGCCAGCGCGGGCCTAGCCGGGGGATCTCGATCCGGACACCGTCCAGTGAGGCCCAGGTCGCCTGCGACGCCAACCCCTGGATCGTCGTCGTGCGCTTGAAATCGAGGTCGTGCTGGCAGAACAGCACGCCGTCGGAGGTGCGCACGACAGACACCTCGATGGCGGGTGCTCCCCAGGCCAGGGCGCGCTCGTATGCCGGCAGGCTGTGCTCCGGGAAGACGTCGCCGCTGCCGCGGTGGGCGATGAGGAACGCGATCCGCGGTGCTGCCACCAGGTGGCGACGCTCGGGGTGGGCACCCAGTTCGGCGAACATCCGGTGGCCGACGGGGTCACCGAGAGGGCGGCCAAGCCCGCCAGGACCTGGCGGCGGGTCGGCCGGCCAGGTGCGGCCGGCCGACCGAGCGCCCACGTCATGGCGGGTACCCTAGTGGGGTGACCTGAGAATGATCGGGTCCATCCATCCTGGAACGGCGACCGCGCGCGAGCGGCGTCGTTCGCCGTCCGTTCTCGCCGACGAGGAACCCCTTTACGCATGTCTGCTCCCTCGTCTCCGGTGACCGCCTGGGCGACCGGCCGGCTCGCCCCACTGCTGCGTGAATGGTCGGAGAGCCCTGCCGGCCGGGCCCTCGATGCGTTGAGCGAGCAGGTCGTGCTGCGCGCCGACCTGGCCGTGCCGACCGGCGCCCGAGCCTTGGTGCTCGCGGCGGTGGCGGCCGACGGAGGGGGTCCGGTGCTCGCGGTCACGGCCACGACGCGCGAGGCCGAGGACCTCGCGGCGGCGGTCGGGTGTTTCCTCGACCCCGATGCCGTGGCGGTGTTCCCGAGCTGGGAAACCCTTCCGCACGAACGGCTTTCGCCGCGCTCCGACACGGTCGGCCGGCGGCTGGCCGTCTTGCGCCGGTGGGCGCACCCGGATCCCGACGACCCGGCATACGGGCCGGTGCAGATGGTCGTGGCGCCGGTCCGCGCGGTGCTGCAGCCGCTGGCACCCGGCCTGGGCGATCTCACCCCGGTGCGCCTGCGACCCGGCGACGAGCGACCCCTCGACGAGGTCGTCGAGGCGCTCGTCGCGGCGGCTTACACCCGCACCGACCTGGTCGAGAAGCGCGGCGAATTCGCCGTACGCGGTGGCCTGCTCGACGTCTTCCCACCGACCGATGAGCACCCGCTGCGCGTCGAGTTCTGGGGCGACACGGTCGAGGAGATCCGCTGGTTCCGGGTTGCCGATCAGCGCTCCCTCGAGGTCGCCGAGCACGGGCTCTGGGCTCCGCCATGTCGTGAGCTGCTGCTCACCCCGGCCGTGCGTGCTCGGGCCGCCGATCTGGTCGACCGGCTGCCCGGAGTCGCCGACCTGCTGGCCAAGGTTGCCGAGGGCATCGCCGTCGAGGGCATGGAGTCATTGCTGCCCGCGCTGGTCGGCGCTGACCTGGGCACCGTCCTGGACGAGCTGCCGCGCGGGTCTCGGGTGGTCGTCTGCGATCCCGAGCGGATCAGGCTGCGGGCCCGCGACCTGGTGGCCACGAGTGAGGAGTTCCTCGACGCGAGTTGGTCCTCGGCCGCCGCGGGGAGCGCGGTGCCGGTCGACCTGCGCGGCGTGCTCAGCACCGGGTCCTACCACTCGGTTCCCGCGCTGCGGGAAAAGGCCGAGCACCTCGGTATGCCGTGGTGGCAGTTCTCGTCCTTCGCTGCCGACGAGGAGTTGGCCGATTTCGTCGATGAGCCCGACGAGGTGAGCCAGCTGGACCTCGGTCTGCACGACACGCCGGCCTATCGCGGCGACACCGAGCGGGCCATCGCCGACATCCGGGCCTGGTTGGGTGGCCGGCAGCGGGTGGTCCTCGTCACCGAGGGGCCTGGCCTGGCCCGGCGGGTGCACGAGGTGCTCGGCGAGCATGGCCTGGCGGCCCGCGTCGCCGAGGATCAGGTCGAACCCACCCCGGGAGTTGCTCTCGTCACGACGGGGGCGCTGGGCCGGGGGTTCCTCGATGCGCAGGCCGGCCTGGTCGTGCTCACCGAGGCTGACCTCACCGGCTCGACCGGGTCGGGCACCTCGACCCGCGACATGCGCCGGATGCCATCGCGGCGCCGGGCCCAGATCGACCCGCTGGCGCTGCGGCCGGGTGACTTCGTCGTCCACGAGCAGCACGGCGTGGGGCGCTTCGTCGAGATGATGCAGCGCACGGTCGGCGGGGCCACCCGGGATTACGTCGTGCTGGAATACGCCGCGAGCAAGCGCGGTCAGCCTGGCGACCGGCTCTATGTGCCGACCGACCAGCTCGATCAGGTGACCCGATATGTCGGTGGAGAGGCGCCCACCCTGCATCGGCTCGGCGGCTCCGACTGGGCGCAGACCAAGGCCAAGGCCCGCAAGCATGTCAAGCAGATCGCGGCCGACCTCATCAAGCTCTACTCGGCGCGGATGGCGACCACGGGTCATGCCTTCGGTCCGGACACGCCCTGGCAGCGCGAGCTCGAGGACGCGTTCGCCTACGTCGAAACGCCCGACCAGTTGTCCTCGATCGACGAGGTCAAGGCCGACATGGAGCGCGAGGTCCCGATGGACCGGCTCATCTGCGGAGACGTCGGGTACGGCAAGACCGAGATCGCCGTGCGGGCGGCGTTCAAGGCGGTGCAGGACGGCAAGCAGGTCGCGGTGCTCGTGCCGACGACGCTGCTGGTCCAGCAGCACCTGCAGACCTTCTCCGATCGCTACCTGCAGTTCCCCGTGACGGTCAAGGCGCTCTCGCGGTTCCAGAACGACACCGAGTCCGCCGCGGTGCTCGCCGGCTTGGCCGACGGCAGCGTCGATGTCGTCATCGGCACCCACCGGCTGCTCACCGACTCGGTGCGATTCAAGGACCTCGGTCTGGTCGTCGTCGACGAGGAACAGCGTTTCGGCGTCGAGCACAAGGAAGCCCTCAAGGGCATGCGCACGGCCGTCGACGTGCTGTCGATGTCGGCCACCCCGATCCCGCGCACCCTGGAAATGGCCGTGACCGGCATTCGCGAGATGTCAACGCTCGCCACCCCTCCGGAGGAACGCCACCCGGTGCTCACCTTCGTCGGCCCCTTCGACGAGAAGCAGATCGCGGCGGCGATCCGGCGCGAGATGCTGCGCGAGGGCCAGATCTTCTACGTGCACAACCGGGTGCAGTCGATCGAGAAGGCCGCCGCCCGGTTGCGAGAGCTCGTCCCGGAGGCGCGCATCGCGACGGCCCACGGCAAGATGGGCGAGAGCCGCCTGGAGCAGGTCGTCGTCGACTTCTGGGAGAAGCGGTTCGATGTGCTGGTCTGCACGACGATCGTCGAGACCGGCCTGGACGTCTCCAACGCCAACACCCTCATCGTCGAGCGTGCCGATCTGCTCGGGCTCTCCCAGTTGCACCAGCTGCGCGGTCGAGTGGGGCGCAGCCGCGAACGCGCGTACGCCTACTTCCTCTTCCCCCCGGAGAAGCCCCTTACCGAGACCGCCCACGACCGGCTCGAGACCATCGCCAGCCACACCGAGCTCGGGGCCGGCATGGCGGTGGCGATGAAGGACTTGGAAATTCGGGGAGCGGGCAATCTGCTGGGCGGCGAGCAGTCCGGCCATATCGAAGGGGTCGGGTTCGACCTCTACGTGCGCCTGGTCGGCGAGGCGGTCGCGGCATACAAGGGGGAGGCCGACACCGCTCCCGCCGAGGTGAAGATCGAGCTGCCCGTCGACGCCCATCTACCGCACGACTACGTGCCCGGCCAGGGCTATCCCCGCCAGGTGGGGGAGCGGCTGCGACTGGAGGCCTATCAGAAGCTCGCCTCGGTCACCGACGAGGCCGGGGTGCTGGCGATCGAGGAGGAACTGCGCGACCGCTATGGGCCGCCACCGGAGCCGGTGGCCAACCTGTTCGAGGTGGCGCGCCTGCGCACTGTCGCGAGGGAGGCAGGCCTGGCCGATGTCTCGATGCAGGGCGCGTTCGTGCGCTTCGGGCCGGTGCCGGCCACCACCTTCCCGGACAGCCGGCGGGTGCGCCTCAACCGGCTCTATCCCGGGTCGATCGTCAAGGAGAGTCTCGATGTGCTCCTGGTTCCCAAGCCGATGACGGCCCGGGTCGGCGGTCAGCCGTTGCGCGACACTGCGGTGCTGCGGTGGGCTTGCGACGTCGTCCGCGCAGTGCTGCTCGACAACGTGGCCCACGCCGCTCGGGTCGCCACCGCGGGGGCTGGCACAGTCAGGGGGCAGGTGGGGCAGAATAGCTCCGGTGCCGCACGGCACGAAGGGAAAGGACCCGCTCGATGATCACTCGCCGGACCACGTGGCGCCTTGTCGGCACTGCCCTGCTCATGTCCGGGGCGATGGCCCTGTCCGGGTGCAGCGGCGCCGCCCGCCCAGGCACGGCATTGATCGTCAACGGCACGAGCTACAGCCAGGCCCAGGTCCACGAGGCGACCCGTCAGCTCAACACGATGGCCGAGCTGGCGGCCCAGCCGCTCACCGACACGACGACGGTCAACTGGTTGGTCGTAGCGCCCTTCGTCCTGGCGCACACCGAGCAGAAGGCGCTGTGGACCCCGGATGCCGGTTACAACGCGATGATCACCCAGATCGCGTCGCCGACCCCCGAGACGGTGTCGATCGTCAAGGCCAACAACGCGGCCGCGACCTTCACCGACGCCGACTGGCAAGAGGTGCTCGCCCAGATCTCCACCTCGCAGGTCGTCATCGATCCCCGCTACGGCAGTGGGATCAACCCCAAGGACGGCACCCTGCTCAAGACCACTCCCGACTGGATCATCCAGCCGCCCGCGGCCAGCAAGGCCCCGTGACCTCGACCGACTCCCCGCAGTCGGCGCTGGCCGACCTCGTGGCGGTCATGGACCGGCTGCGCTCACCGGGGGGCTGCCCCTGGGATGCCGAGCAGACTCATGCCTCCTTGGTGCCCTATCTGCTCGAGGAGGCCCACGAGGCCGCGGAGGCGATCGAGTCCGGCGATCGTGACCACATCGTCGAGGAACTCGGCGATGTGCTCTTGCAGGTGGTCTTCCAAGCCCGGGTCGGGCAGGAACACCCGGACGCGCCGTTCGACCTCGAGGTCATCGCCGCCGGACTCGCCGCGAAGCTACGCCGCCGGCATCCCCACGTCTTCGCCGACGTGCAGGCCGACACCCCCGAGCAGGTCGTCGCCAACTGGGAGCAGCTCAAGGCCGCCGAGCGGGCGGCCCAGGGCGTCGAGGGCGGTCCGTTGCACGGCATACCGGCTGGTATGCCATCCCTGGCCCGGGCGGCCAAGGTGGTCTCTCGCCTCGATCGCGCCGGTCTCGGGGCGCGCGTCGATGCTCAGGTGAACGCCGGTGGACCGGGTGCCGAACTCCTGGGAATCGTCGCGCGACTGGTGCGTGCGGGTGACGATCCCGACTCCGCCCTGCGGGCCGCTGTGAGGGCGCTGGCCGACGCCGAGGGATAGGGTTGGGACGACGGCCGGCGGCTTGACGCAATGCGGCGTGAGGCGGGATCGGCCCAGCCCGAACCACGTCTTGGAGGCAGTCCAGTGGCCAGCATTGAGGCAGTAGGTGCACGCGAGATCCTCGACTCCCGCGGCAACCCCACGGTCGAGGTCGAGGTGGCCCTCGACGACGGCACCATCGCGCGGGCAGCCGTCCCGTCCGGTGCCTCGACCGGAGCGTTCGAAGCGTGCGAGCGGCGCGACGGTGACAAGGGCCGCTACCTCGGCAAGGGCGTCGAGCAGGCCGTCGAAGCCGTGCTCGACGAGATCAACGAGCGGATCATGGGCTTCGAGGCGTCCGAGCAGCGACTCATCGACGCCGAGATGATCGCCCTGGACGGCACCAAGAACAAGGAGAAGCTCGGCGCCAACGCCATCCTCGGCGTCTCGCTCGCGGTCGCGCGCGCGGCGGCCGACTCGGCCGGCCTGCCGCTGTTCCGCTACGTCGGTGGCCCGAACGCCCACATCCTGCCGGTGCCGATGATGAACATCCTCAACGGTGGCGCCCACGCCGACTCCAACGTCGACATCCAGGAGTTCATGATCGCCCCAATCGGCGCGCCGTCGTTCAAGGAGGCGCTGCGCTGGGGCGCCGAGGTCTACCACATGCTCAAGAAGGTCCTGCACGACCGTGGTCTGTCCACGGGCCTCGGCGACGAGGGTGGCTTCGCCCCCAACCTCGAGAGCAACCGCGCGGCGCTCGACCTCATCGTCGAGGCCATCGAGAAGGCCGGCCTGACCCCCGGCAAGGACGTCGCGCTGGCGCTCGACGTGGCGGCGACCGAGTTCTTCAAGGACGGTTCCTACGAGTTCGAGGGCGTCAAGAAGACCGCCGACGAGATGGCCGACTACTACGCCGACCTCGTGGCTAACTACCCGTTGGTGTCCATCGAGGACCCGATGAGCGAAGAGGACTGGGCCGGCTGGAAGGCCATCACCGACAAGCTCGGCGACAAGGTCCAGCTCGTCGGCGACGACCTGTTCGTCACCAACCCGGAGCGGCTGCAGCGCGGTATCGACACCCGCACCGCCAACTCGCTGCTGGTCAAGGTCAACCAGATCGGCTCGCTCACCGAGACCCTCGACGCCGTCGAGCTCGCCCACCGCAGTGGCTACACCTGCATGATGAGCCACCGCTCCGGTGAGACCGAGGACACGACGATCGCCGACCTCGCCGTCGCGACCAACTGCGGCCAGATCAAGACCGGTGCTCCGGCCCGCTCCGACCGGGTGGCCAAATACAACCAGCTGTTGCGCATCGAGGAGGAGCTCGACGACGCGGCAGTGTATGCCGGTGCCGGCGCGTTCCCGCGGTTCGCGGCGGGGCGCAAGTAATCTCGCTGCCGCGTCGGTCACACTGGACGGTATGCCGTCCAGGAGCCTGACGTGACGACCTCTCGCAGCACCCGGCCGACGGGCTCCGCCCGCCGGCCGGGTGCTGTGGCGACCCGCCCCGGTGCACGGCATACCGGCCCGGGTGCGCGCACCGGGGCCCGACGTCCCGCGTCGGCCGCGCGGCCGCGTGAGTCGGCCACCGCCGAGGCGACCAAGGGCACGGTGTGGTGGCGTTGGGTCGTGCTCGCGGGCCTGGTCGTCGTGTTGCTCGTCACCGTCGTGCCGACCGCCCGCAACCTGGCCCGGCAGAACGCCGAGATCGACGCGCTGCGCGACAAGATCGTGTCGCAGCAGCAGCAATTGGCCGAGCTCAAGGCGGAGGAGGAGCGCTGGGCCGACCCGGCCTATGTCGAGCAGCAGGCCCGGCAGCGGTTGAAATACGTCAAGCCCGGCGATCGGTCCTACACGGTCATCGATGCCACCGATCACCCGGCCACGACCCCGGCCGTGTCCGTCGCCGCTCCCCGGGCCGATGCGTCGGCACCGTGGTACGGCCGGATCTGGCAGTCGGTGCAATTGGCCGACCAGCCGCTCGGGTCGGTCACCGGGCGGTGACGCCGCGCTGACCGGACGGTGATCCGGCCAGCACCTGCCGGCCACAGCCCGAGTGGGTAGGCTCGGCAGGGTGAGGACCCGCGGACCCCAGCAGCCGGTCGATGCGGCCGACCTCGCGGTGGTCCAGCGCCAGCTAGGACGCGCGCCGCGGGGCATCGTCGATGTCGCGCATCGCTGTCCATGCGGGGCCCCCGACGTCGTCACAACGGCCGCGCAGTTGCCCGATGGCACCCCGTTACCCACGACCTACTACGCCACCTGCCCCCGGCTCACCGGGGCGTTGAGCACGCGCGAAAGCGC
>JBGAQV010000160.1:0-1111 GCA_044220505.1 Dermatophilaceae bacterium
CTTGACAGATCTCGTCGAGGCGCCGTTCGAGGCCAGCGGCACCATCCTCGATGCGGTAGAGCATCGAGACCTTCGCGCTCGTGTATGGAGTGTCGCCATCGGCGTCGATATGCAGGATCTTGGCCAGCTCATCGTTATCGATCACCGGAAAGCTCAGCACAATGTGGCCGCAGTGTTCGGGGCCAGCATCGAGCAAGTTGAGCTCGCGACCGATTGTTGTGTTCAGCGACGTCACAATCTCTTCGCGAATTGCGTCGAGCGGTGGGTTCGTCACCTGAGCAAAGAGTTGGGCAAAGTAGTCAAACAGCAGTCGAGGCCGATTCGACAGAGCAGCAATCGGTGTGTCGGTGCCCATCGAGCCAAGTGCTTCCATTCCCGAGCGCGCCATTGGCGTCAGGAGAATCCGCAACTCTTCTTCCGTGTATCCAAATGCCTGCTGACGACGCAGGACCGAAGTGTGGGTGTGAACGACGTGTTCGCGGTCGGGCAGATCTTCAAGATGCAGCAGTCCGGCGTCGAGCCACTCCTGGTACGGGTGTTCGGCGGCCAACTCCGCCTTGATCTCGTCGTCCTCAATGACTCGACCATTGATCGTGTCGACGAGGAACATGCGACCTGGCTGCAGTCGTCCCTTGCGAACAATCGTTGCCGGGTCAAGTTCGAGGACACCGGCTTCGGAACCAAGTACGACAAGGCCATCTGCGGTAATCCAGAAACGACCTGGCCGCAGACCGTTGCGATCGAGGACAGCACCGATGAGGTCGCCATCTGTGAACGAGACGCTGGCGGGCCCATCCCACGGCTCCATGAGCGTCGAGTGGTACTCGTAGAACGCCCGGCGAGCCGGGTCCATCGACAGGTTGTTTTCCCATGCCTCCGGAATCATCATCAAGACGGCGTGCGGCAACGAGCGACCACCGAGGTACAACAGCTCGAGAACTTCGTCGAAACTCGCCGAGTCGCTGCCGGCGGGGGTGCAAATCGGGAAGAGCCGCTCAAGATCACCGGGGATGAGGTCACTGGCGAGCATGGCCTCGCGCGCAGTCATCCAGTTGCGGTTGCCCTTGACCGTGTTGATCTCGCCGTTGTGCGCGATGTAGCGGAAGGGATG
>JBGAQV010000161.1:0-1021 GCA_044220505.1 Dermatophilaceae bacterium
GCAGAGTTCGGCACCGAGCCCGGCGAGTACGTTGTGATCTCCGACGTGGCTGCCTGCTACGAGTATGTCGCGCCTGGACTACTCGCCGACGAGATCCTATTGCGATCGGATGACCACGTCGTCTCCCAGGCTCTGCGTGAACTTCTTACAGCTCTAGCCGTCCGCGACCGCGGAATGCCGCAGATGATGGACGCCAGCGACCGACTCGTCGACGTGTACCTGGCCATCGCGGATAGGACTCTCGACCGCGAAGGCTTGCCATACGTTCGCACCGCAGACGACTACAAGATCGTCGTCGACAGCTGGGTAGAGGCAAATCGCGCCTTGGAAGTACTTGAGAGGGCCCTACGCGACCTCGGCCTGACTCTGTCCATACATAAAACAAAGATTGTTCAGTCTGGCCACGGGGCAACGACCACACCGTCCGGTAGTGACTTCGACTCCTTCGAAACAGGCGAGGACCAGACCGACGAACCCGACGAACCCGACGAACCCGAGGTCGACCCGGCAGAAGGTTATCTTTCCTGGCATCTCGATTGGAAGAAGGAACGTGGGAAGGATCTGGGCGTTCGTAAACTTCTCCCGCCGCCACCGCCGCAGGACCTCGACCAGTTTGGAGACCTCGGCAGCCTCAACCCAGAATTGCTGGCGGATCTGGTGTTTGCGAGCCCACCACACCTTGAGTCGGTGCTTCTGCTCCTCGGCCGCAAACCATCCGGGGTCCCGCAAGACCCGGAGCTAATCGACAAAGTGCTCGTCAAGCTCTGCCAGGCGCATCGAGGCAACGCATGGAGCACCTTATGGCTTCTGACTACAGCCGAGACACTCTGGGCTAACGGCCTCCCAAAGACCTCCGATGGAAGCAAGGAGCTTGTCAAACTCGCGAGAGCCGCTCTCGAGGATCAGCGGGAGACCGTTCGAGCGGAGGCCGCATGGGCACTCGCCCAAGCGTCCGACCTCACCATTGGCGCCCTTCGCAAGCTACACGTCGCGGCCAGTTCACTCACCGAGCCAGGCATCG
>JBGAQV010000016.1:0-37819 GCA_044220505.1 Dermatophilaceae bacterium
GTGGTCGCCAGGCGCATCACCTCGGGGTTGCCGATGGCCCGCGCGAACCACCGTCCCAGGGTGAAGTAGCCCCCCAGCTCGTGCTTCATGATCCGCGGGTATGCCGCGAGCGCCCGCTCGCGGCCGGCGTCACTCTGGCGGGCGAGGGCCTGCCCGATGACGTCGGCGCCGACCCGGGCGGCCTCCAATGCGTAGTCGATGCCCTCGCCGTTGAACGGGTTGACCATGCCGGCCGCGTCTCCGACGAGAAGGAGGCCATCGGCATACAGGGGCGTGCGGTTGAAGCCCATGGGCAGGGCGGCGCCGCGGATCGGGCCACCGGCAGGGTCGAAGGCCAGCTCCCACCGATCGCCGAGGCTCTGCGCCCAGCGGCGCAGCACATCCTTGTAGTCGGTCTTGCCGAAGGCGCTGCTCGTGTCGAGGATGCCCAGGCCGACGTTGGTGCGGCCGTCCTCAAGGGGGAAGAGCCAGCCGTAACCCGGCATGAGCATGCGCTGGCCCGCGTCGTCGGTGGTCCAGAGTTCGAGGTGGGACTCGAGGTAGTCGTCGGGCCGAGGGGTGCGGTAGTAGGCGCGCACGGCGACGCCCATGACTCGGTCTTCGCGCTTCTCGCGGCCGACTGCGGTGGCCAGCCGAGAGGAGACGCCGTCGGCGGCGACGACGACCGGTGCGTGGTATTCCACGACCTCGCCGGTGGCCCGGCCTCGGGCATCGAGCCGCTTGGCGCTGACGCCGATGACCCGGCCGGTGCCGTCGCGCAGTGGGGCGCTGACACTGGTGCGCTCGTGCAGTCGCGCGCCACGACCCTGGGCGTGCCGGGCGAGCGTCTCGTCGAGTTGCGCGCGGGTGCGGACCAGGCCGTAGTTGGGGAAGCTGCCGGTATCGGGCCAGTCGAGGGTGAAGGTGCGCCCGCCGCCGATGATGCGCAGCCCGTGGGTGCTTTGCCACCCGGTGGTGTCGATGCCCAACCGGATGAGTTCCTTGACCGCACGAGGAGTCAGTCCGTCGCCGCAGATCTTGTCGCGCGGAAAGGCCGCCTTCTCCAGCAGCACGACGTCGACCCCGCGCTCGGCGAGGTAGGCGGCAGTCGCCGACCCCCCGGGACCTGCGCCGACGACGACGACATCGGCCGTCTCCCGGCCCTCGGAGGCCGGCGCCGGTGCGCTACTCACAGTGAGAGATCCCATCGCGGAGCTTGTGAAGGTGTGCACGAACTCGCGTCAGTCTAGGGGGTCACCGGGGCCGATCCGATCAGCGAACGGCCCGGTGCAGGGCCACGATGCCGCCGCTGAGATTGCGCCATTGGACCTGCGACCAGCCGGCCGCGCCGATCTGCGCCGCAAGCTCGCGCTGGCCGGGCCAGGCCCGGATCGAGTCGGCCAGATAGACGTAGGACTCGGGGTTGGAGGCTGTGCGTCGCGCGATGCTCGGCAGCACCCGCAAAACGCCCTCCCGGTATGCCGTCCGCACCGGCGCCCACACCGGCTGGCTGAACTCGCAGATCACCAGACGCCCGCCGGGCTTGGTCACCCGGGCGAACTCACGCAGCGCCGCAGGGACGTCGACGACATTGCGCAGCCCGAACGACATCGTCACGGCGTCGAACGACGCGTCGGCGAAGGGCAATCGGGTCGCGTCGGCCGCGGTGAAGGCCAGGTCAGGACGGCGGCGGTGACCGACCCGCAACATGCCCAGGGAGAAGTCGGCCGGCACCACGTGCACACCGGAGTCGGCGAACGGCTCCGAACTCGTGCCCGTGCCCGCCGCGATGTCGAGGACGGCCTCGCCGGGCAGTGCGCCCACGGCGCGGGTCGTCGCCCGACGCCACATCCGGTCGATGCCGACGGTCAGGACGTCGTTGGTGAGGTCGTACTTCTCCGCGACGGTGTCGAACATCGATGCGACATCCCGGGGGGCCTTGTCCAGCTGGGCGCGGGTCATCCCGTCATCCTGCCACTCACCGGAAACGGCCCTGCCCCACGCGTACCATGGCTGACGATGTCCACCCTCCCGCGGCCCGACGAGGCCATCGCGCCGGACCCGGGGGCGACTCCCACGGTGGGCGCGCCCCTCGTGGTCCGCACCGTCGAACTCGACGACCCGGGGCCACTCCTTCACCTCCTACCCCTCCCGCAGCGCGGCGGCCGGGTCGACCCGGCCGGGCTCGTGTCGTGGGTGCGCCGCGGCGAGGGATTGGTCGGCTGGGGTGCGGCAGTGTCGTTCTCGACCGGCGGTCCGGCGCGGTTCGCCGAGGCCGATGCCTGGTGGCGGCATACCGCAGCCCACGCGGTGGTGCGAGACGAGATCGGTATGCCGGGCACCGGCCCGGTCTGTTTCGGCACCTTCCCGTTCGCCGATGACTCGGCGGCGGAGGCGACCCTCGTCGTGCCGAGCGTGCTCGTCGGGCATCGGGCCGGGCGTTGGTGGGTGACGACGAGCAGCCACGGGCCGGCTCCGACCCCGCCGCCTGCCGCCCTGCCCGCGCCGACGCCGCCGAGCGAGGTGAGCTTCGCCGACGGGGCACTGTCGAGTGCGCAATGGGCAGCACGGGTGGCCGACGCCGTCGAGCGGATCACCACCGGCGCCCTGGACAAGGTCGTGCTCGCCCGCGACCTGCTCGTCGAAGCGGCCGAACCCATCGACCCGCGTTGGGTGCTGCAGGCCCTGGCTCGGCGTTACGACAACACCTGGGTCTTCGCCGTCGACGGCATGCTCGGCGCAACCCCGGAATTGCTCGTGCGCCGCGAGCGCGGCCTGGTCACCTCGCGGGTCCTGGCCGGCACCATCCGGCGCACCGGCGACGACGCCAAGGACCTGGGCCTGGCGGCCTCGCTGGCCCGGTCGAGCAAAGACCTGGAAGAGCACGAATACGCGGTGCGCTCGGTCGCCGATGCCCTCGCCCCACATTGCTCGTCGACCAATGTGCCCGAGTCTCCGTTCGTCCTGCACCTACCCAATGTCATGCACCTGGCTACCGACGTCACCGGGGTCGCCTCCGACGATGTCACCTCGCTCACCCTCGCCGCGTCGCTGCACCCGTCGGCAGCCGTCGGGGGCACCCCGACTCCCGAGGCGGTGGCGCTCATCGCCGAGCTCGAGGGGATGGACCGCGGCCGGTATGCCGGTCCGGTCGGCTGGACCGACGCCTCCGGAGACGGCGAGTGGGGCATCGCGCTGCGCTCGGGTTCCTATGAGAACCACGGCGGGCGCCAGCTGCGGATCTTCGCCGGCTGCGGGATCGTCGCCGGCTCCGATCCCGACGCCGAAGTGTCCGAGGCCGACGCCAAGTTCGTGCCGATGCGCGACGCGCTGAGCGGACGCTGAGGCCATGTCGGGCGGTCCCGACCGCACGGCATACCAGGCCGTCCTAGTGCTGCGAGCGCTCTTGGCCGCGGGGGTGCGCGATGTCGTCCTGGCGCCCGGGTCGCGCTCGGCGCCCCTGGCGCTCGCCCTGTTCGCCGCCGACGCCGCCGGTGACGTGCGGCTGCATGTGCGGATCGACGAGCGGTCGGCGGGGTTTCTCGCACTCGGGCTGACGATCGGCTCGGGTCGGCCGGTCGCAGTCGTCACGACCTCGGGCACGGCGGTCGGCAACCTGCTGCCGGCGGTCATGGAGGCCTACCACAGCGGGCGCCGCCTGGTCGTGGTGTCGGCCGACCGTCCGGCGTCGATGCGCGGCACCGCGGCCAACCAAACCACGTGGCAGACAGGCATTTTCGGGCGCTTTGCGGAGAGCACCGACCTGGGCGTCGCCGCTGGCGTGGAGAGTTTTGTCGACAGTTATGCCAACGACGCTGCCGCTGCGGTCGCGGCGGCGGTGCGGCGCGCCGGTCCCTCTCATCTCAACGTCCAGTTCGACACGCCGCTGCTTCCCGACCCCGGTATGCCGTGGTGGCCCGCCTCCCAGTCCCCCGGCGTCGCGAGTGCGGGCTCGACGGGTGCGGCCGCGTGCGCGCCTCCACGGGTCTTGGGGCCGGCGTTGTCACGGGGGCCGTTGACGGTCGTCGTGGCCGGTGACGACGCCGGGCCAGCCGCCCGGGTGCTCGCCGAGTCGGCCGGCTGGCCGCTGCTGGCCGAGCCGACCTCCGGTGCTCGGGCCGGCGATCATGCGATTCGGTGCTATCGGTTGCTGCTCGGGACGGCGCTGGGCGCGCAGATCGAACGGGTCGTCGTCGTCGGGCACCCCACCCTGTCGCGGCCGGTCGCGGGACTGCTCGCGCGGCATACCGTCGAGTTGCTCGCCGTGGCTCCCCCGAGCGGGCACGTGACCACCCCCGAGCACCGGGCGCACGTGCTGTCCGCCGTGCCGAGCGCACCCGAGGCTCCCGCCGCCGCGGCCGAGTCGGAATGGCTGGCAGCCTGGCGGATGCTCGACGCCGAGGTCTCCGGCCGGGTCGATCGGCTCGTCGAGTCGCTGCCCGAGCTCGACGCCTTGCATGTCGCACAGGTGGTCGGAGCGGCCGTCGACCCCGGCACGGCGCTGGTCGTCGGCTCGTCCAACCCGGTGCGTGACCTCGACCTCATGCTCGTGCCCTATCCTCCGCGTGGGCGGCGGCGCATCGTCGGCAACCGCGGCCTGGCCGGCATCGACGGACTGGTCAGCACCGCGATCGGGGTCGACCTCGGCCGGGCCGGTGCGCCGCGATCGCTGGCGCTGCTGGGCGACCTGACCTTCCTGCATGACTCCAACGGGCTCATCCTCGGACCTGACGAACCCCGCCCCGACCTCACCCTCGTCGTCGTCAACGACGACGGCGGATCGATCTTCACGCTGCTCGAACAGGGCGCGCCGGATTACGCCGCAGGGTTCGAGCGGGTTTTCGCCACCCCGCACCACGCGGACCTGTCAGCCGTATGCCGTGCCGCCGGGACGGCATACCGGCTCGTCACCACCCGCGAGGAACTGCGCGACGCGATCGCCGACCCCGCGCCTGGGCTGCGGGTGATCGAGGCGCGGGTGAGTCGGGCGCACCGGCGTGCCAGGGCTGCCGCGATCGCCACACTGGTCGACAATCGAGGCATGTCCCCCAGCCCGCCTCCTGCGCGATGAGCGCGCTGAGCGCGCGATCAGGCAGCGTCGCGTCGTCGAGCCTGGCCATGGCGGCCGGGTCGGTCGCCTCGCGGGTGCTGGGGGTGATCCGCCAGTCGCTCATCGTCGTGGCGATCGGGCAGGGGCTGACGGCCAACACGTTCACCACGGCCAACACGCTGCCCAACATCATCTACATGCTCATCGCCGGGGGCGTGCTCAACTCGGTGCTGGTGCCGCAGCTGGTCAAGGCGGCGACCTCGCCGGACGGCGGGCGCGCGTACACCGACCGGCTGCTGACCGTCGGGCTGGGTGCCTTGCTGCTGGTCACCGTGGTGGCGACGCTGCTGGCCGGGTGGTTGGTGCGGCTCTATGCGCTCAACTTGTCGGGTTCGGCGCTGGACCTGGCGACCTTCTTCGCGGTCATCACGCTGCCGCAGATCTTCTTCTACGGGCTCTATGGGCTGCTCGGACAGGTGCTCAATGCTCGGGGGCAGTTCGCCGCTTTCGGCTGGTCGCCGGCGCTGGCGAATGTCGTGGCGATCACCGGCCTGCTGGCCTTCATGCGCCTCTATCAGGGACATGTGACGCCCGGCGAGTGGACACCGGAGATGGTGTGGTGGTTCGCCGGAACGGCCACCCTGTCGATCGCGGCGCAGGGGCTCATCCTGCTGATCCCGTTGTGGCGCGGCGGTTTTCGGTTCACCCCGAGGTTCGACCTGCGCGGTGTCGGGCTGGCGTCGACGTCGCGGATCGCGGGCTGGGCGTTTGCGGCCCTGCTGGTCTCGCAGCTGAGCTATCTGGTTGTCTCGCAGGTGCTCTGGCAGGCCAGCGGGTCCGATCCGGCGGGGCGCCGCCCGGGCGAACCCTTTGTCGCCGGGGTGACCGTGTGGGCCAACGCCCTCTTCGTCTTCATGGTGCCCCATGCGCTGGTGGCGCTCTCGGTCATCACGGCGATGTATCCGCGCATCTCGGCGGCCGTCCACGCGCGCGACAACGCCGCGCTGCGCCGCGACTATGTGCAAGGGCTGACCTTTCCGGCGGTGTTGACCATCCCGGCGGGCGCGGCACTGATCATCATGGCGCGGCCGATCACGTCGCTGTTGTTCACGGCCAAGGACCCCGACGAGTTGCCGGCCACGGCGCTGACCCTGGCCATCCTCGCGGTCGGGATCGTGCCCTTCGGGGTCGACGTGCTCAACCAGCGCTACTTCTACGCCATGGAGAAGGGCCGTCTGGCGATGGCCGAACAGATCGTCCTCACCGCATCCGCTGTGGCGATTGCGCTCGGCGGGCTGGTGGTGGCGCCGACCTCAGCCATCGCGGTCGTGGCGGTCGGTCTCGTGGTAAGCAATGTGCTCGCGGCAGCCTTCGGGATGTGGCAACTCCGGCGGCGGATCGGCAGTTACGGTCTGCGGTCGGTGCTCATCGCGTGGGGGCGGATGGCGCTGGCCGCCGCCGGGGCCGGATACCTGGCGTGGGGCTTGGTGGTGATCCTCACCCGATCGTTGGCTGGACGTGGCCGGCTCGGTGACGTGGTGACCATCGTGCTGGCAGGGATGCTCTTCGCCGTCGTCTACTTCTTCTTGGCCAGGATGCTCCAGGTCCGCGAACTGGAGCGGTTGGTCGTCCCCATCATCAACCGCTTGGACCGTCGCCCCGCCGGCCGCCACCGTGGCGCGGCGGCGGCCTCGTCCGCTGGGATACCGGAGTCGGCTGCGGATTCTGCGTCGACGTCGGATTCTGCGCCGGCGTCGGCGTCGGATTCGGCGTCGGGCACCGCGCGGGGCACAGAGTCAGCCACAGCCTTCGATGAGAGGCCCCACCCACTGTCCCCACCATCGGGCGACGAGGACTGAGTGGGGACTTACGCACGCGGGCGGTGCGTAAGTCTCCACTGCGCCCCACTAGATCAGGTGCAGGTCGCGGGCTCGTTCGCGCAGCTCGTCGCGGAAGTCGGGGTGGGCGATGTCGATGAGTGCCCCGGCCCGCTGCCTGGCTGTCTTCCCGCGCAGCGACGCCACGCCGTACTCGGTCACGACATAGCCGACGTCGTTCTTGGACGTCGTCACATGGGTACCTGCAGCCAGCGTCGGCACGATCCGCGACACGGTCCCGTTCTTGGCGGTCGAGGGCACGACGATGAATGACTTCCCGCCGTCGGAGATATTGGCCGCCCGCACAAAATCGGCCTGTCCGCCGCTGCCCGAATAGGGCGCCGAGCCGATGCTCTCCGACCCGCACTGCCCGATGAGGTCGACGGCGAGCGTGCTGTTGATCGAGTGCAAGTTGTCATTGCGGCCGGCCAGATGCGGGGTATTCGTCACGTCGACCGGGTGCATCTCGAGCCGACCCCTTGAGTCGTGCATGAACTCATACAGCCGGGCCGAGCCCAGCGCAAAGGCCGCGAGCATCGTGCCGGGGTGCTCGTTCTTGCGCAGGTTGGTCACTGCGCCGGCCTCGATCAGCGACAGGATGCCGTCGCCGAACATCTCGGTGTGGATGCCCAGGTCGTTCTTCGACGCCAACTGGGCCACCACGGCGTCGGGGATCGCGCCGATGCCGATCTGCAGCGTCGCCCCATCGGGGATGAGCTCGGCGACATACCCGGCGATGGCCCGCTCGACCGGACCGATCTGTGGGTGGCCCAGCTCGACGTTGGGCCCGTCGGTCTCGATGAGGGCGCTCACCTGCTCGACGTGGATGTGACAGTCACCATGTGCCATCGGCACGTGCGGGTCCACTTCGAGGATGACCTCGCGGGCGGCCCGCACCGCAGCCATCGTGTATGCCGGTCCGAGCGACACCGAGAAGAACCCGTTCTCGTCCATCGGCGACACCCGCGCCACCGCCACATCGGCGCGCAGCTGCCCGCGTCGGATCAGCGACGGGATCTCCGAGAAGTGATTGGGCGTCCAGTCGACCCACCCCGCCTGCGCGCCCGCACGCGACGGGCCACCCAGGAAGAGGGAATTGTGTCGAATCTGCTCGGTCGTCGCCGGGTCGAGATAGGCCTGCGGCGAGGTCGGCAGCAGCTGCACCACGCTCACCCCGCGAAGGTCGGGTCCGCGGCGCGACAGCGCCTCAAGCACGTATGCCGGTTCGGCAGCCGCGATGCCCGCGACCACGGCGTCGTCGTCGCGGATGAGCTTCACCGCTTCGTCGGGATCGGTGCGGCGTTGCTCGTAGAGCGATCGCACGGACGACGCTGACGACGACATGGGAGCTCCTCGTTGAGGCCCGGCATACCGAACGAGGCCAATCTACTGACCAGATGGTCAGTAAATGGATTCGGGGGTCGATGGGACGTCGGTCACAGTGCGGCGCACTCCAGCATCCGCTCGCGCCACCAGTCCTCGCGCTCCGGCGCCCGCCACCGCGCCACCAACTCCGGATCGGCCACCGGCCCCATGCCACCTGCAAGATGGCGCGCGACGTCAAGCCAACCATCCACGGGCGCAACGGGATTCGCGACGACGTCACCACTGAGCAAACGCACCGTCCCCAAGCCGCACGCGTGGTCCAGCTCGGGCAGGCAGGCCGCCAGGGCCAGCCCACCAGCCATCCCCACCGAGGTGTCCAACGCCGAGGACACCACGGCAGGCAGGCCACACTCGGCGACGATCGCCAGCGCCCGCCGCACCCCGCCGAGCGGCGCGACCTTGACGACGACGAAATCGGCCGCACCCGCCCGGGCGACGAGCAGCGGATCCGAGGCCTTTCGGATCGACTCGTCCGCGGCGATCGGCACGTCAATCCCCGCCCGCGCCAACGAGGTTCGCAGCTCGGCGAGGTCAGTGACGCTGGGACAGGGCTGCTCGGCATACTCCAATCCGTATGCCGCGAGCGCGCCGAGCGCCTCCCGCGCCTGCCTCACGTCCCACCCCATGTTGGCGTCCACCCGGATCCGCCCGGCCGGCCCGAGCACGTCGCGCACGGCGGCGACGCGAGCGATGTCATCGCGCAACTCCTGCCCCGGTTCGGCCACCTTGACCTTCGCCGTCGTCGCCCCCGGGAACCGAGCCAATACCCCCGCGACTGCCTCGGCCGCCACCGCCGGCACGGTGGCGTTGACGGCCACTCGATCGCGCACGGGAGCCGGCCACCCTGCATACGCTGCCTCGACCGTCGCCGCGAGCCACGCGCGCGCCTCCCCCGGCCCGTATTCCAGGAACGGACCGAACTCCGCCCACCCCGCCGGGCCCCGCACCAGCGCGACCTCGCGCTCGGTCAGGCCGCGGAAGCGCACCCGCAGCAGCACCCGCACCACCCGCACAGTCGACGCGAGGTCGCGCACCTGCTCGGGGTCCAGCGCCAGCGGGGGGATCGGGCCAGGCGTCATACGCCGAGGGTATGCCGGTCGCTAGGCTCGACCGGTGAGCAGCCTTCCCCATGTGAGTGACACCTTCGACGCGCAGGCGTGGCGGGAGGTGCCTGGGTTCGACTTCACCGACATCACCTACCATCGGGCGACCGGCCAGGGGCCGTCGAGCGGGATCGTGCGGATCGCCTTCGACCGGCCCGAAGTGCTCAACGCCTTCCGGCCGCACACCGTCGACGAGCTCTATCGCGCGCTCGACCACGCGCGACGCACCGCAGACGTGGGGGTCGTGCTGCTCACCGGCAACGGGCCGACGCCGCGTGAGGGCTCCTCACCTGCCACCGCGGGTTGGGCGTTCTGCACCGGAGGCGACCAGCGGATCCGGGGCCGCTCGGGCTATCAGTATGCCGTCGACCCGGGCGCCGATCCGACGGCTGCGGGGGTCGACGAACGGCGGGTCAAGGCCGAGGGCGGGCGGCTGCACATCCTGGAAGTGCAGCGGCTGATCCGGACCATGCCCAAGGTCGTCATCGCCGTCGTCAACGGGTGGGCGGCCGGCGGCGGCCACTCGCTGCACGTCGTGTGCGACCTGACGATTGCCAGCCGGGAGTACGCACGGTTCAAGCAGACCGACGCCGATGTGGGGTCTTTCGACGCGGGCTATGGGTCGGCATACCTGGCCCGGATGGTCGGGCAGAAGGCCGCCCGGGAGATCTTCTTCCTGGGGCGGGCCTATTCCGCCGATGACATGCACCGGATGGGTGCGGTCAACATCGTCGCCGCGCACCACGAACTGGAGCCGACCGCGCTGGAGGCCGCGCGGGAGATCATGGGCAAGAGCCCGCAGGCGATCCGGATGCTGAAGTTCGCCTTCAACCTCGTCGACGACGGGTTGATGGGCCAGCAGGTGTTCGCCGGTGAGGCCACCCGGTTGGCCTATATGACCGACGAAGCCGTCGAGGGGCGCGACCAGTTCCTCGAGAAGCGCGACCCGGACTGGTCACCCTTCCCCTGGTATTTCTAAGGACCCACGCGCGCGGAGCGCGGGTCCCCGATCGATCGGGACACAGACTCCCGGTGCACCCCCTCGTCACTCACCGCGCCGCGGTAATGTGTACACATAGATGGCACAAAGTGAGGAGGCGTCATGACTGCGACCAAGGTGGGGATCAGGGAGTTCCGAGCCAGCCTGTCCGACTTCGTGGACTCTGACGCGCCCATTGCCGTGACGCGACACGGGCACACGGTCGGCTACTTCATCCCGGTCAAGGAGGACCGGACGGCCGACGTTGCTGCCCTGCGCGCAGCCGGGGAGAAGCTCGATGCCCTGCTCAAGCTCAGTGACGACGCCGTCGACGCGGCGATTGACGACTTCACGCAGCTTCGCCGCGCGGGCAACAGGACGTCGTAGTGAGGATCGAGAGGCGAGTGGTCCTCGCTACCGGCGGTGCCTGACGGTGGGCCAGCCAGGCTGCATCGTGCGCGGCGGGCGGGCGGCCGATAGGCTCCCGTCCGTGGACACCGTGACGACGCGGCCGCTGTCGGCCTGACCGGCTCCACATGCCCGCTCCCAACCAGCCCAACGCCTCGGCGCACCCTCGAGTGCAACCGCTTCCACTCGGGGTCGACGGTGCCGTACTCGACGTCCTGCCACGACTACGCGCGGCCCTCGACGGCACGGGTCCGGCCCTGGCGCCCTACGCCACCGGCAGCACCCACGCACCCCTGCCCGATGTCGACCCCGCCGGCCTCCCCGCCGGCCTGGCCCTGGTCGTCTCCACCTCGGGCTCGACGGGGCTGCCTAAACACACCATGCTCACCGCCGACGCCCTACGCGCCTCGGTCCACGGCACCCACGAGGCCCTCGCCGGACCGGGCCGGTGGCTGCTGGCCCTGCCGCCCTATCACGTCGCTGGCATCCAGGTCCTCGTTCGCTCCGTGCTCGGCGCCGGCCCGCCGGTGGTCATGGACCTCACCCACGGCTTCACCGCTCGGGGTTTCGTCCAGGCTGCCGAGCGTATGCCGTTCGGTGACCACCCGGCATACCTCTCGCTGGTGCCTGCCCAACTCACCCGCCTGCTGGGCCACCCAGGGGCGACCGCGGCGCTGGCGAGGTTCGATGCGCTGCTGTGCGGCGGGGCGGCGACCTCCCCCGTGCTGCGCGATCGCGCGCTCGCCGAGGGCGTGCCTCTCGTCTCCACTTATGGCATGACCGAGACCTGCGGTGGTTGTGTCTACGACGGGTCACCGCTGCCCGACGTGCAGGTGCACATCGACAACGACCGGCACGTCGTGCTCGGCGGGCCGACGGTCGCGCACGGCTACCTCGCCGACCCGGCGGGCACGGCCGACCACTTCCACACCGATGTCGACGGGGTGCGCTGGTTCCGCACCGACGACCTCGGCGAGATCGACGACGACGGACAACTCCACATCACCGGCCGTGCAGACGACCTCATCAACACCGGCGGCGTCAAGGTGGCGCCTGGCCCGATCGAGGACGCCTTGGTGCGCTACCTGCCCGGGGTGCGCGACGCTGTAGTCGTCGGCATCCCGAGCGCCCGGTGGGGCCAGGCGGTGGCCGCCGCCATCGTGCTCGAGCCGGAGCCGGGCCACCCACGGCCCGGCTGCGATCAGCCGACACCGACCCTCCAGGACGCGCGTGCGATGCTGCGTGGCCTGCTCCCCGACGCCGCACTCCCTCAGATCCTGCATGTCGTGCACGCCTTCCCCATGCGCGGACCCGGCAAACCCGACCGGGCCGCCCTCGCTGCCCTGCTCGCCGAGGTCGCCGCGCGCGGGTGAGGCGGCGAGGTGGAGGCGGCAAAGATGAGAGACTGCAAGGGCACGGTATGCCGCGCGGGAACCCCCGCCGGACCGGCCCCAGTCGTCCGGTGGGAGGAGCGTCCATGGCCAGAGTCCTGCTGACAGTGCTCGCCCTCGGGCTGACCATCTATGCGGTGATCGACTGTGTCCAGACCCCCGACGGGCGGGTTCGCAACCTGCCCAAGTTGGCCTGGCTGGCCCTCATCGTCATCGCCGTCTGGGTCGGGCCCATCGCGTGGATCGTCGCCGGCCGCCCGCAGAGCACCCCGCCCTGGGGCCCGATGGGTCGGCGTGGCAATCCGCCGGCCGGGCCCCGCGGCCCCGAAGACGACCCCGACTTCCTGCGCGGGCTCTGACCCACCACCGGCACCAACGAAGGACAGCATGGCCAGCTTGATGGAGTGGGTGGAAGGCGCCCGCCCCCGCACCCTGCCCGCCGCGATCTCGCCGGTGCTTGTCGGCACCGGTGCCGCCGCAGCGATCGGCGATTCCGACGTGGGCTACGGCATCCTCGCCCTCGCGGTCTCCTTGCTGCTCCAGGTCGGGGTCAACTACGCCAACGACTACTCCGACGGCATCCGCGGCACCGACACCGCCCGGGTCGGTCCGGTGCGCCTGGTCGGGCAGGGTCTGGCTGCGCCCAGCAGCGTCAAGGCCGCGGCATACCTGAGTTTCTTCTCAGCCGCCGTCTTCGGGCTGGCACTCGTCGCGATCTCGCAGACCTGGATCTTCATCCCCATCGGGGTGGCGTGCATCATCGCCGCCTGGCGGTACACCGGCGGCACCAACCCCTACGGCTACCGTGGCCTCGGCGAGGTCATGGTCTTCATCTTCTTCGGGCTCGTGGCGACCCTCGGCACGCTCTATACCCAGACCCTCACCCTGACCATCCCGGGGCTGCTCGGGGCGGTCGGCGTCGGCGCGCTCGCATCGGCGATCCTCGTGGCCAACAACCTGCGCGACCGGCCCAGCGACGCCGCCAGCGGCAAGAACACCCTCGCCGTGCGCCTCGGCGACGCGCGCACCCGTCGGCTGTGGATCGTCCTGGTCGCAGCCGCCCTACTTGCCGCGGTCGGCTGCGCGGTCTGGCGGCCGTGGTCGCTGCTCGCCCACGCCTCGGCCGGCCTCGCGCTCGGCCCGCTGCGCGCCGTGCGCTCGGGTGCCACCGGCCCGGCGCTCATCCCGGTCCTGGCCGGCACCGGGAAACTGCAACTCGGGTATGCCGTGCTCCTCGCCCTCGGCCTCGCGCTCGGCTGACCCCGGGGCCACTCAGCCGCACTGGGGCGGCGGTAGGCCAGCGCTGGGCCAGCGGTCGGGCCCGGGTCACTGCCTCAGTCGCACGGCCGTTCGGCTGCGTCGGCCTCGGCGTCCTCGGCAGCCGCGTCGAGATCATCGGTCACCACAGCGCCACCGTGCTGCTCGCGCTCTTGTCGCTGCGCCATCCGGCGGCTCACCCGGGCGTTGATCTTGTCGGAGATGTCTTGCTGCAGCGGCCGCAGGAAGATGAACGACAGCACCATGGACACCACCGCAGCCCCCGCGACAGCCAGCAGTTGCTGCTCCTGGGAACGCATCCCCAACAACCACAGCACGCCGAAGCACGCGAAGAACAGAGCGATCCGAAGGACGGTGTAACGGAGCACGAGCACCTCTCAACACGGACGCCGGTCGACCCGGCGGATGGTGGCAGCCTCCGGTCAGAGCCCGGAGTAGGAGTGCTGCCCGACGAAGAAGACGTTGACGATCGCGAAGTTGACGATCACGGTGGCGAAGGCCGCGATGGCGATCCACATCGCTTTGCGCGGCTCCCAGCCGGCCGTCGCGCGGGCGTGCATGTAGGCGGCATACACGACCCAGACGACGAAGGTCCAGACCTCCTTGGGGTCCCACGTCCAGTAGGAGCCCCAGGCCTTCTGTGCCCAGATCGCACCGGCGACAAGGGTGAAGGTCCACAGGATGAAGCCGACCATATTGAGCCCGTATGCCGACCGCTCCAGTCGGGTGGCGCTGGGCAGCGAGTCCAGGAAGGCCAGTCGGGGCGACCGGGTGCCCACCTCGGCTGCGTCGCGACGCACCTTGAGCAGGTAGGCGACCCCGAGGCCGAAGGCGACGATGAACAGGCCGACCGCGAGGATGGCGACGGTCACGTGGATGACGAGCCAGACGCTCTTGAGCGCCGGCATGAGTTCGGCGGCCTCGGTGTAGAAGGCGAGCAAGGCGGTGCCGAGGGTGAGCAGGATGGGGCCGACGACGAAGATGCCGAGCCACTCCCAGCGGTAGCGCCGAGCGAGCAGCAGGTAGGCGAAGGCTGCCACCGTGGCGCCCGCGGTGGCGAACTCGAACATGTTGCCCCACGGGGCGCGTGCCACTGACAGACCGCGCAGCACGACCGAGGCCAGCAACAGGATGCTCGCGAGCCAGGTCATGCTCATGCCCGACGAACCGAGCTTGCGGGCCCGCAACGAGCCGCGCGAACCCTCGTCTGCCGCGCCTGACCCGCCCCGAGCACCGCCGGCCGCGGGCGCCGCCGACCGCACCGGCGAGGCCGCACCATCGCCCGACGCGAGGCCACTGGCCCGCCCCGCCGTGCCAGATCCGGCCACAGCGCCGACCAAGTCGTCGGCGCGCTCGTCGACGTCCGCTCCAGCAGCAGGAGCGGCAGCAGCATCGGCCTCGGCATCCGGGCCGAGTGCTGCCAAGTGCGAGGCGAACAGCAGCATGGCGATGGTGTAGACCGCCATCGCGGAGTAGAGCGCGAGGTTGGACCAGTTCGCGAGCTCTGGCGTTGCCGAGGCCGTCACCAGCAGGGGCATCGTCACGTCCGTTCCGTGCGGGTCGCCGCAGCGACGGGGGTGGGGCTCGTGCCGAGTTGGGCAGCCAGGTCAGAGACGAAGGTAGCCAGCCCGGGATCGGCGCCCTTGGCAAGGGCTCCGATGGTGACGAGGGTAGTCGACCCTGCGGACCGATCTCCCTCGGGAGCCGGCTCGACCCGCACGAAGACCCGCCGCCGCCGCACCAACAGCGATGCGATCAGCCCGGCGAGGGTCGCGAGCGCCGCCGCCAGGGTCAGTCCCTTGCCGGGGTCGGTGCGCACCGAGAAGCCGGCGAAGCGGGACACCCCGTCGAACGAGATCGACCCCCGGCCGCCGGGCAGGTCATAGCTCTGGCCGGGCTTGAGCCGGATGGCCAACGGCTTGCCGTCAGCCCGCGGCACCGGGGTGAGTTCGGCGGTGTTGAGCGTGTAGACCGACTGCGGCCGCCCGCCGGGGAAGAGGTTGCCCTCCCAGACCGACAGCGCGAGTTCGGGCGAGTCGAGGTCGGGGAAGACCGACTCGGGCCCGTTGACGAAGGTCGGCTCCGCCGTCGGCAGGAAGAATCCACTGAACCCCAGTTGCTTGGGCGCCGCTGAGGGCACCTTGATGGCTCCGACGGACTTGTAGAGGTTGTCCTGGGCCAGGAACGGAGTCGCCTGCTGGTAGATGACCTTCCCGGCAGCGTCGCGCACGGTCACCACCGGCGAGTAGCCGTTGCCGAGCAGGAAGATATCGGCGCCCCCGAGGGTGAGCGGCTCGTTGACGGTCACGATGCGTTCCTGGGGCGCCTGCCCGGGGCGCTCCACCGCGGTCGTGTATGCCGTGAAACCTCGCGGTGCGCCGAACTGGGCCCCGCCCACCTCGCGCTCGAACCTCACGTCGAGCTTGTCGAGCCGAATCGTGAACGGAGGCAACACATTCGGGTCGACCATGACGCCGGTGTCGAAGGTGTCGTACTGCGAGAAGACCGACGCGAACGTCTCCCCCTCGGTGACGATGACATCGCCGCGCCAGCCGAAGAGATGCCCGACCGCGACGCCGACGATGACCACGCACATGGCCACGTGGAACAGCAGGTTGCCGGTTTCCCGGAGGAAGCCCGCTTCTGCGCTGACCGAGGTGTCGTCGTGGGAGAAGACTCGGAAACGCTTGCGCCGCAACGCCTCCCGCGCTGCTGTGAGCGCGGCGTCCGGCGGGCCGGCATACTCGGCGGTCGCGCAGGTGCCGAGCCGCTCGAGGTGCCGCGGAGCGCGCGGCGGGCGGGAGCGCAGCGCATGCCAGTGCAGCTTGGTGCGCGGGATGATGCATCCGATGAGCGAGATGACCAGCAAGAGATAGACCGCGGAGAACCACGGCGACTGGTAGACCTCGAAGAAGCCGAAGCGGTCCAGCCACGGCCCGACGGTCGGGTTGGCGGCCAGGTAGTCGGCGACCCGGCCTGCGTCGATGGAGCGTTGCGGGAAGACCGAGCCTGGCACGGCCGCGACCGAGAGCAGGAGCAGCAGGAACAGCGCCGTGCGCATCGAGGTGAGGTTGCGCCACACCCAACGAGCCCAGCCGAGTGGGCCGAGTTGCGGCTGAAGGATCTCGGTGTCCTGCCGCGGCGGCCTCGCGGTGCTCACAACACCACCTGGAAGCCGGTGACGAGGTGGGTCTGCACCCACGACATGATGCCCTCCCACAATCCGGTGGCCATGAGCACCCCCACGAGCAGCAGCAGCGCGCCGCCGGTGCGTTGCACGCCGCGCTGGTGGCGGCGCACCCAGGCACTGGCTCGGGTGGCACGCTGCCACCCGGCGGCGATAGCCAGGAAGGGCAATCCCAAACCCAGGCAGTATGCCGTGCCGAGCAGCACTCCGCGTGCGACGGGAGCGTCGCCGCCGAGCGGACCGGCCAGGGCCATGATCGCGCCGAGGGTGGGACCCGTGCAGGGGGTCCAGCCCAGGCCGAAGACCAGGCCAAGCAGGGGCGCTCCGGCCAATCCAGCGGCCGGGCGCCAGCCGAAGGTGAGTTCGCGTTGGGTGCCCATGCCGAGGAAGACCAACGCCAGCAGGATGACGAGCACCCCTCCGGCGCGGGTGAGGATGCCTTGGTAGCGGATCAGGGCCGCCCCCGCGACCGACGCCGCGGTGATCGATGCCACGAAGACGACCGAGAAGCCCGCGACGAACAGCAGTGCTCCGAGCATGAGCCGCGAACGGCTGCGCTGCTGCTGCGCGGCCGGCGAGAGTCCGGTGACATAGCCGAGGAATCCCGGCACGAGCGGGAGCACGCACGGCGATGCGAACGAGATGAGGCCGGCCAACGCCGCGACGAGGGCCGCAAGCGGGAGGGCCCCCGTGGCGATCGTCGAGTCGGCTATCACGTCTGGGCCGTCACGCCTCGGCCAGGACGGCGTCCACGAGGGTCTTGAGGGTGACCTCGGTGGTGCCACCCAGCACCCGCGCGGCCAGCCGGCCCTGCTTGTCGAGCACGAGGGTCGTCGGCGTGGCCGGCGCGATGCCCGCCAAGCTCAGCATCGGGGTGCCGCCGCTGGCGCGGTCACTGATCGACGGGTATCCCAGCGCCGCGGCCGCCGGCGCGGCGTTCTGCGGCGACTCTTTGATGCTGATCCCCACGAAGGCGACCGGCTTGCCAGAGCTCGCGTATGCCGTCCACGCCCGGGTCAGCGCGGGCGCCTCCTCCTGGCACGGACCGCACCACGAACCCCACACATTGACCAGGACGACCTTGCCCTTGCCCTCCGTGGCCCACGACCAGGTCGAGCCGGTGACCGTGGTGCCCTGCAGGTCGATCGGGGCGGTGCGCTTGGCCGGGGCGATCTGCTCGATCGACCCGTCACCCGCGAGATATCCCGCTCGATTGCCTGAATTAGCCTGTGCCTCAAGGGAATTAGCGTCAGACTGACACCCCACGAGCCCGCCGACGAGAGTGAACCAGATCGCCGTCACGACCGAGACCGTGAGCGGGCGCAGCCGCGGGCGAGACATTAGGCGCCAGACTTCTTGGCCGCCCGCTCCACGAGCTCGGCAGCCGGCTCGCTGTAGGTGATGGTCACCAGCTCGCCGTCGCTGTAGTGCAGCGAGGTCAGCGAGGCCAGCGCGCACTCCCGTTTGCGCGGGTCGTGCCAGAGCCGTCGGCCCTCGAGCTTGGACCGGACGGTCCACACCGGCAACTGGTGGGAGACCAGGACCGCGGCGTGGCCGGTTGCGGCGATCCGGGCATCGTCGATCGCGGCGAGCATCCGGGCGGCGATGCCGTCGTAACGCTCGCCCCAGCTGGGGGTGAAGGGGTCGACGAGCTTGCCCCAATACTTCGGCTCGCGCAGCGCGCCGTCTCCGACGCCGACCCGCTTGCCTTCGAAGAAGTTGCCCGCCTCGATGAGCCGCGGATCCACGGTGATGCCGACGTCGTGCGATGCGGCGATCGGTGTGGCGGTCTCGATAGCCCGCTCCAGCGGCGAGGCGACCACATGGGTGATGTCGTGGGCGGCGAGATGGTCGGCGACGACCTGGGCCATCTCGCGGCCCAGTTCGCTGAGGCGGTAGCCCGGGAGGCGGCCATACAGCACGCCATCGGGATTGTGGACCTCGCCATGGCGCATGAGATGAACGACGGTCGTCGTGGGCATGCCTCATTCTCTCAGAGCCACACGGCATACCGTGTCGCCCCGGCCGGCCGACCGACGGGACAACCGACGGGCTACTCCATGCCCTCACTGACGGTCGTCATGATCTGGCCCAACGCCTTGATCTGACCCGGGGTGAGCTGGTCGATGAGCCGCGCCCGCACGCTGGCCAAGTGGCCTGGGGCGGTCTCGATGACCTTGGCCAGCCCAGCCTCGGTGAGGGTGAGCAAGACGCCGCGGCCGTCACCCGGAAACGGCGCGCGCGTCACCCACCCTCGGCGTTCGAGCCGGGTCGCGGTGTGCGTCAGTCGACTCCGGGACTGCACCACGATGGTGGCCAGCTCCGACATCCGCAACTGATGATCGGGCGCCTCCGACAGCATCGAGATGATCTCGTACTCCGACAGGCACAGGCCGAAGGGCACGAGATCGCGATCGAGCGCCTCCATGAGTTGCCGCCCACCACGCAAGAAGGCGCGCCACGTTTGTTGCTCGGTCGTGCTCAGCCAGCGCGGTTCGCGGCTGCCCATCTCCACCCACCTTCCCCGAGGACACCCTCAGGCCCGCGCGGGCGTCCGAGCGTCAGCATAGGGTGCCGACCGTCGACGCGGCCAGGAAACTTCACAGCACTTCCGGAATAGTTGTCAGTTCAATCATGTTGCCGAGTGGGAAGGGCGCGCCAATGACGCGGCCTCGCCACGAAAGGATCTGCGATGAGCGCGCTTGCCGACCTCACTCCCGGCACCTGGACCGTCGACCCGAGCCACTCCGAAGTGGGCTTCGTCGCCCGGCACCTCATGGTGTCCAAGGTTCGTGGCCGCTTCGCCGAGGTGGCCGGCACAGTCACCGTTGCCGAGCAGTTTGAGCAGTCGTCGGTGACGGCCACCGCGCAGGTCGCTTCCGTCAGCACCAGCAACGCCGACCGTGACGCCCACCTCACCAGCCCGGACTTCTTCGACGCTGCGACTTATCCGCAGCTCACCTTCGTCTCGACCGCGGTCACCCCTGATTCGCTCGCCGGTGACCTCACGATCAAGGACGTCACCCGCCCGGTGACCTTCGACCTCGAGGTCGGCGGTGTCGCCGTCGACCCGTGGGGCAATACCAAGGCCGCCTTCGAGGCCCGCGCCGATGTCAACCGCAAGGACTGGGGGCTGACCTGGAACGCCGCGCTGGAGGGTGGCGGCGTCCTGGTCTCCGACAAGATCGCCATCGTCCTGGAGATCCAGCTCACCAAGTCGGCCTGAGGCCGGCGAGGGCAGCCCGTTAACCCCACATTGGGCGTGGTGACCGCAAGGTCACCGGGCGCGGCGGCGGGAGGCGTGCCGACGCTGGCTGGGCCGTTTCACCGGCAGGCCGGCTTCAGCCGCCGCCGCCGCGCGCGCCGCTCCGTGGGTGGCCAGGGCGTCGACCAACTCGATGGCATTGGGCGTCGCAGCGAGCACGTCGACCCGTAGGCCATGCTCCTCGGCCGTCTTCGCCGTCTGTGGGCCGATGCAGGCAACCAGGGTCTGGGCATGCGGCTTGCCGGCGATGCCGACGAGATTGCGCACCGTCGAGCTCGACGTGAACAGCACCGCGTCGAACGCCCCACTCTTGATCGCCTCGCGGATCGACGCGTCCGGGGGCGCTGCACGCACGGTCCGGTATGCCGTCACGTCGTCGACTTCCCAGCCCATATCCGTCAGCCCCGCGACCAGAGTGTCGGTGGCGATGTCGGCGCGCGGCAGGAAGACCCGGTTGCAGGCCTCCTCGCTGTCCTCGACCTCGGGCCAGTCCAGGAGCATTCCGGCGGCCGACTGCTCGCCGCCCGGGACCAGATCTGGGTTGAGCCCCCACTCCCGCAACGTGTCCGCCGTGACACCACCTACTGCGGCGATGCCCACGCCGGCGAAGATCCGCGCGTCGAGCCCAAATTCCTCGACCTTCTCGCGCACCGCTCGGACTGCGTTGACCGACGTGAAGCCCACCCACGCGTAGCGGCCGGTCGCGAGCCCCTTGATGGCCCGCTCCATCTGGGCCGGGGTCCGCGGCGGCTCGACCGAGATGGTCGGCACGACGGTCGGACGTGCTCCGTATGCCGTGAGTCGCGCGGTCGTCGACCCGGACTGCTCCTTGGTGCGGGGAACGAGGACCTGCCAGCCGTAGAGCGGTTTGGTCTCGAACCAGGACAACTCATCGCGCAGACCGACCGACGGCCCGAGAACGGCAAGCACGGGGAAGGACATCCCGTCGGCGGACAGCACCTGCTCAGCCTTGTCGAGCGTGGTCGTGCGGGTCGCCTGTGCGGTCGTCGTTCCCGACTCGATGATTGCCACCGGCGTTGACCCTTCCCGGCCGGCCTGGCGCACCTCGCTCAGCGCCGCACCCAGGCGGGCGGCCGGGCCGAGGACGACCACGGTGCTGGCGGCATCGGTGAGGCTCGCCCAGTCGTGACCGCGGGCCGACGCATCGACGACGTGCAGCGCGGTGGTCGCCGCAGTGGTCAGCGGGATACCGGCATACATGGCTGCGGCCGTGACCGCGCTGACCCCGGGGACGACCTCGAAAGGGACTCCCGCGTGGGCGAGTTCGAGCGCCTCGTCGGCCACGCCGTGGAAGAGCGAAGGGTCGCCGTCCATGAGCCGGACCACGAGACCGGACTCCCCCAGCCCGCGCGCCGCGTTGACGATGACCTTGGCGGTCCGCAGCACCGCGAGGTCGGGCTGGTCGTGGTCGTGGCCCGCGTCGATGATCTGGACCCCCGGACGGGCAAATGCCTCGACCACCGCATGGCGTCCGACCTGGTCGAGAACGACGATGTCGGCGGCGGCCAGCAACTCGCGACAGCGCACCGTCATGAGCCCCGGGTCACCTGGCCCGGCGCCGACGAAGGCCACTCGGGCCGCCGGGAGCCGCTCCTCGCTCCTCATCCGGCCACCCCGACATCCGGCAGGTCCGACAGGGAAGCCCGCAGGAAGGCCAGGACGTGCAACTCGGTGGCGAGGTCGACGCGGCGCAGGGACACCTGGGGCGGCAAGGCCAGTGCCGCGGGGGCGAAGGTGAGGATCGCCTCGACTCCGGCGCTCACGAGGGCATCGGCGGCGGCCTGAGCGCCGTCGGCGGGAGTGGCCAGGACGCCGATGGCGATGCCCAGTTCGGCGACGAGGGCGGGAAGGTCCTCGATCGGACGCACCGTCAGACCAGCGACCTGCTCCCCCACGAGCATCGGGTCGCGGTCGAGCACCGCCACGACGTGGAAGCCCTCGGTGCCGAAACCGGAGTAAGCCGCCAGGGCCCGGCCCAGGTTGCCCATCCCGACGATGGCCACCGGCCAGGCGCGGCCCAGGCCGAGCGCTCTGGTGATCTCGGTGATCAGCAGGGCGACGTCATAGCCGACCCCGCGCACTCCGTGGGAGCCCAGGTGGCTGAGGTCCTTACGCAGCTGGGTGGGCAACACCCCTGCGGCCGAGGCCAATTGCCCAGACGAGACGGTGGTGACGCCGCGGGCGGCCGCGCTGTGCAGCGCGCGCAGATAGGTGGGCAGCCGCGACACGGTCGCCGCCGGGATGTCCCGGAGAGCGGAGGGGGTCGGCGTCATGGGCACTCACCGGCTCCTTCCTCGGGACCGCCGATCGGACAGGTTCGCCGATGGTCGTGGCCAGAGTAAGGGGTTTGTGAAGCGTTGCACAAAGTCTGTTCCGTCTGGCGGACCAAACGGTCAGAAATTCATCGCAGTCCGGAGTTCGGCGGCCGTGATCCGGTACCTGGCCACCTCGCGCCCATCGACGAGGACCACCGGCACCAGGTCGCCGTAGCGGGCCTCCAGCACCTGGTCACCGGCCACGGAGGTGACCTCGAACGGCATACCGGCTCCGTCGCAGACCTCAGCGACGGTCAGGATCGCTTCCTCGCAGAGGTGACACCCCGGGCGACTCATCACCTGAACCCGCGGCGTCGGCCCCACACGGGAGCCTCCGTCAGCCTCGCCAGCATCCGCGCCTGCGCCTGGTACGGGGGAGCTGGGACGTGGCCGCCACCAGCGGTCCCGAGAGAGGCCGCTCACCGGACGGTCACGAGAAGACCGACCGCCGCAGCATGAGCAGCGAGTAGAGGGTCTGCTGGATCGTCTCGCGCACCTGGTCGGTGATATCGAAGACGAGCATCGGGTCGTCGGCCCCCGCGCTGCCGTAGTGGGCCGTCGGGATCGGCTCGCCGAACTCGATGATCCACTTGCTCGGCAGCGGCACCAGGCCGAGCAGCCCGAGCCAGGGCCAGGTCGGCGTGATGGGGAAATACGGTGCCCCGAACAACCGAGCGAGCAGCTTGGCGTTGCCGATGAGGGGGTAGGTCTCCTCTGCGCCGACGATCGAGCACGGGATGATCGGGGTGCCGGTGCGGATGGCCGCGCTGACGAAGCCGCCACGGCCGAAGCGCTGCAGCTTGTAGCGCTCGCTGAACGGCTTGCCCACGCCCTTGAAGCCTTCGGGGAAGACCCCGACAAGCTGACCGTTGCTCAACAGCCGCTCCGCATCGGCGTTGGCGGCGAGGGTCGCCCCCTGCTTGCGCGCCAGCGGCCCGATGAGCGGGGTCTGGAAGACCAGGTCGGCGCCGAGCAATCGCAGGAACCGACCCCGCGCCTCGGCGTCGTGGACGGCGACCTGCACCATGTGGGCGTCCAGCGCGATGGTGCCGGAGTGGTTGGCCACGATGAGCCCGGCACCTTCGGCTGGGATGTTTTCCATGCCGCGCACCTCGACCCGGAACCACTGCTTGTAGAGCGGCCGCAGCACCGGCAGGTAGAAGTTCTCGGTGTAGTCCTGGTCGAAACCGAACTCGTCGACCTCGTAGTCGCCGGTGAGCCGACGGCGCAGAAAGGCCAGCGTGCGGGCCACCTGGGCCTCGACCTCGTCGGGGCCTAGCCCGGACGCCGCCGCCAGCGTGCGCAGCACCCCGATAACGGCCGCGATGACGTCCTCGATGTCGGGAGTGAGTTCCTGCTGGGTCAGCGCAGCGGCCAACAGCGACTCGGAGATCGTGGGGCCCTCGCCATCGCGAACCACCTGCGGCCTGTATGCCGTGCCCGCCAGGTCCGCACCGCGCGCCCGGTCGGCGGTGCGGGCTCGGTCGGCACCGCGGGCTCGGTCGGCAGCGGGAGTCGCCTCGGAGGCATGCGTCACGCCATCGCGCCGGGCCTGGGCGACCCGGGCCGTCAACTCGTCGCCGGCCGAGGGCGTTGTGCGAACCGCGTCGGCGGCGGCAGACGGCCGATCGGCGGGTGACGGGACGGCGCGCAGCCGGCGCACGGCCGGGCGAGTGGCCCGCCGGACGTCGACGGCACTCTCCTGGGTGGGCACGGGGGCCGCCCGCGGGACCGGACGGTGGCGGGATGGTGCCCGCCGCCGGCCCGCGGGGGCGCGATTCGTCGGGTCGACCTTCGTCGGGTCCACCGTCGCCGGGTCGACCGTCGCCGAGCCGATGGCCGCCGAGTCGGCGCCTACGGCGCCGGGGCCGGACGGCATACCGGGAGTTGGAGGGTCTTCGGCAGCGCTCGGCGCGGCAGGGTCGAGGAGCGGACCAGGAACGACCGCCACCGGTGGCGCGCCCACCAGGGGGGTGGCCCGGCGGCGACGGCGCTCGCCAGCCGCGCGGGCTGCGCCCGTGGCGAAGGCGTCGCGAGGGGTGTCGGGCATTACCGCACCACCTCTCGCAGTCGGGAGGCCAGACCGACTCCGGCTCCAGCCAGACGCATCATGCCACCGGCGCCCTGGCCGAGCAGATCCATCGCAGTGTCAGCGCCCGGGACGACCGGTGGCGCATGGTCGGCGAAGTCGCGGAAGGCCGCGCGGGTGTCCCACCGGGGCTCGAACTTCATCACCGTGCGCATCCGCGTCGTGTCCAGACCGCGACCGTAGGACAGGAAGGACAGCTGATCGGAGGAGAAATCAGCCAGGCCGGCCCGGCGGATGATCGCCCCGAGCATGGAGATCGCGAACGGCACCCCGACCGTGGGACGTCCCACCATGGCGGCGGCCTGCGACACGGTGAGCACGCCGTCGCCGGCGATGTTGACGATCTGCACCGGCGGCCCGGAGACCGCCAGGAGCAGAGCGGCGGTGACGTCCTGCTCGTGGACGAACTGCAGCCGGGCGTCGAAGCCCAGCGGCACCGGCAGCACCGGCAGCGAGAAGTAGTCGGTGAGCGCCGTCTTGATCCGCGGGCCCATGACGTTGGCGAAGCGCAGCATGGTGATCTCGGCGTCCGGGCGGCGGCGTGAGAACCCGCGCACATAGGCCTCGACCTCGACCGAGTCCTTGCCGAACCCACTGGTCGGCATGGTCTTGGGGCCGGTTTCCTCGGTGAACATGGCGGGATCGCGTGGCGAGCTGCCGTAGACCGCGGCCGTGGACTTGACGATCAGGCGCCGCACGCTGGTGGCCTTCTGGCAGGCGGCCAACAGCTGCATGGTGCCGATGACGTTGATCTCCTTCTGGGAGACCCGGCCGCCGGCTGAGGTCGGCGTGGCCAGCACGTTCATGTGCACGACGGTGTCGACCCTGGCCTGGCCGATGATCCGCCCGATCATGGGGTTGCGGATGTCTGCGCGGACGAACTCGGCGCGCCCGATGGAGTGCGGTGGGGGCACCACATCGACCCCGACGATGCGCTCGATCGAGGCATCGGCGGACAGCGCCTGCGCGAAGCGCCCGCCGAGGTAACGAGAGACCCCCGTGATGAGCACGACGTCGGCCAATTGGACACCTCCGTCCTGGACTGGTCCTTCCGATCCTACTCGCGCGTAGCATCCCCTGCCCGGGTTCGGGACGGGATGGCAGCGGCCCCGGCCACGACCACGCAGGTCGCGTCCGGGGCCGACAGTGCCGCTGAGCGGCGGTTACTTGCGGTTACGACGCTGGTGACGCGTCTTGCGCAGCAACTTGCGGTGCTTCTTCTTGGCCATCCGCTTGCGCCGCTTCTTGATCACAGAACCCATAGGTCATCCTTGCTTGAGAAACCGCTTGAGGAACTTGCGAGAACTTCACACACACGAGTGGTGCCGGTCGCCTGCCGGCGGACCATGGTGGCATACCGGAGCGGGCTCAGCCTACCGGCGTCGACGCCACTTTCCGGGGCATCGCGCCCAGGCGCCGACGGTCGCCGACGGTCGGGGAGAGCCCCACCGTCTCGGGGAGGACGGCATACGGGGGTGTATGCCGTCCTCCCCGGACAGCGGTGTCGATCACCTCACGCGGTGTCGACGAAGGACGAGCTGAGGTAGGCGTGGACCGCGTCCTCGGGCACTCGGAACGACCGCCCGACCCGTACCGCCGGGAGTTCTCCCCCGTGGACGAGCCGGTAGACCGTCATCTTCGACACGCGCATGATCGAGGCGACCTCGGCCACGGTGAGGAACCGGACCTCGGAGAGCTGGCGCTCTGGCTGCATGGAACTCCTCGATCGTCAAGCACACTCGCGCCGCCGGCTTCCCCGCCGGCGGAGGCCACGAGCATGCGTCGCAACTCTAGGGGCTGGTGTGACGTGAGGGGAAGCCGTGAGTGAGGTTGTGACCGGAAAGTAAAGTCGACACGCCGGGTCAGTCGAACCAAATGTCCAGACCGTGGTGCGGGAAGACGGCTTGCCGGGTCGCCATGACGGCGCGATCGACCTCGCTGCTCGGGTCGTAGCCGAGATCCCACGAGCGCCACCACAGCGGCTGCCCCTCGGGCAGGTCACCCATCCGCGTCGGCCCGTGCTTGCCGAGCAACGCCGTGACGTAGTCGAGCCACCCCTGCGGCACCGCAGCGTTGGGCAGGATCGGTCGGTGCGCGGCGATCGCGGTGAGGTGGGTCCACGTACGCGGCACGACGTCGACGACCTCGTAACCCCCGCCCCCCAACGCGATCCATCGCCCCTCACAGAGCTCATGGCTGAGCTTGTGCAGCGCCATCATCGCCTCGCGCTGGGCCTCGACCGACAGCGCGAAGTGCGCGAGCGGGTCGGCGCTGTGGGTGTCGGCTCCGTGCTGGGTCACCAGGACGGTCGGGCGGAAGGCACGCACCACGGGCATGACACCGGCGTGGAAAGCCCGCAGCCAGCCACCGTCGGACAGGCCCGGAGGCAGCGACACGTTGACCGCCTGGCCCAAGGCCTTGGACCCGCCGATGTCGGTTGCCCAGCCGGTGCCGGGGAAGAGCGCCCGCCCGGTCTCGTGGATCGACACCGTGAGCACCCGCGGGTCGTCCCAGAAGATCGATTCGACGCCGTCGCCGTGGTGCACGTCGACATCGACATAGGCCACTCGCTCGGCGCCGTTGTCCAGCAGCCACTGGATCCCCACCGCGATGTCGTTGTAGACGCAGAAGCCGGACGCATTGCCGGCCATGGCGTGGTGCAGCCCACCGCAGAAGTTGACACCGTGCTCGACGGCGCCGGTCCACACCGCCTCGCAGACGTCGCGGGTGCCTTCGACGATGCGCGCGCTGACCTCGTGCATGCCTTCGAACGCCGGCACATCGTCGGTGCCCAGGCCGAGCATCTCGTCGGCCAGGCGCGGGTCTTCCGAAGCGCGGCGCACCGCCTCGACGAAGCCGCGGTCGTGCACGGTGTGCAGCAACGCATCATCGGGGACGCTCGGGCTGACGACCTCGACTGCCTCGTCGTCGAAGAGTCCGAACTCGGCACAGAGCCGAGCGGTCAGCGCCAACCGCACCGGAGACATCGGGTGATGCGGGCCGAAGTTGTACTTCGTGAATTCCGGGTCCCAAACCACCCGCGCCTGGCTGCGCATGCTCCGACGTTACCTTTCCCGTGAGCCCCTGGAGCCAGTATGCCGTCGCAGCTCAGCCCAGGTCTGGGAGTGTGCCGCGATCGGCACCCAGGGGAAGGATCATCGCGATCTCCTCCTCGCCGTCGCGGTTGGAGCCGCGCATCGGGCGCCGTGAATCGGTCGGCCGGAAGCCCAGACCCGAAGCGAAGGCCACCGCACGCCCGTTGTCGGTGCTCACCCAGTAGACGACGTGTGAGTGACCGTCCTGCTGGGCCCGCTTGGCGCCGGCGCGGGCCAGCGCGGTGGCTACTCCCGTCCCCCGCGCGAGCGGCGTCACCCACAGGCCGAAGATCTCGCTCAGCCCGGAGTTGAACCCTTCGGCGAGCCGGTCGTCGGTCGAGTCGTCGGCCTCGTGGACCCCGAGGCTCGCGGTGCCGACGACGGCACCGTCGCGGTGAGCGATGAACCGAGGGGCCCGCTCGACGCGAGCGACCCACTCCTGGTCGCTGAACGCGGATTCTTCGGCCAACGTCGCGGAGAAGGCCTCCGGCGAGTCCCGCAGTGCGTCCAGGCGCACAGCCTTGAAGGCTGCCCAGTCCTCGGGGGTCACGGTCGTCACGGTGATCTCGCTCATGGCGACACCCTGCCATGCCGCGTGCCGGTGGGGCCAGTCAACCCCGACTAACCCCCAGCCGACCTCCAGTCGAGGCCGTCCGGCGGTCACGACCGGTCAGAGGCCGAGCACCATGGAGAGCTCACAATGCCGGTCGTCCGGCGCCTGGCCCGGCGGCGGCTCGGCCCAGCGGAAGCCGACCCGTTCGTATAACCGGGCAGCAGCGGCGTTGTGCTTGGCGACGTCCAGCCAAAGCTGTTGGTAGCCAAGCCTTTTCGCCTCCAATGCCGCTGCCGCGACGAGCTGCTCCCCCGCGCCGGTCCCCCGCACCTGCGGTGCCACATACATCGAGATGAGGTATGCCGTCCGGCCCGGTGCCGCCGGCAGCACCTGCGCGCAGTCTCCACCGGGATCCCGCACCGAGAGCCGGACCATGCCGACCGGCATACCGGCCGCACGCAGTTGCCAGCAGGTGGTGGACCGGATACCGCGCCGCCAGTCCGCCTCGTCGAAGGTGAGGGCATCGGCCAGGGTCGAGCCGAACATGTCGGGAGCGTCGGCGAGTGCCGCCGTGCGAATGTCGCGCTGGCTTTCCCAGTCGTCCTCGGTGATCGGCACCAGCTCCGGCGAGGCGCCGGACCCGGACTCAGCCAAGGCCGTCGGCCAGTTCCTTGGAGCGGGCTGCGGCGGCCTCCATCGCCGTCATGAAGGCGGCTCGCACCTTGTTGTCGTCGAGCTGCCGCAGCGCAGCAATCGTCGTGCCACCCGGGGACGAGACCCGTTCGCGCAGCACCGTGGGGTGCTCGCCGGTCTCGCGCAGCATGGTCGCCGCGCCGTAGAGGGTCTGCACGACGAGCTCGGTCGAGGTCGCGCGCGGCATCCCGAGGAGCACGCCCGCTTCGATCATCGCCTCGACGACATAGAAGATGTATGCCGGTCCGCTGCCGGAGATCGCCGTGACAGCGTCCTGGTGCTTCTCGGGGACCTGGACCACCCTGCCGCACGAGGCGAGCAGCGCCTCCGCTTCAGCGAGGTGCTCGGCCGTGCAGTTACTGCCCGCCGAGATGGCCGCCATGCCCTGATCGACCAGCGCTGGGGTGTTGGGCATGACCCGCACGACCGAGGACCGGGCCGGCAACCGCTGCTCCAGCCAGGCGGTCGGAATGCCCGCGGCCATTGACACCACGAGGTTGCCGGGCGCGATGTGATCGCGGATCTCGGCGAGCAGCCCGTCCATGTCCTGCGGCTTGACGACCAGGACAAGGGTGTCGGCGAGCGCGGCCGCCGCGACATTGTCGAGCACCCGGACGCCGTACTTGTCGCGCAGCAGCGCCGCGTGCTCGGGCCGCTTCTCGGTGATGACGATCTGCTCGGTCGGTCGACCGGAGCGCAGCAGCCCGGACAGCAGGGTCTCGCCCATGACGCCCGCGCCGAAAATCGCAGTGATGCTCATCGTCAGACTCAACCCTTCGTCGCCAGGCCGCGCAGGAAGAACGTGACGTTAGCGGGTCGCTCGGCCAGCCGTCGCATCAAATAGCCGTACCACTCGGTGCCATAGGGAATGTAGACCCGCATCTGGTCGCCGCGGTCGGCGATGCGTTGCTGCTCGTCGGGTCGAATGCCGTAGAGCATCTGGTATTCGAAGGAGCGCGGCTCACGTCGCTCACGGCCAGCCAGGGCGGCAGCAATCTCGATGATCCGTGGGTCGTGGCTGGCCACCATGGGATAGCCCTCGCCCTTCATGAGCACCTTGAGGCAACGCACGTAGGAGCGGTCGACCTCGTCTCCGTCCTGGAAGGCGACCGACTCGGGCTCGGCGTAGGCGCCCTTGCACAACCGGACCCGCGACCCGGCATACGCGAGGTCGCGGCAGTCGCCCTCGGTGCGCCGCAGGTAGGCCTGCAGCACCGCCCCGGTCGTCGGGAAGTCTTCGCGCAGCTCCCGCACGGCCGCGAGCGTCGCATCGGTGGTCGTGTGGTCCTCCATGTCGACCGTGACCGTCGTGCCGGCATTGGTGGCGGCCTGGCTGATCGCGCGGGCGTGGTCGAGGGCGATCCGGTGGCCGTCGGGCAGCAACAGCCCCAGGGCCGTGAGCTTGAGCGAGACCTCGGCCTTGCCAGCGAGTGAGTAACGACGCTCGGCGAGCGCGGCGAGCAGGCCGAGATAGGCGTCCCCGGTCGCGTCGGCCTGCTCGCGGGTCGTCGTATCTTCGCCGAGGTAGTCGATGGTCACCATCCGCCCGACGGCATGCAACTCACCGGTCGCCCGGAGCGCGTCGTCGGTCGTCGCCCCGGGCACGAAGCGTTTGACGACCGCGCGGCTGACCGGGGCGCGCTCGATGACATCGCGGACAGCATTGGCTCGGGACAGGCCGAGCAAGGAGGAGCGCAGGAGGTCGCGAGGGTCCACGATCCCACTCTAGGACCGCTGATCTGGGGTCGACCGGCAGCAGCGCCCGTGAGGGTCACCCGGCGCGACCACGCGCCGCGGTAACTGGCCGCTGTCACTGGCCGGGTCACAGGCTGAGGTCACTCGCCGCGATGGCCCAGGTGGGTGCGGGCGAAGTCCAGCGAGGCGCGTAGATCGCGCTCCCGGTCGTCGTCGGTGAGCTTGCGAGTGCCGATCTCCACGACGATGTGACCGTCGAAATCGGCAGCTGCAAGCCGGGTCAGCACAGCGTCGCACGGCTGGCCGCCACGGCCCGGCACGAGGTGCTCGTCGCGGACCCCGCCCGAGCCATCGGCCAAGTGGATGTGCCGCAGCCGCGTGCCCAACGCTTCGACCATCGCCAGGGCGTCGGACCCCGCCGTGGCCGTATGCGAGAGATCCAGCGTGACGTTGTCGTAGGCCATCGGCACGGGGTCCCAGTGCGGCAGGTAGGCCTGCATCTCCCGCCCTCGAGCCCGCCAGGGGAACATGTTCTCGACGGCCAGCCGAATCCCGCTGTGGTCCTCGCGGGTGGCCACTCCGTCCTCGAACTCCACGGCATACTCGCGCTGCCACCGGAAGGGTGGGTGCAGCACCACGGTGTCCGCACCGAGGTCGCGCGCCAGGTCGACCGACCGGTCGATCTTCGTCCACGGGTCGGGACCCCAGACCCGCTGGGTGAGCAGCAGCGTGGGAGCGTGCACGGACAGCACGGGTATGCCGTAGTGCTCGGATAGCGCCGCGAGCGCGCCGGCGTCCTGGGAGACCGGGTCGGTCCACACCATCACCTCGATGCCGTCAAAGCCGAGCCGGGCCGCGAGGTCGAAGGCGGTCGCACAGGTCGCCGGATAGACCGATGCCGTCGACAGGCCGACCCGAGCGCGGGCGGGCGCCGCCGGTCGGTCGGCTGATGTCCCCATGGACTGCACGCTACCCCCGCCCGTCAGGCGTGTGGGAGTCGCCGACTGCGAGACGATCTAGAGTGGCGACGTGCCCGAATCACCCCTGGACATGGCGCGCGTCTGGGTCGAGTTCACCGACCCCGGCAACCCTGAGCAACGGTTCCGCTGTGACCTCACCTGGCTCACCTCGCGGTGGACGTGCGTCTTCGGCAACGGCTGCAAGGGCATCCTTCCCGGCCGGCCGAACGACGGATGCTGCTCTCTGGGAGCGCATTTCACGGAGAAGGCGGATTACCGCACGATCCGCGACGTCGCCGAGAAGCTCACGCCGCAGGACTGGCAGTTCCACGCCCTGGCCCACGCACGAGCTCGCACTGTGCCACCGGTCGAGCCGGCGCCACCGGTCAAGCCCCCGACGCCACCGAGCCCATCCACGATCCACGCACCGGCGGCCGAACCCCCCATCCATCACGTCGTGCTCGGCGGTCTGAGCGAGCCCTACGACCTGCCGGGCCGGCATACCGCTGCAGTCGCCGACGCGGAAGTCGCCGACGCGGAAGTCGCCGACGCGGCGGCTCCCGCCGAGGAAGCGGACCGGTCGGCGGAAGAATCCACCGCGGCCTCCCCCGCGCCGGCCACCCGACTGCGGCGCAGCGACTGGACCGAACTCGAGGACGGCGTGCGCAAGACCCGCGTCGTCAAGGGGGCCTGCATCTTCCTCAACCGGCCCGGTTTCGAGGGCGGGGCGGGGTGCGCGCTGCATCAGTACGCCATCCGCCAGGGCATTCCCACGCACCAGGCCAAGCCGGAGGTGTGCTGGCAGCTACCGATCCGGCGCACCTATCGCACCGTCGAAGAGCACGACGGGTCCAGCTATCTGGAGACGACCATCACGGAGTACGACCGGCGGGCCTGGGGTCCGGGCGGACATGACCTCGCGTGGTATTGCTCGGGCAACAGCGCGGCTCACATCGGCCGCGAGCCGGTATTCCGTTCCTGTCGAAGCGAGTTGGTCGAGCTCATGGGCGAGGCGGCCTATGACGAGCTGGTGGTGAGGTGCACGGCACACCTGCGGTCGGTGAAGGCCGCCCACCGCGGCAGCGGACGCGCGATGCTGCCGCTGCTCGTGCACCCGGCGACCCTGGAGGCCGAGGCGACTCCGCGCAGCAAACGCCGCCTGTGAGTGCGGGGTTCGACAACCCTGCGGCCTCCGATGCCTCCGATGCCTCCGACGCAGCCGGAGCGCTGCACAGCCCCAACATCTGGGGGTCGCCGCAGACCTACGAAACGCACAACCTCGCGCTCGACCGGGTCGGCGTGATCGACCGGGCCTTACTGCGGATCTCCGGGCGGCCGGATTGGCGCGGCGCGACCGTGGTCGAACTCGGGTGCGGCACCGGGTTTCACCTGCCGCGGCTGGCCGAGACCGCGCGCAGGGTGATCGGCGTGGAGCCGCACCGGCCGCTGGCCGCTCTCGCGCAGCAGCGCGTCGCCGGTATGCCGTCCGGTCCCGACGGCCTGGGAGCGCCGGTCACCGTCATCGTGGCCGGGGCTCAGGCCACCGGCCTGTCCCCCGCGAGCGTCGACGTCGCGATCGCCCGGTGGGCCTACTTCTTCGGGCCTGGGTGTGAGCCGGGTTTGGCCGAGTTGGGCCGGATCGTGCGGCCCGGCGGGATGGCCTTCGTCATCGACAACGACGCGACCCGGTCGACGTTCGGGTCGTGGTTCAGCGCGGCCTGGCCTGACTACGACGCGACTGCGGTGGAGCGGTTCTGGACGCGGCAGGGGTGGTCGCGAGAATCCCTTGACGTGAGCTGGAAGTTCGACTCGCGGGCGGATTTCGAGGCGGTGCTGAGCTGGGAGTTCCCGCCGTCGACGTGTGACCGGATCTTCGCCCGCGAGCCGACCCGCACCTCCGTGGACTATGCGGTCACGCTGCGCTGGCGGCGCTACTGAACCACAACCACCCCGGTATGCCGTCCCGCCGCCGCTCACGGCTGTCTCCGACGTCAGACCGAGGGAGCCGCGCTCCCGGACAGTTCTCATTGGCCCTTGACAGGGGTGTCGGTGGCCGCGCCTAGGGTCGCAGCCATGAGGATGCGAGGGCGACGGTGACGGCATACCCGGGCATGCAGGGGCGCAAGGCACCCGCGCGCGGGGCGGCCAAGGCGCCGACCTATCGCTGCAGCGAGTGCGGCTGGAGTGCGGTCAAATGGGTCGGCCGCTGCGGGGAGTGTCAGGCGTGGGGCACGGTCGGCGAGATGGGTGCCGGCCGGGTGCGCACGACGGCGGCAGTGGCGACCACCCGAGCGGCCCCGCGCATCGGCGAGGTTGACCTGACCCGGGCGGAAGCGGCACCCACCGGAGTCGGCGAGTTCGACCGGGTGCTCGGCGGCGGCCTGGTCCCGGGTGCCGTGGTGCTCGTGGCGGGCGAACCCGGCATCGGGAAGTCGACCCTGCTGCTCGACGTCGCGGCCCGGGCAGCGCGCAGCGGACGCCGGGTCCTCTACGTCAGCGGCGAAGAGTCCGCCGCCCAGGTGCGGATGCGGGCCGAGCGCATCGAGGCGATGGCAGCCCATCTGCACCTGGCCGCCGAGACCGACCTCGGCACCATCCTCGGCCAGATCGACGTGCTGGCACCCCAATTGGTCGTCGTCGACTCGGTGCAGACGATCGCCAGCGCCGAGATCGACGGGTCAGCCGGCAATGTCGCACAGGTCCGTGAGGTGGCCGCCGCCCTCATCGCGGCGGCCAAGACCCACGACATCTGCGTCCTGCTCGTCGGGCACGTGACCAAGGACGGGTCGATTGCCGGCCCGCGCGTCTTGGAGCACCTCGTCGACGTCGTCGTGGCTTTCGAGGGTGAGCGGCACTCTCGGCTGCGCCTGGTCCGAGCGGTCAAGAACCGCTACGGACCCACCGACGAGGTCGGCTGTTTCGACCTGTCCGATGTGGGCATCGTCGGACTCCCCGACCCGAGCGGGCTGTTCCTGTCGACCCGCGATGTCACGGTGCCCGGCACCTGCGTGACGATCACCCTCGAAGGCCGGCGCCCCTTGGTGGCCGAGGTCCAGGCGCTCGTCGCGCGCTCCACCACGCCCTCGCCGCGCCGGGCCACCAGTGGCCTCGACTCGGCTCGGGTGGCGATGTCCGTGGCGGTGCTCGAGCGTCGGGCTCGGATCCCGGTCGCTGCGGCCGACACCTATACCGCGACCGTGGGCGGCGCCAAGGTCACCGAGCCGGCTGCCGACCTCGCGATCGCCCTGGCGCTGGCGTCGGCCGCCCTCGATCGCGCCTTCCCCTGCGACGCGATCGCCATCGGTGAGGTCGGGCTGGCCGGTGAGATCCGTCCGGTCACCGGTATGCCGCGCCGGCTCGCCGAAGCCGCTCGGCTGGGCTTCCGGCGCGTCCTCGTCCCGCCCGGCACCCTCGGGTCGGCCGCGCCCGTCCCCGGGTTGGCCCTGGTCGAGGTGTCCCACCTTGCCCAGGCGGTCGCCGTCGCCCTGCAGGCCGGCCCTGACCGTGATGTGGATGTGTCCGAACTGTGAGCGACGACGACCAAGGGGCGGGCAACCGGCCGCATTAGACTCGCCCGCGTGGAACGCGCCGACGACGAACAGCTCATCGCGATCCTCGGCGCCGTCGCTCCGGGCACCGAGCTGCGCGATGGACTGGAGCGGATCCTGCGCGGCGGCACCGGCGCTCTCATCGTTCTCGGCAGCGACAAGTCGGTCGAGGCGTTGTGCTCGGGCGGTTTCAAGATCGACATCGAGTTCTCCGCGACCCGGTTGCGTGAGCTGTCGAAGATGGACGGCGCGATCGTCGTCGACAAGGACATCGCGCGCATCGTGCGGGCCAACACTCAGCTGGTCCCCGACGCCCGGATCGACACCTCCGAGTCGGGCACCCGCCACCGCACCGCCGAGCGAGTGCACCTGCAGACCGGGGTCCCGGTCATCTCGGTGAGCAAGTCGATGCAGACCATCGCGCTCTACGTCGGCGGACGTCGCCACGTTGTCGAGAACTCCGCCGCGATCCTCTCGCGGGCCAACCAGGCCCTGCAGACCCTCGAGCGCTACAAAGCCCGCCTCGACGAGGTGAGCGCGACGCTCTCCGCGCTGGAAATCGAAGACCTGGTCACCGTCCGTGACGTCGCCGCGGTGCTGCAACGCCTCGAAATGGTGCGGCGGATCAGCGACGAGATCCACGGGTATGCCGTCGAGCTCGGCACCGACGGACGCCTGCTCAGCCTGCAACTGGCCGAACTCGTCGGCGGCCTGGGCAACGACCGCGAGCTGGTCATCGGCGACTACCTGCTGGCCAGCAAGTCCGGCAAGACCGTGAGCGCCGCGATGGACGACCTTGTCGAGTTGACCTCCACCGAGCTGCTCGACCTCGCCGCGAGTGCCCGCGCGGTGGGTTTCGCCAGTGCCACCGACAGTCTCGATTCGTCGGTCTCCCCGCGCGGCTACCGGCTGCTCACCAAGATCCCCCGGCTGCCGCGAGCCATCATCGATCGGCTGGTCGATCACTTCGAGTCGCTGCAGCGGCTGCTGGCCGCCAACATCGAAGACCTCATGGCGGTCGAGGGGGTCGGCGAGAGCCGGGCCCGCGCCGTCCGTGAAGGCCTGTCGCGGATGGCCGAGACGAGCATCCTCGAACGCTACGTCTGAGCGCGTGGGCACCTCCCCACGCGCGCTGCCTGCGTCGGGCACCCTGGCCCGGCTCCACTCGGCCATCCTGTCCTGGTATGCCGTGACCGCCCGCCCGCTGCCCTGGCGAGCACCCGGCACGACGCCCTGGGGAGTCTTCGTCTCGGAGGTGATGGCCCAGCAGACACCGGTCGCGCGCGTCGAACCCACCTGGCGCGAGTGGATGCAGCGGTGGCCCACGCCCGCCGACTTGGCGGCCGCCGCGCCCGGCGACGCGGTGCGTGCCTGGGGCCGGCTGGGCTACCCCCGCCGAGCCCTGCGATTGCATGAGGCAGCACGCGCCATGACCGATCGACACGGCGGCCAGGTCCCTGCCGAGGTGGAGCAGTTGCTGGCCTTGCCGGGCGTCGGCGACTACACCGCCGCTGCGGTTGCCTGCTTCGCCTTCGGCGTCCCCGCGACCGTCATCGACACCAACGTCAGGCGAGTGCTCGCCCGCCTGATTGAGGGGAAGGAGTATGCCGCCCCCTCGCTCACCGCGGCCGAACGGGCGCTCGCGACGGCGGCCCTGCCCACCGACGCAGACGATGCCGTCAGATGGAATGTCGCCGTCATGGAACTCGGAGCGTTGATCTGCACGGCACGCTCACCACGCTGTCCCGAATGCCCGGTGCGGGACGCGTGCCGTTGGCTGGGAGCCGGCCGACCGGCATCCCAGGGTCCGCCCCGGCGCGGACAGGCCTGGGCCGGCACCGACCGACAGGCGCGCGGGGCCTTGGTGCAGGTGTTGCGGGACGCGACCGGGCCGGTGACGGCCGCCGACCTCGCTCAGGCCTGGCCCGCGCAAGCCCAGCGGATGCGCTGCCTGGATGCCCTGGTGAGCGAAGGGTTGATCGAACCGCTGTCCGGTGGACGCTACGCACTGCCGGGCACGCACCCCTCCTAGATCCCCCGGTCGCGTGGGACCAGAGGCTGGAACAGTGCCCGAGAAACGGCCCGACGCCGGCCCGCACCGCCAGGGGGTGCGGTGTTGGGCCGGCGCCGGAGCTAGGTGCAGGCTCGCGAGGCGAAGGCCTCAGCGAACCACTGCGATCGGGCACCCGATGTCGTGGATCAAGCGGTGGCTCACCGATCCGAGCAACAGACCGGCGAATCCGCCCCGCCCACGGGTGCCCACGACGAGCAGGCCGGCGTCGGCCGACTTCTCGCGCAGCACGACGACCGGGGAGCCCTGCTCGACCGATCCGGTGACCTTGACGCCCGGGAACCGCTCGGCGAGCTTGGCGACGGCGAGGTCGACCCACTTGTGCATCTGGGCCTCGTGCTTGTCCTTGAGGCCGATGATGCCCACCCGGGCCGCGAACTCCGAGCTGACCGACCCGAGGGTGGCGGTGTCCCAGACCCCGACGACCTCGAGGTCAGCGCCGGCGCGCTGAGCGAATTCGGCTGCGAAGAAGCCGGCGTGCACGCCGGATCGCGAGCCGTCGATGCCGACGACGACCCGGTGACCAGCGGTGATGTCGGTGTGACCGTCGCCGCGCACGACGACGACGGGGCAGGCTGCGTGCGACGTGACGGCATACGCGACCGAGCCGAGGACCGCGGAGGAGGCTTCGCCGTGGCCACGGTTGCCGACGACGACGAGCTCGGCTTCACGGGACATCTCGACGAGGGCAGCGGTGATGCTGCGGTAGCCCTTGACGGTCTCGACCTCGGCCACGCCGAGTTCGCGGGCGGCGCGGGCGGCGCGTCCGGCATTTGAGCCTCGGCCTTCACGAGCCTTCCTCGTTCAACAAAGCCTGCGTAGGCCCAAGCGGAGAGCCCACGCTGTACTCATCCTTGCGAAACAAAGCTTCCGCGAT
>JBGAQV010000017.1:0-34825 GCA_044220505.1 Dermatophilaceae bacterium
CGACAGAATCAGCCACCACGGCCACACACCAACACCAACCACGACCACCCCAGGCCCCGATGAAAGATCGAGGCTAACCCCTGTCGCTCTCCCATTCTTGCCCTGAGTAACGAATCTAGCCGACTTCGAATTCAGAATGGTTCCCCTGAATGATCAGGGGAACCATTCTGCTATTCATGCGACGGTCGACGGTCCGTCAGTAGCCGTACATCCTCGGGAGAATGTTGAAGTCGTCGGAGTTCGGGTAGAGCGTCGTGCCCTGCATGTAGTAGAGGCAGCTGCCCGTGGACGTGTTGTGGGCCAGCCCCAACGCGTGACCGAGCTCGTGGCAGGCGACGTTGCGGTGGTTCGCCGCGGTGCCACCGTAGGTGTCATTGAGCTTCACGGTGACGTTCGTCGTGTTGTCGTAGTCACCCGTCGAGTCAGTGCCCCAGGTCGTCAGTCCGGCCCAGCCGGTGGCGCCGTAGTAGGCGTTGTAGACATTGACGCAGTGGCGGCCGCCGCCGGGGCACCCGTTGGTGTACCACCGGTAGTAGGCGTCGATGCCCTGAGCCTGGTACCACGTGTTCGTCGCCGCCGTGACCGGCCAGGCCGACGAGGTGTGGTCGAGCATGTAGACGGCCGGGTCTTCAAATCCGTTTGCGGCCCAACGGTGTCCACACCATTCACGAGCGGTTCCATAGGACTGGCAGGTGGTGGAGACCGCGGCAGCCGTGGCAGTCAAACTCGTGGAACCGGAGGCCGCAGCGATCGCGTCGCCGGGGTTGGTGCCCTTGGCGAGCACCTTGTGGCCGGCTTTGGCGAGCTCCGACCGCAGCTGGGCGTTGCTCACTCCCGCGGCCGGGTCGAACACCGTGATGGCATAGCCCTTGGGCGTTTTGACCACTTCGTAGACGGTGTCGAGCTCTTCTCCTGCCTGACCGCGCGCCGTGTCCGGCGCAATGGCCGGAGCCGCGGGGGCGGCCGGGGCGGACGCTGCCGGTGCAGTCGTGGGAGCCGACCCGGGAGACGCGGCATACGCCGGGACACCGGACGCGATGGCCAGCGAAATGGTCGTCACGGCCAACGCCGTAAATGCGCGCATCTTCATTGTTCCTCGATTCGTCCAGCCTTGACTGACGCTGCGCGTCGGATCGGCGCCAGCGGCTCGGAACTGAAGTCCGGCCCGTGAAAGCTACCTGCGGCGTCGCAGGCGAAAGGAGAGTCGAGGTACTCATTTGGGCCTGAGTAGGTACTCAAGCGTATCTGAGTACGAGTAATGGGCCCTCGATCCGGACCCCCGCCAGCGGATCCAACTCGACGAGGTCAGGGCGTGATCTCGAAGACGCCGCGGGCGCCGCGTTCGGCATCGACCATGACGTGGCTGACGAAGGGGTAGTGCCCGGCTTCCGGAAACACCAGCTCGACGAAGCCGCCCTGGGCCGCAGCGAGCGCCAGGGCCTGTGACCCACCAGCACTCGGCCCACTGGCCGGCGGACGCAGCAGCCAGGCTCCCTCGAACCACACCGTGTCGAACTGGCCACCGACCACGTGGAAGGACGTCGCCCGGTTGGGACCGGCATCCAGCACCCAGATCCGCACCCGTTCGCCGACCCGAGCGGTGAGCGGGCGGACGGCATACTGGTTGGCGATCCCGTTGAAGACCACCGCGTCCGGCCGTTCCAGCGCGACCCGGCGCGCATCCACCTCGTCGGCGCGCCCGGCCGCGCGCGACGCCCCGAGATAGACCTCCGACTGCACGACGACATAGGAGCGGTCGACCGCGGGCAGCCCGTCGGGCTCGATGACGACAGCGCCGTGCATCCCCGCGGCGATGTGAGCGGACATCGGCATCGTGGAGCAGTGATACATCCACACCCCCGCGCGCGTCGCCGTGAACCGATAGACCAGCGACTCCCCCGGGGCGATCGTGCGCATCGGCCGGTCCGGCGCGAGCGAGCCGGCGTGGAAGTCGATCGAGTGACCGATCGAGCCGTCGTTGACCAGGGTGACGACGAAGACGTCGCCCACCCGGCCGTGCAGCGTCGGCCCGGGCACCTGCCCGCCGAAGGTCCACCGCTTCTGCCACACCCCCGGCGCGACCTGCAGTTCGACCTCCTGCACCCGCAGGGTCACGTGGTGCTCGTGCTCGTGCTCGTGCTCGGGCGGCAGCGGCGGCAGCACGGCATCGACCGCCTGGAAGCTCCCCTTCGGCGCCTGGCTGAGATCCACCCTCGGGTATGCCGTGTCGTCGCCTCCCAGCCCGGTCGCGCCTGGCGCTGCGGCGCGCGGCGTCGGCGCTGGGTGGGCTCCCGAATGGGCCGCATCGGTCGGGGCGCCGGCGACGACGACGTCGACGTCGACGTCGACGTCGACGTCGACGTCGAAGACCAACCCCATGAGCCGGTGCCCGACGACCGAACACCAGCCCTGTGTGGAGGAGCCGACGACCCCGAGGTCGAGCGTGGCGGAGCTGCCGCTCTGCAACCGGGCCGTGCGAGCGCCCGACGCGAAGACCAGGTCGTGGGTCTGGCCGGGGTCGAGGTTGACCAGGTCGATGACCAACCGGTCGCCGGCCGGCACCGTGACCGACGCCGGCACGTAGCGCATCCCCACCGCCTCGACCCGCACGGTCGTCGTGTGGCCGGTCGGGTTCACGCCTGCGGCGAGGTCACCGCCCCCCGCGGCACCGCCCGACCCACCGGCCGCATCACTGCCCGACCCCCGGAGGCCGGGGAGTGCGGTGATCCAGCCCGGGGTCCCCAGCCCGGATGGCGTGAGTCCCGCTGCTAGAGGGTCGGCGAAGACCCCGAGGCTGATCGCCAGCAGCAGGGCGAGGAACCCGCCGACGAGTTGACCGTTGCGCGGGCGCGGAGTGGCGCGCGAACCCCCCGGAGGCCTGGCTGCCGGAGGCGCCGGCGGCGCCGGTTGCGCCAGTTCTCCCGATTGCGCCACCTGCTCCCTCGGGCCCCGCATCGTCCGGACCGCGTCGAGCACCGCCACGACCAACACGGGGATGAACATGGCCAGCGTGGCGGCGACCAGGGCGCTGACCACGGTCCGCACCGCCGACGGCACCGGCAGGAGCGCCACGACCAGCCCACCGTTGACGACGACGATGCGGGCAGCGCCCCACCGGTCCATGGCCAGGCCGGCGGATCGCACGATCGTCGGCCCACCTCCGAGCACGCTCGGCACGAGATAGGTCAGCGCCCCTTGGACCAACTGCGCCCCGAACCCTGCTGCGAACCCCACCGTGGCCGGTGTGAACCCGTCGACCACGGAACGCCAATCCGATTGCCAGGCAACGGTGCCCGCGACCCACAGCACGGCGAACACCAGCCAGCACAGACCCGCCGACACCGACCAGGTGCCGAACTCGCGCGGCGGCGCATGCCGAGCCGGCTGCCACAGCGCGCGGCCCCACCAACCCAGCCCCACGGCATACAGGAGCAGCGCGGAGACCACGAGCGGGCGGAGGTCGAGCAGCGCACCGGCAACGACCAACGCCACAGCCCCGCACAGCACCGGAAGTGCTTGGCGGGCAAGGCTTTCTGCATGCGCGTCGATGCGGGTGCGCAGCATGGTCGGCCAAAGCGTCACGAGGGTGCCGGTCACGGTCAGCCCGAGCCAACCCAGCACCATCGCCGAGGTGTGGGCGACGAGGAACCGGCCGTGCCACAGGTCGCCCGGACCCCGCGACAGCAGCGCGCCGAGGGTGGCGCCGACGGGGATCCAGACGGCGGCGCACAGGTAGTAGCGCACCGTGATGCGGAAGCGTCCCGGCAGGGCCGCCCGGAGGCGCAACCACAGCGCCCCGGCGTGCCATCCGACCGCCACGGTGACCGCGACCGCCCCCGTCACGACCGACCACCAGCCCAGCCACGGCACCCCGAGGATGACCAGCGCCACGCCGACGAGCAGCAGGGCGAGGCGGGCGTTCTGGCGCGGCCGCGGATCGAGCGCGGCCGAGGTCTTGAGCAGGGCCTGGGTGAAGTGCGTCGACCAGACGAGCACCGCGTGGGTCACGGCCCCGAGCAACACGGTGTGCACGAGGATCCATCGCGCGTCGGGAAGCGCTGGCGACGCCAGCGCGACGGCCACCGCGACGATCAGCCAGAAGGTCGTCGGGTGGTCCCGCATCGGCCACTGCCCGCGGGTGCCGCGCTCGCGGCTTCCCTTCTGCGACAGGCTCATTCGGTATGCCGTCCGCTCGCCACCGGACGGCGGGCCACCGGACGGCGGGCCACGGCCCACGCGATCACCAGCGGGAAGACCAGCAGGGCGATGACCGTGCCGGAGGTCCCCACCCGCCAAGGCGTGGTCAGTCCGGCGAGGTCACCGAGCACGACTCGCGCCAGCAGGCTCACGTGCAGCAGCCCGAGCACCCCCCAGAGCACGGGATGGAAGGGCAGCGGACGCCGGAGCACCGCGGGAAGGATGACCGGCGCATGCGCGAGGACCATCGACATGACGAAACCGAGCGTCACGGCATGGATGACCAGGTCGTATGCCGCGCTTCCCGACAGCCAGGCGAGGCCCGCCGAGTGGTCCGCCACGTGGCCACTCGACTGGCCCGTCGGAGCTCCGGCGGCTGCACCCACCGGGTCGCCGACGCCCAACCAGACCAGGCCCGCGACGAACAACCAGGCGTAACCCATGAGCATCGCTGCCGCGGCGAATCGCGGCAGCCCCCGCGACGAGATGGTGTGCCGGGCCACGTCATGTCGAGCGAGCCACACCACGAGGGCGCACAACCCCAGACCTATCGCTCGCCCTGCCCACACCGGCACGACCAGGCTCACGACCGCAGCCGACGCCAGCGCGAGGGCGGCGGTCAGCAGCACTCGGTCAGCGCTCGCCGGCAGGGACAGCCGGGCGAGTTCGACCCGCTCGGAGGCGATGGTCAGCACGAGGAACACCAGCAGCAGCGGCACGATCCGCTCGACGTCGACCCGCAGCCAGAGCAATGCCGCCATGGTGGCCATCCCGGCGGCGACGACTTGCACCACCGTGGGGACGTCGCGCTGGCGCCGCCAGAGCACGGCATACACGGCGGTGACGGCGATCGCGCCGTCGAGCAGGAGCAACTGCCCCAGCCACGCCGGGAGCCCCGGGACCGCCAACGCCAACCCGCCCGCGCCGAGCAGCGCGGGCGCGGCATAGGCCCAGGACCGCCGCAGTGCGATGGCGCGTTCGAGAGCGATCAGGGTGCCGAGGAAGCCCAGCACCATGACCATCCCGTGGATCTCGGGCAACCGGTCGGCCGTGACCGGTGCGGGCAACTCGGCCAGCAGGAGGCCCGCGTCGAGGCCGACGAGCATCCCGAGACCGGCCGGCACGAGCAGCATCGCGCGCCGCGGGAGCTGCACGCGAGGACCCCTGGTCAGGCGGCTTGGTGCCGACTCACCGGACGTGGAGCGGTCGGACGACGGTGGGGTGGTCAGCGGCGGCGGGTGAACTTCAGCCGCCACGCCTCCGGGCCCTCCTCCAGGTAGCTCACCTCGATGGCGTCGCCCTCCCGCTCGGCGATCTGGGCCAACAGCGGCTTGGGGTCGTGCGGCGCGACGAGCACCATGGCGCCGCCCGGCTTGACCGCACCGAGCGCGCCGAAGATGGTCGCGTGCCGGATCGCGTGCGGGATCGCCCGGGCGTCGAGCTCGGGCAACTCCTCGTCGGCGCATCCGCAGGCGCAGGTGTGGGCGACCTCGGTGACAGGCAGCTGGGTCATTTCGTTCATGGGTCCTCCGTCGAGGCAGGTCGGGGCTGGCCGGTCGGCCCGCTGGTTTATTACACTATGCCATGTGAGAAACCCTGGCGTCACCCTCGGCCCCCAGCCGCTGCCGGACCTGCCGGCCCTGCACGGCGTCCGACTGCGGGTCCTCGGCGAGCTCACCCGCCGCTCCCGGCCGCTGGACACCGCGACGCTCACCAGTCGCCTCGGCGGGCATCCCAACACCATTCGCGGTCACCTCGAGGTGCTCACCGAGGCCGGCTTGGCCTCGCGAGACCCGCTGCCGACCTCCGGCCGCGGCCGCCCGGCCCTCGGGTATGCCGTGACGCCCGCCGGCCGCACGGCATACCGGATGTGCCGGGCCGGGGGGCCGGTGGGCGCAGCCGATGTCGCGGAGGCACTGGTGTCGTTCCTGGCCGGGCGTCCCGACGGGGCCATTCAGGCGCGGGAGTTCGGCCGGCACTGGGGTGCTGGGTTGGCGACCCCCGCCGACCCGGCTCGGACCCGGGTCGACGGGCAGCCCTGGTGGCCCCTCGACGCGGCCGGCCGGCACCTGGCGGTGACCGTGGACAGGGTCGTGGCGACCCTGGAGCGGATGGGCTTCTCGCCCGAGATCAGTGCGCCGACTGACAACGCCACCCACACTGAGGCCGACGACGGCGACGCCGACGCCACGCCCGTGATCCGGTTGGTGACCTGCCCGCTCCTGGAAGCGGCTCGGGCTCATCCGGCTGTGGTGTGCGGCATCCATCACGGCCTGGTCGAGGGCTTGGCTCACGACTCGACCAGAGGTGGCTTGAGCGCAGGTTTGACTCCTGACTCGACCAGCGGCGGGACCGACGACTCAGCCGGATCGATCGATGACTCGGCCAGGGACGCGAGCGAGGGTTTGAGCATCGACTCAGCCGGAGACCCCGCCGAGCGTTCCCATCACGTGGCCCTGCTGCCGTTCGCCGAACCCGGCGCGTGCCTGCTCACCATCTCCGCCAACGGGCTGGCCTGACCCACTCCCATTTTGCCGACGGCGAACTCCCACTGGCACTCCCACTGGCCATCCCACTTTTGGTGTGTCGAAATGCGCGCCAGGCGGCACAATCCGCCACACCAAAAGTGACGTGCGGTGACGTGAGGTGACGTGAGGTCCCCCCGCGGAGGGGGGAGGGGGAGGGGGGCCGACAGCGGTCCAGCGGTCTGGCGATTACTGGGTCGGGGGCTGCTGCCAGGGCGAGTCCTGCACCGGCGCACCGGAGGCCCCGGCACCGGGGGCCGCGGGCGGAAGCTGCTGACCGGCATACGGGCCGGCTTGGCCGACCGCAGGCGGGTTGGGGTCGAAGGAGACCTTGGGCGCCTCGCGCTCGGCCGGGGCGTCGAGCTCGAAGTACTCGGCCTTGGACACACCAGCGGGGCCGGCGATGAAGTTCGTCGGGATGCTCTCGACCTTGGTGTTGAGCTCCTTGACCGTCGCGTTGTAGTAGCGGCGCGCGCTGGCGATGCGGTCTTCGGTGGCCGACAATTCCTGTTGCAGGGCAGTGAAATTGGCGTTGGCCTTGAGATCGGGGTAGGCCTCGGCGACAGCGTTGAGGCGGACGAGCGCCTGGCTGAGCGCCGCCTCCGAGCGCGAGGCGTCGGCCGGGCTCTGACCGGGCGCCATCGCGGCTGCGCGGGCCTGGGTGACCGCCTCCAGGGTGCCGCGCTCGTGCTGGGCATAGCCCTTGACGGTCTCGACGAGGTTGCCGATGAGGTCATGGCGCCGCTTGAGCTCGACGTCGATCTGGGCCCAGGCCTCCTGCACGGTGTTGCGCAGCCGGATCAGACCGTTGTAGGCGCCGAAGAACCACAGCACCAAGGCCAGGACGATGACGCCGATGATGATGAGGGTCACAGGGGCACTCCTTGTCGATGGAGACTCGATCCTAAGCGAGGCCCAGCTCGGCGAGCCCGTAAACAAAGCGATAGTCCAGCCCCGCGTCGGCGAAGACCCCCGCCGCACCGGTGGCCCGGTCGGCGATCGTCGCCACCGCCACGACCTCGGCCCCGGCCTCGCGAGCGGCCATCGCGGCCTCCAGCGGCGAGGAACCCGTGGTCGAGGTGTCCTCGACGATGAGCACTCGTCGCCCGGCGATCGAAGGCCCTTCGATGCGCTGCTGCAGCCCATGCGCCTTGCCCGCCTTGCGCACGACGAACGCATCGAGCCGCTCCCCCGCCGCGGCGGCAGCATGCAGCATCGAGGTTGCCACCGGGTCGGCACCCAGGGTCAGCCCGCCCACCGCGTCGAACTCCAGGTCGCGAGTCAGCTCGCGCATCACCCGCCCGACCAGGGGCGCAGCCTCACCATCGAGGGTGATGCGGCGCAGGTCGACGTAGTAGTCGGCTTCCTTGCCCGAGGACAGGGTCACTCGCCCGTGGACGATGGCCTTGGCCTTGACGATCTCGAGCAAGCGGGCGCGGTCGGCGGCGATATCGGTCACAGCCAGCCAGTATGCCGTCCGCTCCCCTCCCGCTCATCTCCCGCTCTCATGTGCCGCTCACCTCCCGCCCGCCTCCCCGCCCGCGCCTGGTCGGGCCTGGTCACGGGCAACCAACACTCGCGGTGAGCTTCGACGAGGGAAGCCGCGCTTCGCTGAGGTTGGACCCTCGGTGAAGCGCGGCCAACCTCACCGAAGCTCAGCCCTGGAGGAAAGCCAGCGGAGCCACCGGTCAGCGGGGGCCAGCGCGACGCCCACGCGGACGGCTCAGCCCGCGCGCAGATGCTCCGGGGCGTCGGCGAAGTCCGCGTCGACGATCGCCCGGTCTTCGGGGTCGGCGATCGGCACGGCCAGCGCCTCCCGCCAGGCGTCCTGCGCTTCGGTATGCCGTCCGAGCCCGGCCAGCCCGCGGGCCCGCAACTCGTGCGCATAGGCCAGGTCGAAGTCGCCCAACCCAGCGTCACGGCATACCGCCATGGTCCGATCGCCGTAGTCGAGCGCTTGGTCGGGGCGACCGGAGGCCAGCCAGGCCTTGCCGATGAGGTAGCGCGCCCGGGCCTCGTTGGCCGGCCCATATCCGCGAGCTCGCTCCCAGTGGTAGGCCGCGGCATACGCGCCGCGCACCAATCCGACGACGCCCGACCGGCCCGCCGCCACTGCCTCGAGCTGCGCCCACGTTGCGTTGTTGGCCTCGACGGCCTGCGCGCGGTGCCAGTCGGCCGCCGCACCCGCCGGGTCGACCGGTGCCGGATCCGCAGTGACGCGCGGCAGCCCCGATCCGGTTTCGACGACGCTCTTGAGCCCGCCGAGCACCCAGTCCCACCCGGCCCGCACCTGCGCCGCGGTGAGCGGACTGCGCGCGAGATCGCCGTGGACCACCCGCAGCAGAGTCAATCCCTCGCCGGCTTGGGTGAGAGTCCACTCGACCCGGCTGGGCGGCTCCTGTTCCATCGCTGGGTCATAGCGCACGTGCCAGGTCTGCACCAGCCGGTGCGGCGGCTCCAGCACCTCGATGGTGCCGTCGACCGCGGGTGCACCGTCCGGGAGGGCGAAGAGATAGGGCGCACCGGCGCTCGGCGGGTCGGTGTAGGCCGTGCCATGGAAAAAGCGCCGGGTGAACGCCGGATCCAGCAGCGCGGCGAAGACCACCTCGACGTCGGCGCGGATGTAGATCTGATAGATCTGCGTGCTCGTCATGACGACTCCTTGGACACCTGACCAGTGGACCATTCCGGCGAGCTACCCACCAGACCCTGGCTCACCGCCTGCGATGGTGCTGTGGATCTGGACGTGCCGCGCCAGAAACGCCTTCTCGTCCAGGCCTTTGCGACGGAGCCAACCGGTCACCTCCGCATGCCACTTGCTGGCGTTGCAGGATGGGCAGGCGGGCACCACATTGGCCAACGTGTATCGCCCGCCTCGAGCGATCGGCAGCACGCAGTCCCGTTGCAGCCGGGTGCCCGTCGCCCCGCAATAGGCACACCCGCCCCAGGCATCACACAATTCGTCCCACTGTGCGTCGGTGAGGTCCTGCACGGCGGTTGCCAAGCGGCGTTTTCGGCGCTTGGCTGCGCGCACCGTCCGTTGATCGCGTCGCATCGTCAGGCGGGTGGCCGACGCTTCGACGCCACGCCGCCACTCGCGCGCCGGGCCAGCGAGCGCGGCAGCACCTTGAGCGCCCCGACCAGGGCCTTGTATGCCGGTCCCGGCACCGACACGACCCGCCCCCGGTCGAGGTCGGCCAGGGCGTCCCGCACCAGCCGATCGGCATCGAGCCAGAGCGGGTCGGGCAGCTTGGCCATGTTCAGATCGGCACGCTGGTGGAACTCGGTGTGCGTGAACCCAGGACACAGCGCCATGACCCGCACACCCGACCCAGCCATCTCGTTGGCCAGACCCTCGGAGAAGACCGTCACCCAGGCCTTGGCCGCTGAATACGAGCCCATGGCAACGAAACCCGCCACCGACGAGACGTTGATGATCGCGCCACCACCACGCTCACGCATCGCCCGAGCAGCGGCGTGCGACAACACCAACACCGCCCGGCACAGCACATCGAAGGCCTGCTCCTCGACCTCGACGTCGTTGCGCAGGAACGATTTCCGCAATCCGTACCCCGCATTGTTGACCAGCACATCGATCGGACGGGCGGGATCGGCCAGTCGTTCGGCCACCACCCCCACCGCCGCCCGGTCGGACAGGTCGGCGACGAGGACCTCGGCGGCCACGGCATACGTGCTGGAGAGTTCGGCGGCGACCGCGTCCAGCCGCGCCCGGTCGCGTGCGACGAGCACGAGGTCATGCCCGCGGGCGGCGAGCGCCCGGGCGAAGTGCAGGCCGATCCCGGACGACGCGCCGGTGACGAGAGCGGTAGGCATGGGGGCAGCCTAGGAGGCCACCCGGCCGGTCGGGACCGCAACCTAGAGTGGGGTCGTGCGCATCGCGACCTGGAATGTCAACAGCATCCGCTCCCGCATCGACCGGCTGGAGGCCTGGCTCGGGCGGTCGGACGTCGACGTGCTGGCCATCCAGGAGACCAAGTGCAAGCCTGAGCAGTTCCCCATGGCGCGACTGGAGGCTCTCGGCTACGAGGTCGCCCACCATGGCCTCAACCAGTGGAACGGCGTCGCGATCCTCTCGCGGGTCGGCCTCACCGACGTGCAGGTGGGATTCCCCGGTATGCCGTCCTGGGGCACTCCGCCGGCTCCCGAGGCCCGGGCGCTCGGTGCGATGTGCGGGGGTGTGCGGATCTGGTCGCTCTACATCCCCAATGGCCGGCACCTCACCGACCCGCACATGGACTACAAGATCGGGTGGCTCGAGGCGCTCGCCGGGCAGGCACGGGGCTGGCTGGCCGCCGACCCGCAGGCCCAGATCGCGCTCGTCGGTGACTGGAACATCGCCCCGCGCGACGAAGACGTGTGGAGCATGGAGTTCTACCTCGACAAGTCCCACGTGTCGCCGCGCGAGCGGGCCGGCTTCGAGAGTGTGGTCAGCGCCGGGTATGCCGATGTCGTGCGACCGCACGCTCCAGGCCCCGGCGTCTACACCTATTGGGATTACCAGCAGCTGCGCTTCCCCAAGAAGCAGGGCATGCGGATCGACTTCGTGCTCGCCTCGCCGGCCCTCGCCGAGCGGGTCGAGGGCGCCGTCATCGACCGCGAGGAGCGCAAGGGCACCGGCGCCTCCGACCATGCGCCGGTGGTCGTCCAGCTCGCCGACTGAGACTCCCGCAGGCTCTCGCGTCCGCCGAGCACCGGCCGTCCGACGCCTGCCTGACGACGTCGACACCGCCCCCTCGCGAGACGGTGGTGACCACCCGGCATACCCTGGCCGTGGGCCTGCGGCCGATGGGCCCATGGTCCCCTTGTGGGGCCGTCCTGTCGTGGAGAAAGGTGGAGCCCGTGAGCAAAGCAGCCGCCAACAGAGATCACACGTCCGCACCGGTGCCGAGCAGTCCCGAGCAGATCCGCAAGGTCGGGCTCGTCGGACCCGGTGGTGCGGGCAAATCCACCCTCTTCGACTACCTCATCGCCGCCCGCACCCCGGGCCGCCGCCCGCACGAGGGCGAGCACGAGCGCTCGGTGGGCGTTCACGTCGCCGCGGTCGAAAGTGCCGGCCTGACGGTCAACCTCATCGACACCCCCGGATACCCCGACTTCGTCGGTGAGCTGCGCGCGGGACTGCGCGCCGCCGACGCCGCCATCTTCGTCATCTCCGGTGCCGACGGCATCGACGGCGCGACCGCCCTGCTGTGGCAGGAATGCGCCGCGATCGGTATGCCGCGCATCATCGCCGTGAGCAAGCTCGACATGCCGCGGTCGGACTTCGACGACACCATTGCCACCTGCCGCCGGGTCTTCGGCGACTCCCAGCCGATCTATCTGCCGATCCACGCCGAGGACAAGACCGTCGTCGGATCGCTGGCCCTCATCTCGCAGTACGCCGCCGATGGCACCGGCACCCGCCGCAAGCCGACGGCCGACGAGCTCGACCAGATCGAGACCTACCGGGGCAGCCTCATCGAGGCGATCATCGAGGAGTCCGAGGACGACTCGCTGCTGGATCGCTACCTCTCCGGTGAAGATCTCGACCCCGCGCAACTCGTCGCCGACGTCAAGACCGCGATCACCAAGGCCAACTTCTTCCCGGTGCTGCCGATCAGCCCGGGCACCGGGGTCGGCATGGAAGAGATCTACGAGCTCATCGAGTCGGCCTTCCCGTCGCCGGTCAGCCACCCGCACCCGGCCGTGACGACGCCGGACGGCGACGACTTCCCCGACATTGCCTGCGACCCGGCCGGCCCGCTGGTCGCCGAGGTCATCCGCACCAGCAGCGACCCCTACGTCGGCCGCCTCTCGCTGGTGCGCGTCTTCTCCGGCACGCTGCGCCCGGAGGAGGTCGTCCACGTCTCCGGACACCTCGCGACCTTCCTCGGCCACGAGCTGGAAGGCCACCCCGAGCACGACGACGACGAGCGGGTCGGACCGCTCTCCTCGCCGCTCATCGACGCGCTGCGTCCGCGGGAGTTCGCCATCGCCGGTGAGATCGTCACGGTCGCCAAGCTGTCCAAGGCCGAGACCTCCGACACCCTCTCGAGCAAGGACAAGCCCGCACTCGTCGAGCCGTGGGTGCTGCCCGAGCCGCTGCTGCCGGTCGCAATCCACGCCAAGAGCAAGGCCGACGAGGACAAGCTCGCCTCGGCCCTGCAGCGCCTGGTTGCCGAAGACGTGACGATGCGGATGGAACACAACGCCGAGACCCACCAGGTCGTGCTCTGGGCGATGGGTCAGGCCCACATCGAAGAGCTGCTCGGGCGCCTGCACGAGCGCTACGGCGTGCAGGTCGAAGCCGAGCCGTTCCGCACCGCGCTGCGCGAGACCTTCATCAAGAAGGTCACGGTCAAGGGCCGCCACGTCAAGCAGTCCGGTGGGCACGGGCAGTATGCCGTGTGCGACCTGGAGATCGAGCCGCTCCCCCGCGGCGGCGGTTTCGAGTTCGTCGACAAGGTCGTCGGCGGCGCCGTCCCGCGCAACTTCATCCCCTCGGTCGAGAAGGGCGCCCGTGCCCAGCTCGAGAAGGGCGTCCTCGCGGGATACCCGCTGGTCGACGTGCGCGTCACGCTCTTCGACGGCAAGGCCCACTCGGTCGATTCCTCGGACATGGCCTTCCAGACCGCAGCCCAGTTGGCGCTCAAGGAAGCCGCCAACGAGTCCACCGTCGCCCTGCTCGAGCCGATCGACTCGGTCGACATCACGGTGAGCGACGACTACGTCGGCGCGGTCATGTCCGACCTGCGCGGCCGGCGCGGCCAGGTGCTCGGCACCGAACCCGCGCCCACCGAGGGGTGGACGATCGTCCACGCCGAGGTCCCGCAGACCGAACTCTCGCGCTACCCCATCGACCTGCGCTCGGTCTCGCACGGCACTGGCTCCTTCGCCCGGGCGATGCTGCGCTACGACTACATGCCGGCCGACAAGGCCAAGGAATACGCCAAGCCCGGCAAGGACTGACGAACGCTCCTGCCGGTTGAGCCGGGAAGGAGCGCGCACGACTCGACTGCACGGCATACCGGAGGAGCAGGATCCGGTATGCCGTGCAGTCCCGTTTCTGCCTCACGGCCCGGATGCAGCTTTTGGTGTGGTGGGGGGGGGGGGGGGGGGGGGGGGGGGGGGCGCCCCCCCCCCCTCTTTTCACATTGCCGTCGGTCGCCCGTCGTTCTACTCTCGAAATGGACCACGTGGACGCAGCCCGGGTCGTCGGCACCGGGCCTCGTTCGTGCCCAGCCTGTCCGCCGGCGCAGCAGGACTGAGGTGTCGCCATGGACACGCCCGACTCACGACCCGCAACCACCCAGCGCCAGATCCGCGAGGCCGAGAGGATTCCCCGATCCTGGCGCGTGTCAAGGTCCAGGGAGGTCTGCCCGCGGGGCGGACGGCATACCGGCTGGGCCTTGGCCCGACTCGCCGTGTTCGTCGTGCTCGCCGAGCTGGTCCTGTTCCTGGGCGCGTGCTCCCTCGGGAGATCCACGTCTGTGTCGTCCGAGCCGAACGCCGGCCAGTCGTCCGGCCCGCCAACCCGTGCGACGAGGGCCATACCGACCACCACCCCCGGCGCGGCTCCGCTGGCCGCCTCCGTGTCGGACGTCATCTCGCGGCACTGCGCCCAGATGTGTGCGGCCGAGAGCTGCACGAGGCAGTGCACGGTTCGGCTCGGCCGGTTGGCGACCGGGCTCGCATCCGGCGGAACAGCATTCTGCGGCGCCACCGGGCCCGACCGCGGCGAGTGTCAGGCCCTGTCGGCGCTCCTCCGAAACGACCTGGGCGCCTGCGCGACGATGCCGACGACCGCCTGGTCCGGGGAGTGCGTGCGGTGGATCGCCGGACTGCGCGTCGATCGGTCGCTATGTTCCTCGATCGAGGACCCGCGCGGGAAGGACAATTGCCTGCTCGACCAGGCGGTCGCCGCGCGGTCGACAGCAGGCTGTGGTGGCCTGTCGACCGCGACCCGGAGCGACATCTGCATCCGGGCCGTGGCGGCCTCGCTCAAGGACGAGACCCTGTGTACGACGGTGTCCCGGCCGGATCGGGTCGGCTTGTGTCTCACGTACGTAGCCGTCGCCCGGGCGGATGTCCGCCTGTGCGATCGGGTCGAGGCACCCGACCACTTTGGCTGCCTCGACTTCGTCGCCGCCGAACGCGGGGACCCCTCGCTGTGCGCCGCGGTGCCAGACGGGTACGAGCGGGACACCTGTCGGGTGACCGTCGCCGTCGCCGTCGGCGACGGCGCGACCTGCCCCACGGTCAGCGACCCCGTCACGTGCTCCAGGAAGGTGGCCCTCGCGGTCGGCAGCCCGGATCCGTGCTTCGTCCTCGTCGATCCGTCGCACCTGGCGCAGTGCCTCACCACGGTGGCCGCGGCTATCGGGAAGGAATCGGTCTGCGACTCCATCGACAGCGCAGATCTGCGAGCCAGCTGCGCGGCCGCGGCTCGTTCCGGGGTCATCCGGGAGCCCGGCAGCGGACCGTAGGCCATCACGCTCCCGGGCATTGGTTGCCAATGTTCGGGCGGGTAGCCGGACCCCGCCGGTGTGGCACCGGCATACCCGCCCCTGGTGCCGCCCCTGGTGCCACCCTTGGTGCCGCCCTTGGTGCCGTCCCTGGGCCCGTCCCTGGGCCGACGGCGAGAAGGTGTCCCGGCTGGCGGGACGCTTTGGTAGGCGCTGGGCCCTGCGGGGCGCACGATGCCGGTGTTCCTACTGGCGGAACAGCACTGGGTGCCGGGGGGCCTGCGACCGCAGGCTGACGCGGACGACCGTACCGATCGCCACGACTCATTCACCGCGGATCCGCTACGACAAAGGAGTCTTTGCATGGGTGTCATGCGCATGGGCTACGCCCACGTGCGAGTGACCGACCTCGAAGAGGCACGCAGTCACTACGCGAACACGATGGGCCTCTACGAAACCCTCAACCAGGACGGCAAGGTCTACTACAAGGGCTGGGACGAGTGGGACCACCACTCGGTCGTCATCGAAGAAGGTGGCGTCGGCCTGGTGAAGTTCGGCTTCAAGGTCGAGAAGCCCGAGGACATCGACGTCATCGAGAAGAAGGCTGCGGCCTTCGGCGTGACGACCGAGCGGATGTCCGCCGGTGAGAACCCCGAGGTGTCCGACGGGCTGCGCATCTTCGCCCCGTCCGAGCACGTGCTTGAGGTCTACCACGCCCAAACGCTCATCGGGGTCGAGACCGGCACCCACAACCCGGACGCCTTCCCGCGGCACCTGGTCGGCATCGGCGTCCCGGCGCTCGACCACGCGCTCATCCTCACCCCAGACGTGCGGCTCATGGAGAACATGTTCAAGGAGCTGTTCGGCTACTTCCCGACCGAGCGGGTGCAGACCGACCTCAACGACGACGACGCCCACTTCATCGCGAGCTGGCTGACCAACAACAACCAGATCCACCAGATCGCGTGCCTGGAGGGCGAGGCCGGCAAGCTGCACCACTTCGCCTTCAAGCTCGGCGACTGGCAGGAGGTCGGCCGCGCCGCGGACCTGATGACGATGGACGACGTGCCGATCGACATCGGCCCCACCCGCCACGGCATCACCCGGGGCCAGACGGTCTACTTCTTCGACCCGTCCGGCAACCGCAACGAGGTCTTCGCCGGCGGCTACCCGGCCTACCCGGACCGCCCGCTCACCAAGTGGACGCCCGACGCGCTCGGCAAGGGCATCTTCTACCACGCTCGCGAAATCAACGAGCGCTTCACGACCGTCTACACCTGATCGGACCGGCCGCCCCGGCGGCCTGCTCGACGGAGGTTCGACCGACATCTCGACCGACAGACCCCGGTATGCCGCGCGGCCTACCGGGGTCTGTCGCGTCTGGTGCCGGTATGCCGGGTGGCTGGGTGATCGGGCTGAGGCTGGCTGTGGCCAAGGCAGCGAGTCGGAAAGTTTCCCGGCGCGTCGCTCCCTGAATGCTGGCCAAACCCAGCGAGTCGGAAGGCTTCCCGGCGTGTCGGCGCCCCCAGCACCGGAATCCACGGCGAGTCGGAAGGTTTCCGGGCGCGTCGCTCCCTCAATGCTGGCCAAACCCAGCGAGTCGGAAGGTTTCCCGGCGCGCCGCCCCGTCAACGCCAGCCAAACCCAGCGAGTCGGAGAGTTTCCCGGCACGCAGCCCCGTCAACGCCAGCCAAACCCAGCGGGTCGGAAGGTTCCCGGCATACCGGCGCCTTTGTATGCCGCCCCGCGCACCGTCGCCGCGCAAGCGGCTGACCTTTCACCCTGTCAAGATCGCGATCGTGACACTTGGGTCGCGTTGCTACGGCACCCAAGTGCGCGGATCGCGATCTTTCGCCGGCCACAACGCGCCGGACGCCCAGCCGAAGCCAGACGAAGGCCCAAATGACGCCCAGCCGGACCCTCAGAAGGCCGATATCGCCGCCACGAGCTTGAGGACGGCGGCCGGGTCCAAGCCCGCGTCATTGACGAGCTGGTTGATCTTGGCGGTGGCGTTCTCGGCGGTGAACGGGCGGGCCGCGACGACCTTGGCCGCCACACTGTCGGCGTTGGGTACGCCCGCCTGGCCCAGCGCGGCGGCGAGCTCGGCCTGGCTGGCGGTGTTGGGGTTGATCCGCGCGGCAGCGCCCGAGGCGGCGCTCGCGGCATTGCGTGAGGCCTCGGCCAGCGCGCTCGCGATCGCCTTCGACGCCTCGGCCTTGGCCGTGGCAGTCACCTGGGACACCGCATTGGAAGCCGCCGACTTGGCGGTATCCGCCACTTGCGTGCACCCGCCAACGGTGAGTGCTCCCACCAGCAGGAGCGGCAGCACGGCATACAGGGAACGCACTCGCACGACACGGGTCATGCCGCCATTGTCACCCACAACCTTGGCACCGAGCCGTGCGTTTGCTGTGGCGCGCGCAGCGAACAGCCGAACAGCCGAACAGCCGATCAGCCGATCAGCCGATCAGCGGCGTCGTCGGGTTGCCCTGCGACTCACCGGTGCGCTCGACGGTGCCCGCGTTGTCGGCAGTGCCGGCCCACGGGGTATCAGCCGCCGCGACGGGTCCATCCGCATCCGCAACCGGGCCAGCCGCAGGAGCAGTACTCGCAGCACCCGCGTCACTGGGCACGATCGACGCGCCGCCTCCGGCGGACAACACGTTCTCGATGGTGGCGATGGTGGCTCGCTCGGAGTCGGACACCCCAGCGTCAGCCTGTGCCGTTGCCTGGCAGGCGGCCAGGACGACGCCCCGGAATCCGTCAAGCAGCTCGGGTGCGGTCACCGCGAGCATGTCGCGGGCCTGCTGCAGCTGCGAAACGACGGCGCCCTCCAGGTCCTGGGCTGCGCCGCTGGGCGGGGCGACGAAGCCGCCGCCCAGCAACTCGCGGATCTCCGGCGATGCGGCCGCGAGAGCCTTGGCCCCCGCCAGGCTCTCCTTGAACATCGCGAAGAAGCCTGGGTCGGCCTTGGAAACCAGCGCCATGGCTCCGAAGGCCGCGCCGCGGACGAGGTCGCTCTGCTCTGCATCAAGTGCGCTCATGACACCCACTGTGCCCGATCTCGACCCCCGCCAACCTCAACGCTCGAAACTGGGGCCTCTGCTAGACGCACAACAACGCGACCAGGGACAGAAGGAGCGCGGCACCCATAGCGCTGGACGGGCCCTCTCCCGGCAAGAACACCCCCAGGATCATCACTGCAACAGCCAGCGCGACCGACGTGACCGCCGCCGTCAGCCGTCGGGCACCACGGAACACCTGCGCAATGACGACCCGTGCGCTGGCCCCGCCGAGCAGCTTCCGCCAGCGCCAGACGATGAATCCCGTGAGCGCCAACGCCAGAACCACCACCGCCAACCGGCCGCCGATCGATGGGCTCTTGCCGGCCAGTCCCGAGCTGACATAGACCCCAGCCAGAACAACGAGGGCCTGGATGAAGACAACCCGCCTGAGCACGAGGCGCAGGTTCCGCAGCGCCACGGCCCCCACCCCCGTCGGATCCGTCACCACCGCATCGGAGAACCCACTCAAGGCCCCCGCGCTGTCGGATCGAGCCAAGCGGACCCGGGCCAGGTCGTTGCGCAGCCCGGCGTCATCGGGGCTGAGCCGGAGAGCCTCACGCAGCGCTGCCTCGGCGATCACGAGCTGCTCGGGCGTTCCCATACCTTTGCCGTAAGCGACGTCAGCGATCATGTGGTGCGCGGTCGCTTCGCCCGGAGCGAGTTCGACCGCCCGCTGGGCGGCCAACCACGCCGTCTCGCGCCCCCTCGGGTGGGCCATCAGGCATTCGGCATATCGCACGTGATGGAACCAGTGGTCGGGACGCAACTGCACTGCCCGGTATGCCGTGCGCGTGGCCTCCTCGACATGCCCGGCTGCGAGCTGGGCAGCGGCCAAGACCCCGTGTGCGGCATCGTCGTCCGGCCCGGCCGCGACAGCACGCTCGGCGAAGGTCAGTGCCTCGTCGAGCCGGCCGAGCCTACGCGCGGCGATGGACGCAAACGCCAAGACGTCGGGGTCATCGGGGTAGGTCGCCAAGGTGGCACCAGCGGCCTCGAGAGCTTGAGCATTCCGGTCGAGCTGGAGCAAGTGCCGGATGCGTTCGACAGAGTCGGCGGAGGAACCCCCTGGTTGGACCATGACCTCAGAGCCGCTTCGTTCGCTTCATGTAGGCGCGCAGCTCGTCATAGGTGCCGTCGGCGTTCGCGAACTGGACCACGTTTCGGGCCGAGTCGAACCACGGGGATGTCGAGGGACGCACCTCGCGCAGCGCGGCATACACGTCGTTCATCCCGATCATCCGCACCGTCCCGCTGCGGATGCCCTCCATCATGGCTCGCTCCGCAGCCGTTTCGCAGACGTGCTGGATGTCGGCACCCGAGTAGCCGTCACTCCGTTTGGCGAGCGCGCTGGCGTCGATGCCTTCGACCGGGCGGTCCTGTCCCACGGCTGGTTGGTGGCGCCGACGACGTAGACGCCCTCGTTGCTGTCCGAGACCCCGTCGAGCTCGGTGAGGAGTTGGTTGACCGTGGAGCGCATAGCGGAATGCCGTGTGAGACTGCGCTTCTGGCCGATCGCATCGATTTCGTCGAGGAAGATCACGACCGGGGCGTTGCGTCGTGCGACCTGGAAGAGTTCGTGCAAGTTACGTTCTGACTGGCCGATATACATGTCGAGCACGTCGGCCAGGCCCACGTTGATGAACTGCGCGCCCATCTCACCGGCAATCGCCCGCCCGATGAAGGTCTTGCCACAGCCGGGCGGCCCGTACAGCAAAATGCCGCCCTTGAGGCTTTTGCCATAGAGCTTGCGCATTTCGGGGTTACGCATCGGGGCGAGGAACGACACCATGAGACGCTCTTTGACCTCACGCATGCCGCCGACATCGGCCAGCTGGATCGTGGTGCGTTCGACATCCCAGGCGTCGACCACGGGGTCCGGCCCATCGCTGTCGACGAACATCGGCTCGGGGGCAAAGGCCTCGACTTCAGACTCCGCTGCGGCCCAATCAAATTCATTCGGCTGTGGAGTCGGAGCCGGGTGGGCCTGCGGACCAGGAGCGGACGGCATACTCGACGCGCCCTGGGACTGCGGGGGCGTCTCTGCACCCGCGGCTGGTATGCCGTGCAGCGCCCGGATCATGAGCCCCCGAGCGGCGGCGTTGCTGGGATCACGCTGCAGGACGGCCGCGCAGTGAGCGAGCGCGTCGTCGAGCTGTCCATTGGTCAGCAGCACCTCGGCCAAATGCAACCGCAAGGTCAGATCGTCGGGAGCCGCCTCGACCGCACGCGTCAAAGAAGCGATGAGCGGGTTCGTCATGGCCCGATCGTATGGCTCGATCGAGCGTGGCGTCGGGCGGCTTTCACCCTCAATCCGAAAGCGACGAGCACGAAAGCCAAGAGGCCACCGGCTACCGCGAATAGGACTCTGGTGACCTCGATGCTGGTGAGGGGCAGGACTGCGAGAAGGGCCCCTGCTGCGGCCGCCACTCCTGCCCATGCCACCCAGGCCGGGTCACGCCGACGGAAGTCTCGGAGTAGGTGGGGCACTCCCAGCGGCGTCACCCGCCGCAGCCGAAGCCACGGTGCCACGACCGCTGCGATGACGGCCACTGCCACTCCAACGAGCACGGGCTTTCCATCCTCGCCCCCGATGACGGCCCCCAAGTCGATCCACCACAAGGCGCAGAAGCCGAAGTAGGTCATCAGGATGATCCGAGCGAGAAGGGCCACCACGTTGGCCACGAGCACGTCCTGCCGAGGATCCGCCGCCACGGCTCGAGAGATCGACGAAATGGCTGCGAAGATCTCGCCCTTGGCTGAGGAAACCCGCCCCAGGGCGTTGTGTGCGGGGGCATGGTTCGGGTCCGCCGCAAGGATCTGCCGAATGTGTTGTTCGGCCAGGGCAAGGTCACCGGGATGCTCGGTCAGATCGCCGAGGAGAAGCGCGTCCGCCATGGCGAGATGGGCAGCCGCGGAGTCGGGGTCAATCTCCAGTGCCAGCCGCGCGGAGGCCACGGCATCGGCCCGCCTCTGTGCGGCGGCCAACGCCACCGAATACTGCAGGTGGACATCGAGCGCCGCGGGTGCCAGCTCCACGGCTCGCGCCGCGTGGGCCACGGCCGCAGCGCTGTCGCCGCGACGGACGGCGGCCAACGACAGCAGGCGCACCGCATCCGGGGAGTTCGGGTGCGCACCGGCCAGCCGGGACAACAGCGTCACCGCTTCGTCGTCCCGGCGGAGGTGGAGCAGCGACACGGCAGCGGCCACGCCGCTCGGCAGGTGGGTGCTGTTGTCGGCGAGGATCGGGCTGACGAGCCGCAGCGCTTCGTCGTAGCGACCCAAGAGATTGAGGGCATCGGCTCGCACGACGACCGCGTGCGCCTCCAGCTCGTCCACAGTCCAGAGGGTATGCCGTGCAGCGCCCTGCTCATGAGCCCCCGAGCGGCGTTGCTGGGATCGCCCTGCAAGGCGGCACAGGGCCGGTCGCGACGATCAACCACGCTGTCGACGGCGAAACCAGCTGACGCGCACCCAGCTGAGCACCATCCCGACGACGAGACACCCGCCGACGATCGGCACGAGGGCCCGCGTGACGGCTTCGGGGGTGAGCCCCATGACCAGGAACCCGAGCGCGCCGATGGCCAACGCCCCGCCCCACGCCGCACCGATCGGGTCCCGTCGGGCGAACTCCCGCAGCAGAATGCGCGCGCGAATTCCGCCGGCGGCCCAGCGGAGCTGCACCGCCGTCCACCCCAGGACCGCCAGCCCCACACCCTCGAGGATCCACAGCGCTGAGCGTTCGAATGTGGTCTTCGTGATGGTGAAACGCCCGACCAGCCACAGCACAAAGACCACATAGTGAGCGCGCCCTACCAGTTGGCCGAAGACCATCGAGAGGTTCGCCAGTGGGGCATCCTGACGCGGGTCGGTCACCACCGAACTGGCCAGCGCTGCTGCCGCGGCGAAGTGCTCCCCGCGGGCCATGGCGATCCGCCCGAGTTCGTTGTGGGCGCTGGCGTTGTCCGGAGCGAGGGCCAGGGCCGCACGGACGTGCCGCTCTGCTTCGGCCAGTTGCCGGTCGTCGGGCTTCACCCCCTCGGGGAAGAGTGCGTCGGCCAGCGCCAGGTGGGCCGCTGCCACGTGAGGGGCCACCTCGATGGCGCGACGGGCAGCCGCCACGGCCGCCTGCCGGTCGCGCGCGCAGGTCAATGCTGCCGCGAGCTGAATGTGCACGTCCGCCTGCCAGGGCGCCAGGTCGACGGCCCGGCGGGCGCATTCCACCGCGCGCGAGGACTCCAGCAGTTGCACGGCTGCGAGGGAGAGCAACCGCGGCGGGTCGCTCGCCTGCGGATGCGCAGCGCAGATCCGCTGGAGCACGACGCTGGCCTCCTGGGCCCGGCCACTGTTGATCAGGCATACCCCCGCCGTGACCCCGGCGCCCAGATGCTCCGGGTGGGCAGCCAGCACCGGCGAGACGACCCGCAACGCCTCGTCCCACCGACCTAGGTCGTCGAGCAGATCGGCCCGCGCTACCGTCGCCGCAGCCTCGTCCGGGTCCACGGGGAGAGTATGCCGGGCACCCGCGGGATCAGCGCAGCAGCAGGCCGTCGGCGTCGGGGCGGGTTGCGTCGCGGTCGACCACAACAGTGGCGCCGTCACGCACCTCGCCGGCCAGCAGGGACCGAGCCAGCCGGTCGCCGATCTCGCGCTGCACCAGGCGGCGCAGCGGACGAGCACCGTATGCCGGGTCGTAGCCGGTCAGGGCCAGCCACTCGCGGGCCGCGTCGGTCACCTCGAGGGTGATCCGCCGATCGGCCAGCCGCGAGGACAACGCCCGCACCTGCAGGTCGACGATCTTGGCCAACTCAGCGGTCGAGAGCGGGTCGAAGACGACCACTTCGTCGAGCCGGTTGAGGAACTCCGGCTTGAACGACGCCCGCACGACCCCCATGACGGCATCCCGCTTGGCAGCCTCCGACAGCGTCGGGTCGACGAGGAAGGCCGAGCCGAGGTTGGAGGTCATCACGAGGATGACGTTGCGGAAGTCGACGGTGCGACCCTGACCGTCGGTGAGCCGGCCGTCGTCGAGCACCTGCAGCAGGATGTCAAAGGTCTCCGGGTGCGCCTTCTCGACCTCGTCGAGCAGCACGACCGAGTAGGGCCGCCGCCGCACCGCCTCGGTCAGTTGCCCACCCTCTTCGTAGCCGACATAACCAGGCGGCGCCCCGATGAGCCGCGCGACCGCGTGCCGCTCGGAGTACTCCGACATGTCGATGCGCACGATGGCGCGCTCGTCGTCGAAGAGGAAGTCGGCCAGCGATTTGGCCAGCTCGGTCTTGCCCACACCAGTCGGCCCGAGGAAGAGGAACGACCCGGTCGGCCGGTCGGGGTCAGCCAATCCGGCTCGCGAGCGCCGCACGGCGTCGGACACCGCGCGCACCGCTTCGGCCTGACCGATCAGGCGTGCGCCGATGAGTTGCTCCATGTGCAGCAGCTTCTCGGTCTCGCCCTGCAGCAGACGCCCGGCCGGGATGCCGGTCCACGCCGAGATGACCTCGGCGATGTCGTCGGGTCCGACCCGGTCCTTGACCATGACATCGGGAGCGGCAGAGCCACCCAGCCCGTATGCCGTGCCGCTGGCTCCCGCGCGGATGCTCGCCTCCGCCTCGCTGGCGGCGGCGAGTTCCTTCTCGAGCGCAGGGATCTCGCCGTAGAGCAGTCGCGCGGCGCCCTCGTAGTTGGCCTCACGCTGCAACCGGTCGGCTTGGGTGCGCAGGTCGTCCAGGCGCGCCTTAAGTTCCCCGACCCGGTTGAGGCCGGACTTCTCGGCCTCCCAGCGGGCCGTCAGCGCGGCCAACTGCTCGCTCTTGTCGGCCATTTCGGCGCGCAGCCGCTCCAATCGGTCGATCGAGGCGGCGTCGGTTTCCTTGGCCAGGTGCAGCTCTTCCATCCGCATCCGGTCGACCTGACGTTGCAGGGTGTCGATCTCGACCGGCGAGGAGTCGATCTCCATGCGCAGCCGGGATGCCGCCTCGTCGACGAGGTCGATGGCCTTGTCCGGCAGCTGCCGACCGGTGATGTAGCGGTCCGAGAGGGTGGCCGCGGCGACGAGCGCCGCGTCTTCGATCTCGACCTTGTGGTGCGCTTCGTACCGCTCCTTGAGCCCGCGCAGGATCGCGATGGTGTCCTCGACCGAGGGCTCACCAACGAAGACCTGCTGGAAGCGCCGCTCCAGGGCAGGGTCCTTCTCGATGTGCTCGCGGTATTCATCGAGGGTGGTCGCCCCGACCATCCGCAGCTCGCCGCGGGCCAGCAGCGGTTTGAGCATGTTGCCCGCATCCATGGCCGAGTCGCCGGTCGCGCCGGCGCCGACCACGGTGTGCAGCTCGTCGATGAAGGTGACGACCTGACCTTCGGCGTTCCTGATCTCTTCGAGGACGGCCTTGAGCCGCTCCTCGAACTCGCCGCGGTACTTCGCTCCGGCGACCATGGCGCCGAGGTCGAGGCTGATGAGCTTCTTACCGCGCAGGCTCTCGGGCACGTCGCCGTCGACGATCCGCTGGGCCAGTCCCTCCACGACGGCGGTCTTGCCGACGCCGGGTTCGCCGATGAGCACAGGGTTGTTCTTGGTGCGCCGCGACAGCACCTGCACGACCCGCCGGATCTCTGCGTCGCGCCCGATGACCGGATCGAGCTTGCCCTCACGAGCGCGCTCGGTGAGGTCGGTGCCGTACTTCGCCAGCGCGTCGAAGGTGCCCTCGGGGTTCTCGGAGTCGACCTGACGGCCGCCGCGCAAGGTCGGGATCGCGGCCTTGATCGCGTCGGCGTCCAGTCCGAGCGATCGCCCGGTGGCCTTGGCCACGCCGTAGAGCAGGTGGTCGGTCGACACGAAGGTGTCGCCCATGGCCACCATGAGTTCGCGGGCCGACTCCAGTGCAACCATGGCCGACCGCGACAGCCCCGGGGCCGACACGCTGGAACCCGAGGCGGACGGCATACCCGCCAGTGCTGTGCGGGCCGCCTCGGCAGCCGCGGGGAGGCTGGAACCGGTCGCCTGCAGCAGTGGACCGGTCGTCGTGTCCGACTGCTCGGTCAACGCCTTGAGCAGGTGGGCGGGTTCGGTGTGGGGGTGGCCGACAGCCGCCGCCGCGCGGACGGCAGCCGACAGCGCTTCCTGCGCCTTCGTGGTCAACTTCAGATCCATGTATGCCGTGTGCTCCTGTTCCCCCGATTGCTCGCGTGGATAGGTCTCGGGTCAGCGGGTGTGGTCTCTGGTGCGGCAACGCCGACAAAGTTGAGTCTATTCCACTCAACTTCGCCGTACCGACGGTGTGCCGACCACGCCCAACACGTCGATGGGGGCCCGGCCATGTGGCCGAGCCCCCATCGCTGTGCCCCACCCAAGGGGCGAACAGTTACGCGCTGCGGCGCCGAGCGACGCCCAGGCCCAGGGCACCGACCACGCCGAAGAGCAGCCCGAAGCCGAGCAGCCGGCCGCTGTCGCTGCCGGTGTGCGGCAAGACGGCCATGGGCACCGTGGCGAAGTACGGGTTGGTGGAGGTGACGACGGTGCCGGTCACCTCGCCCTTCCCGGTCACCGTGGCGACGTCCTCGTGCATGACCCCGGCTGGGACGCCACTGAGCGTGGCCGTGCACGGGAAGGATTCCCCAATCGCGAATGGGCCGGCCCAGGTCGTGCCGGTCGAGCTGTCCGGGAAGGTGCAGCTCAGGCCGGTGACCGTGCCGCCGCTGACGACCGAGTCACTGACCGTCACGTCGCGCAGCGCCTCGCTGCCGGTGTTGGTCACCGTGAACGCCAGTCCGGTGGCGCCGGTCGGCAGGACGACGGCAGCGGTGGTGCTGTCGGCGTCGTTGCCCGCGGCGTCCTTCTTGACGATCGACACACCCGGCGTCGGCAACGGGGTCACCGTCGCGTGGTAGGGATTGTCGTCGGTCACCGGGGTGCCCGAGGTCTGGCCCTTGCCGGTGACCGTGGCGGTGTCGACGTGCTCACCTGCGGCTGCCATGACGCCCGACAGGGTGGCCGTGCAGGTGAAGCTCGCCCCCACCGGGAACGGCCCGGCCCACGTCGTGCCCGACGTGGAGGCACCCTCGACCGCCTCGTCGAAAGCGCAGGTCAACCCGGACACTGTGCCGTTGATGGAGGAGTCGCTGACGACCACGTCGACGAGCAGCTCGGTGCCCTCGTTGGTGATGGTGAAGACCAGGTCGACTCCGCCCGGTTCGTGGCCCAGCGCGACCGCGGTGTCACTGGTGTCGGCTGCGTTGCCGTCGACATCGTCCTTGACGATCGACACCTTGGGCGCCGGCTTCCAGAAGCCGAAGTCGAGAGTGAGATCGGCGGCACCATTGGCCGACAGGTCAGCAGCCGAGGCTGCATATCCCGTCGAGGAATCGGTCGCCGAGGTCCCCTGACCGGTGAGCGTCGGGAACAACCCGGTGAGCGCCGTGGCGGAGGCCGCCGTGTCAACGGTCACCGTGTAGGACGAGCCGGCCGGGATGGCCGGAAGGTTGGCGAAGAGATACTTGCCGCTCGCGTCGGTCTTGACCGGCAGCACCGGCTTGCCGTCAACGTCGACGACCGGGGCGCCACCAGGACCGGTGAGCTTGAGAGTCACTCCCGGGATGCCGGCCTCACCGGCATCTTGAATGCCGTCGTGGTCGGCATCGAGCCAGACGTAGTCGCCGACCGACACGACGAGGATGCCCTCGCCGGTGCCGCCTCCGCTGGAGCGCACCGCGAAACTGCTCACCGGCGTCGTCTGCTGCAGGATCTTCACGCTGCCGCTGTTGTCATAGCGGGTCTGCGTGGCCGTCGGGTACGACGCGCCGTAGAGACCGACGCCATAGCCCACGAGCGCGGTCGTGACCGTGGTCGTGGCCTCGATCCGGTCCGCGGTGCACGAGAGCACGGTGAACTCCGACCGGGCCATGTTGCGGATCTCGGTCTTCGTGCCGTCGGCGTTCTGCTGGTACACGTAGAAGTACGGCACCCCAGGCTTGTCGCATTCCAGGGCAGACCCCCGACCGGGAGTGTCGACGATCGTCACGGTGGCACCGACCATGTCCATCGTCAAAGTCCCGCTGAAGATGCCCCAGACGAGTTGGTCGCGGTCGGGCAGCCCGAGGTCGGTCGGATGGGCCACCCACTTGACCCACTTGCCGGCGCCGTCGTCAGTGACGACCACCGGGATCTCGACGGTGTCCTTGAGGATGACGCTGCCCGCAGTGAAGGTCACCGTCTTGGTGCTCCCTGGAGTCACCTCGCCGCTGGTCCACGCCGACTCGACGAAGGCCGTGCCCGTCACGCGGGCGTGGTTATCGACGAAGCTCGTCAGCGTAAAGACGATCGTGCCGTCGACGACCTCGGCGGTCGCCACCGGGTTCGGCGGAGACTCGCTGTCGTAGATCGTGAAGGTCAACGTCGGGTCGATCGCCATCGCCGGGTCGAGCGCCAGCGTGAAGAAGTCGCCCGCGTGCGAGCCCTCCGGGATGGCATAGCCGATGTCGACGTGCATGGTGTCCCACACCCCGACCGTGCCTTCGCGCACGGAGACCGATGTGATCACTCCGGTGAGTTCAGCGGCAAATGCCTGCTGAACACCTGCGGAAACGGTACCGACTACCGCCAGAGCCGCAATAACAATGAAGCGGGCGAATCGCCCGAAAATGCCCCTACGCACAATGTGCCCCTTCGTCGGCGTGGGCACGCTGGCGCCGTCCGCAGACGGCCTTTTGCCCCTCCAGCTGCCACACTGTCCCCTAACCCCAATGCGGACGACGGTAGCAGAATGCGTTCACAGCGCAACTTCAGGGCCTCGGGACTGTGGACAACCGACGGCTACCGTGGAGGCCATGCGACTGGAAGCCGTCCGCGGAGACCTCACGACCGAGGCTGTCGATGCCATTGTCAACGCCGCCAACTCCGGCCTTCTGGGCGGCGGCGGGGTCGACGGCGCGATCCACGCCGCGGCCGGGCCGGCCCTGCTGGCCGAGTGTCGGGAGGTGCGCCGCACGGCATACCCAAGCGGGTTGCCGGTGGGGTATGCCGTGGCGACCGGGGCCGGGAACCTGCCTGCGCGGTGGGTGATCCACACCGTCGGGCCGAACTGGCACCGCGGCGAGCGCGACGAGGCGTCGCTCGCGTCGTGCTTCACTGCGAGCCTCGCGGAGGCGGTGCGCGTGGGTGCTCGCAGCGTCGCCTTTCCGGCCGTGAGCGCGGGGGTCTACGGCTGGGAGGGTGCGACCGTCGCTCGGGTCGCTGTCGCGGCGGTGCGCGGATTCGAGCCCGCGGAGGCGATCGACCTGGTGCGGTTCGTGTTGTTCAGCGACCGGCTCTACGCCGAGTTCGCGGCGGCGCTGCGCGCCTGAGCGCCGGTATGCCGGGTGGCCGGCGCGGTGCGCGCGGATGCCCCGTGAGCCGGGCGCGGACGGCATACCCGCCCGGGTCGCCACTCAGGCGAGGGAGATGAACAGCTTCTCCATGAGTGCGGTGTCGACCTCGGAGTCGCCCCGCTCGTGAGCCTCGGCGACACACTGCTTGAGGCCGGTCGCGATGATCGAGAAACCGGCTCGGTCGACGGCGCGGCGGACGGCTGCCAGCTGCATGACGATGTCCTGGCACTCGCGGCCCTCTTCGATCATCCGCAGCACGCCGCCGATCTGGCCCTGGGCGCGGCGCAGGCGGTTGGCGAGCTTGGTGAGCTCCTCGGGCGTGAGGTGCACGGTCGTCATGGGCACATCCTTGCATTCCGGACCCTCGGACGAGGGCAGCGACTGTGCGGTAGGGCACATGCGGTGGGGACCTTTGGCCACCCGAGCAAGCATACCCGCAGGGGTATGGTCGTGATAGGGGATAGACCGCACCGACACCACGCGTCGGCGCACCCCTGGGAGGAAGCACCACCATCATGAAGACCGTCTTGATCCTCGGTGGCGGCACCGCCGGGACGATGATCGCCAACAAGCTCAGCGCCCGATTGGAGCGCACCGACTGGCGGGTGATCGTCGTGGACAAGGACGACATCCACGACTACCAGCCGGGATATCTGTTCATCCCGTTCGGCATCAATACCCCTGAGCAAGTGCGCCGTTCGATGCACACCTTCCTCGCCGACGGCGTCGAGCTCGTCATGGGCGAGGTCGACGTCGTCGAGCCCGAGGCCAAGCTGGTGCGCCTCGAGGGTGGCCGGGAGATCGCCTACGACTACCTCGTCATCGCCACCGGCACGACACCGCGCCCCGACCAGACCCCCGGCATGCTCGGCGACGAGTGGCACCGCAGCGTCGGGGAGTTCTACACCTTCGAGGGCGCCATCGCGCTGCGTGATGCGCTGCGGCGCTTCGACGGCGGCCGCCTCGTCATGCACATCACCGAGCTGCCGATCAAGTGCCCGGTCGCCCCGCTGGAGTTCGTCATGCTCGCCGACGACTACCTGCGCGAGCGCGGGCTGCGCGAGCGCACCGAGATCGTCTACGTCACGCCGTTGGACGGTGCCTTCACCAAACCGGTCGCGAGCCGCGAACTCGGCCACCACCTCGAGCAGCGCAATATCCACGTCGAGCCCGACTTCATGATCGAAAGCGTCGACCAGGAGCGCAAGGTCATCGTGTCCTACGACGAACGCGAGGTCGCCTACGACCTGCTCGTCACCGTGCCGCTCAACATGGGCGCCGACTTCGTCGCCCGGTCGGGCCTGGGCGACGAACTCAACTACGTGCCGGTCGACACGCACACCATGCGGTCCACGGCATACGACACGATCTTCGCGCTGGGTGATGCCGGCAACCTGCCGACCTCCAAGGCGGGGTCGGTCGCGCACTTCTCGGTGGAGATCTTCGTGGAGAACTTCCTGCAGCTGGCCGCCGGGAAGCCGATGACGCACTCCTTCGACGGGCACGCCAACTGCTTCGTCGAGTCCGGCGGCGGCAAGGCGCTGCTGCTGGACTTCAACTACGACACCGAGCCGCTCACCGGCACCTTCCCGCTGCCCAAGGTCGGGCCGATGAGCCTGCTCAAGGAGTCCCGCGCCAACCACCTGGGCAAGCTCGCGTTCCGCCACATCTACTGGAACATCCTGCTGCCGGGCCGCCCGATGCCGCTGCCCGCGGCGATGTCCATGTCGGGCAAGAACGTCGAATAGCCACCACCCACAAGGAGAAGCACCACCATGCCAGTCACGACCATCGCCGGTCGCGAGATCGACGTCGACGCCGAGGGCTTCCTCACCAAGCCCGAGCAGTGGGACGAAGCGCTCGCCGAGACCCTCGCAGCCAACATCGGCATCACCCTCACCGAGGCGCACTGGGTGCCGATCCGGTTCCTGCGCAAGGACTTCGAAACCCAGAAGGAGACTGCGACGTTGCGCCGGGTCTCGACGGTGGGCGGCATACCGGTCAAGGAGCTGTTCGGGCTCTTCCCCGGCAAGCCGGCCAAGAAGATGTCCTACATCGCCGGGCTGCAGAAGCCCAAGGGCTGCGTCTGAGCCAGCGCCACCCACCTTGAATTCCCCACTCCGAGAAGCGAGTCCGTCATGAGCACCCCCATCGTCCCGTCCTTCGACGACGAGGCAGGCAGTGGCCGCAAGCTGGCCATCATCTGCTCGAAGGGCAACCTCGACATGGCCTACCCCGGCCTCATCCTCGCCAACGCGGCCCTCGGCGAGGGGGTCGAAACCCACCTGTTCTTCACCTTCTGGGGCTTCGACATGATCAACAAGGCGACGATGGGTGACCTCAAGTTCACCTTCGTCGGGAACACCGCGATGCACATGCCCGGCCACAGCAGCGGCATCCACCACATGCTCGGCGCCCTGCCCGGCGCCACCGCCGGCGCCACCGCGATGATGAAGAAGATGATCGCCGACCTCGACGTGCCCGAGGTGCCCGAGTTCCTCGAGTTGCTCACGGCGTCGGGCTGCCACATGTGGGCCTGCCGGATGTCGGCTGACATGAACAAGCTCACCGAGGACGACCTCTACGACGGCGTCGAGGCGATCATCAGCGCGAGCGACTTCATCGAGATCACCGAGGGCGCCCAACTGCTGTTCATCTGACGCCGCACCGCAGGGCACCGCACCCGCACCGGCTGGGCGCAATTCCGTCGGGCAAAGTTCACCTGAGGTCTGCGTCAGGCTCACCTGCTCCCGATACATGTGGGGCGAGCGCCTGAGCGGCGACGGCGGTGGTCAACCCCATCTGTTCGATCAGACGCCAGAAAGGGTCCCGGTCTCACCGCAACCGGGACCCTTTCGTATGCCGGGTGGTCGCCTCCGCTGCGGCGCAACGCGCTTGGCGTCAGGCAGAGAGCATGGCGTCAGGCATGGGGCCGGGCGTCAGCCAGGGGGCACTGCGTCAGCCAGCCGGCAGGGTCGTGATCGGACGGGCCTGCAGCACCCACAGCCGGCCGGTCTCGTCGAAGGCCCACTCGACATCGGCGGCGGTGCCGATGGCCTGCTCGGCGCGCAGGGTCATCGCCACGACGGCGTCGAGCCGAGCCGGCGTGAGCACCGGCGACGACGATCCGGACGCTGCGCCTGTGGACGCCGGATCGAGTCGTTCCACTCGGGTCAGGCCCGCCTCGTTCACCGTCGCGACGAGCCGCTGTCGCCCCAGCCGGGACGTGAGAACGGCTCCGGTATGCCGGTGCACGACGATGTGTTCGGGTACCACCTGACCGTCGGTGAGCAGCACGCCCAGCCCATGGACGGCCTCCACCACGATCCGATCGCGGGCTCCCGTGACCGGGTGCGCGGAGAAGCTCACCCCGGCGGCCACCGCCGACACCATGAGCTGGACGAGGACAGGGCACGACCCGGCCCTCGCAGGGCTGGGGTGCTGGTCCGGACTGGCGCCGAGGCTCGCCTCGGCGGAGCCGATCGCCTCGGGGGAGCTGGCGCTTTCCGCGCAGCGGGGCCAATCGGCGGAAAGGCTTGCTTCGGCAGCAATGATGCGCGCCACTGCCGCAGCCACCGCATCGGCACCGCGCACCCCCAGCTCGGTCGGCAGCAGCCCGGCAGCCGACCTGGCCTCCCCGTCCTCGACGGGGGAACTGCTGCGCACCGCGACGAGCGGGCGTGTGATCCCGCTGCGCCGGGCCAGCACGGCATACCCCTCTCGGGCCGCCTCGGGACTCCACGCGACGAACCCGTCGGGCACAGGCAGCCCGGCGCGCAGCAGCAGGGCGAGCCCGGCTGCCTTGCCGCCGACCACCTCGGCCAGCCGCAGGCCCGCTGCGCCGGCCTCGGTGAGGGAAGCGGCGCTGCGCTGAGGGTCCACCCTCACCGAAGCGCGGTCAACCTCAGCGAAGCCCTCTTCCTCAAGCCCGCCGAGCTCGTCGAGCCAGCGCACCTCGGGCTGGAGAGGGTCAGGGACGGGGAGAGGAACAGGGTCAGGGACAGGGACAAGGGCGGGAGGCGTCACGGCATACCGCGTTCGAGGACTCGCACGACCCCGAGGTCGCCGTCGACGAGCAGCAGATCGCCGGTGTGGATGAGCGCGGTCGCGTCGAGGACGGCGCAGACGCACGGCAGTCCGTATTCGCGGCTGACGATCGCGGCGTGGGTGAGCATCCCGCCGGCGTCGCACACGGCGGCGGCGATCCGGTCGAAGGCCGGCGTCCAACTCGGCGAGGTCGCCTCGCAGACGAGCACCTCGCCGCGCTGCACCTGCTCGATGTCGTCGGCCGAGGCCAAAACTCGCGCGCGGCCCCGGGCCACCCCGGAGGAGACCCCCATCCCCTCGAGGTCGGGCAGCCGAGACTGCGGCGGCTGGCCCGGCCGCGGCCCGATGGCGTCGACATGGCCGTCGGTGGCCGGCCGAGCCTCGGGCGTGCCGAGGATCTGCCGCAGCACGATGTCGCCGCCGTCCCCCGGCGCCCCGAGGTGCCCGGGCAGGTCGTGGCGGCGCTCGCGCCAGGCCTCGACGAAGGCCCGGCGTTGTTGGATCGGCGTGAGCAGGGCCGTGGCGTCAGCTCGGCCCGCGAGCAGGTCCAGCAGCTCGCTCTCGTGCAGGTAGAGGGCATCGTCGGCTGCCGGAAGCCCCAGCAGGCGGCCGGCCGCCAGCGCCACCGCCCGCAGCGGCAGGTGGCCGCGCAAGTCGATGAGGACGTTGTGCTCCTCGTTCCACCAGGCTGCCGGGGCCTGGCCGGCCAGGGCCAGCCACTGCGTCACCCGGGCCGCCGCCTCGGCCCCCAGCCGGGTGCCGGGCAGCGTCGCTACCCCCGCCGGCCGGGCAGGACGCGGCGCGCTCGGCCCGGCCACGAGGGCGGCCCGCACGAGTCCCAGTGGGATGGAAGGGGATTCGTGCCAGGACGGCGAGTCGAGATCGCCGACCGCGGCACTGCGCTGCCCGTATGCCGTGTCGAACTCCGCGAACCGCTCCAGCCACGCGGCGGCCCGGGGCTCGGACTGCAGCCGGAGCAACAGTTGGCCGCTGGGTGAGTGCAGGAAGACAGGAGCGAGCCCCTCACTGTCCGCGAGGTCGGCTAACTCGGCCAGGGCCCGATCGGTGCGGGCGATGGTGTGATCGGGCACCCCGATGAGCTCCGAGGCCTCCAACGCGCCGATGCCGTCAGCAGCCAACCCCGCGAGAACGACCTCGTGAATGGCGAAGACCGGATACATCACCGCGAAGTGCAGCCGCCAGGCGCGGGAGCACACTTCCCGGGCCTGCCGCCAGGCCCGACCCAACCCCTGCGCGTCGAGATCGGCCAGCGGCAGCGCATCGAGAGCGTCCAGCTCGTCACGCAACTGCCCAGAGAGCTCAGCCCAGAGCTCAGTGAACCGCACGGCATACGCGGCCGGATCGCCACCCGGGACAAGCGGATTCGCACCAGAGCCGGCGACAGCCGGGCTGCCGGCGTTCCCGCCCCCGTCCGCCGCCGGCCCGAGGTAGACATGACACCCGACCAGGCGGGCCACCAGGCCACCGTCGACGCCCAGCGCTGCGGCGGCCGTGCGACTGCCCGCGGCGATGTCCTCGATGACGGTGAGCCCGAGCGGCACGACGCCCCGGGGCTGGTGGAAGTCCAGCCGCCAGGGCCGGTCGAGGTCGGCGGAGGTCAGCGGCCGCACGGCATACCGATCGGTCCCCCCGGGCCAGGACAGGCCCGGGTAGGACGGCAGATCGACGTGCGACTGCGTCGTCAGACTCAGCCCTTGCGGTCGATCTGCATGACGACGGCCTTGGGTTCGGTGAAGAACTCGCGGCTGAAGTTGCCGCCCTCGCGACCGACGCCGGAGTCACCGACGCCGCCGAAGGGGGTGCGTAGATCGCGGATGAAGAAGCAGTTGACCCACACCGTGCCGGCCCTGAGGCGGGAGGCCACCCGGTGGGCGCGCGAGAGGTTTTCGGTGAAGAGCATCGCGTTGAGGCCGTAGCGGGTGTCGTTGGCCAGGTGGACGACCTCGTCCTCGGTGCTGAACCGGTTGACGACGCAGACCGGGCCGAAGATCTCTTCGCAATAGGGCGCGGCGTCCAACGCGAGCCCGTCGATGATCGTCGGGCGGACCACCCAGGAGCCGTCCTCGGCGACCCCGCCGGTGCGGATCCGGCCGCCGAGATCCTGCGCAGCCGCGACATAGGACGCGACCTTCTCGAAGTGCCGGCGGCT
>JBGAQV010000018.1:0-33052 GCA_044220505.1 Dermatophilaceae bacterium
GGATGCCCGAGTGAGCAACGCCAAAGTGACCCCGATCAGCGGCTTCCTGGAGTTTCTCCCCGAGGGCAGGATCGTCGAGCAGCACTTCCTTGACGTCATCCGCCGGACCTTCGAGGTGCACGGCTTCGCGTCGATCGAGACTCGCGCGGTCGAGCCGGTCGAACGTCTGGCCGGCAAGGGCGGCGATGTCGACAAGGAGATCTACGGCGTCGTGCGACTCGGCGCGCCCGCTGAGACAGCTGAGGCGGCACTCGGGCTGCACTTCGACCTCACCGTGCCCTTCGCGCGATACGTCCTGGAGAACGCCGGCAAGCTCGCCTTCCCCTTCAAGCGCTACCAGATCCAGAAGGTGTGGCGTGGCGAACGCCCGCAGGAAGGCCGGTACCGCGAGTTCACCCAGTGCGACATCGACGTCGTCGATATCGGTCAGCTGGCCGAGCACTTCGAGGCCGAGATGCCCTTGGTGGTCGCAGATGCCTTCGCTCAGCTGCCCATCGGCCCCTTTCGCATCCAGGTCAACAACCGGAAGATCCCTGAGGGCTTCTATCGCGGCATCGGCCTGACCGATATCGCCGGCACTCTGCGGATTGTCGACAAGCTCGACAAGATCGGTCCGGAGAAGGTCGCCGCAGCGCTCGAAGCGGCCGGCGCCACTGCTGAGCAGGCGCAGCAGTGCCTGGCGCTAGCCGGTATTCGGAGCCAGGACGAGAGCTTCGTCGACGAGGTGCGGGCTCTGGGCGTCAGCGACCCTGGGCTCGAGCAGGGCCTGGCTGAGCTTGCGGCCGTGATGCGCGCCGGTCATGCCGTGCGACCCGGCGTCCTGGTCGCCGATCTCAAGATCGCCCGCGGCTTGGACTACTACACCGGGACGGTCTATGAGACCCAACTCATCGGCCACGAGGACTGGGGGTCGTTCTGTAGCGGCGGACGCTACGACGCCCTGGCCAGCGACGGGCGCACCACCTACCCCGGGGTGGGCATCTCGATCGGGTTGTCCCGGCTGCTCGGGCTGCTGGTCGGCAAGGGGCTGGTCACCGCCAGCCGCAGCACCCCGGCAGCGGTCTTGGTCGCAGTGAACTCCGAAGCAGAGCGATCCGCCTCGATGGCCGTCGCAGCAACGCTGCGTGGCCGCGGCATTCCCTGCGACGTCGCGCCGTCCGCGGCGAAGTTCGGAAAGCAAATCCGGTATGCCGAGCGGCGCGGGATTCCCTACGTGTGGTTCCCACCTTCGCCGGCCAGTGAGCGCGGTGACTCGGTCAAGGACATCCGTTCCGGCGCGCAGGTCGACGCGACGGCCACCACCTGGATGTGTCCGCCCGAGGATCTCGTGCCGCAGGTGACCGCAGTCGCCGGCTCCTGATCGCCGGCCCTCCGGGGCCTCACGCCACGTCCGTGCGTGATGGCCGGTCGATCGGGATCACGCCGGGGGGAGCTGAAGTCCGCAGTCACGGAGCTCCAACTCGGCGAGGGCTCGCACGACGTGCGGGTCGCGACGACGCCAAGCTCCGGCTGGATCGTCGCTGATCCGGGCCAGCCGATGCATGGGTTGGCGGGCCAGTGCGCGCATGGCGAAGAGGTCGACGTCGGCGTCTGCGTCGATGTATCTCCTTGCCGCAGTGGCTCTTCGGATGAAGATCAGGCGAGGAGGCAGCCACAGCACCAGGGCCAGCGCCAGAGGCAACAGCACGGTCACGAGGCCGACCGCGAGCGCCGCTCGATCCACCGCGACGCCGAAGTCCGCGCCGGCCTGGGCGATGGACTTCCCAGTGCCGGTGAGGCCTTCGAACGGCGCCCGCAGCCGGTCGCCGACCAACGGCACACTGCCCAATTGATCTGCGGCCGAGGTCATCTGCGAGGCGAAGACGTTCCCTGCATCACGGACACTGTCGGTGGGGCCGCGCAGGGCCGCGATCGAGTCGTGAACCACCCGCGCGGCATACCCCCAGCAACTGATCCAGACAACGGCGGACAGGTCGGCCATCAGCTGCCGGGCGCGCCGTGCCGGCAGGTCGGCATACAGCGTGATCGCCATCAACGGACTCCTCTCAGGGCGCACCCGCGCGCCCTAGGATGTGAATGCTCTCACCCAGGCCCCGGGGCGACCGTGCCGTCGGACCCGGCCATCCGGAAGGACCACACATCGTGAAGGTTGGCGTTCCCAGCGAGGTCAAGAACCACGAGTATCGCGTCGCGATCACCCCCGTGGGCGTCAACGAACTCGTGGGGCGGGGCCACGAGGTGTTGATCCAGAAGGGGGCCGGTCTGGGGTCCTCGATCAGCGACGCGGACTACGTCGCGCAGGGGGCCCGCATCATCGACTCCGCCGACGACGTTTGGGCAGCAGCCGACATGGTGCTCAAGGTCAAGGAGCCGGTCGAGCAGGAATACCACCGCATGCGCGAGGGCCTGACCCTCTTCACCTACCTGCACCTGGCCGCCGACCAGCCGCTCACCGAAGAGTTGACGGCCCGCAAGGTCACGGCTATTGCCTACGAGACTGTGCAACTGCCCTCCGGCATGCTGCCACTGCTCTACCCGATGTCCGAAGTTGCCGGGTGTCTCGCCCCGCAGGTGGGGGCGCACGCCATGATGAAGGCGCAGGGCGGTCGTGGCGTCCTCATGGGCGGAGTCGGAGGTGTCGCCAACGCGAAAGTCGTCGTGCTCGGTGCTGGCGTCGCGGGCCAGAATGCCGCGCAGGTCGCCCTCGGGATGGGCGCTGAAGTCACCTTGTTGGACACCGACCTCGACAAGCTGCGGATGAGCTTCTGGCGCTACGACAACCGGGTCCGCCAGATCGCCTCGTCCCGCCTGTCGGTGCGCCAAGAGGTGCTCAGCGCCGACATGGTCATCGGCACCGTCCTCATCCCCGGCGCCAAGGCGCCCAAGCTCGTCACCGATGAGATGGTCGCGCAGATGAAGCCCGGCTCGGTGCTTGTCGACGTCGCGATCGACCAGGGTGGGTGCTTCGAGGGCAGCCGGCCCACGACGCACGCCGACCCGACCTTCCCGGTCCACAACTCCATCTACTACTGCGTCGCCAATATGCCTGGTGCAGTGCCGAATACGTCGACGTGGGCGCTCACCAACGCCACCCTCCCGTATGCCGTGCGGCTGGCCGACAAGGGCTGGCGTGGCGCGCTGCAGGCCGACCCGGCGCTGGCCTTGGGCTTGAACACCCACGGCGGGGCCGTCACCTACCCGGCCGTCGCGGAAGCGTTCGGCATGGCCTGCACCCCGACCGCCGAGGCGATCGCCTGACCGAGACTCGGCCAGGTGCAGGCTCGGCTGCAAACCGGACCGACGCACCATCCCGCCCGTCGCGGCTGCAGGCCGCCGTCGGTGGGTGGCTCGATCATCTGCAGGTCGAGCGCGGGCTGGCCGTGAACACGCTCGTGTCCTACCGCCGTGACTTGGGGCGCTACGTCGAGTTCCTCGGCACCCGAGGCATCGACGACCCCGCGCAGGTGCGCGAGGGGGATATCAGCGACTTCCTCGTCGAGTTGCGCGAAGGATCCGAGCAGCACGCGGCAGTGGTCGCCGCGTCGGCCGCCCGCACCCTGGTTGCGGTCCGCGGATGGCACCGCTTCCTCGCGCTGGAGGGCATCACTCCGGCAGATCCGGCAGCCGCCGTGCGCCCACCAAAGACGGCCCTGCGGCTGCCCAAGGCCATCTCGGTGACCGAAGTGACCGCGCTCCTCGACGCCGCAGCCCTCGGTGAGCCGCCCGGATCGCTACGGGACCGTGCCCTGCTCGAGCTGCTCTACGGAGCCGGGGCCCGCATCTCCGAGGCGGTCGGTGTGGATGTCGACGACATCGACCTCGACGGGGGGTCGGTGCGACTCGTGGGCAAGGGCTCCAAGGAGCGGATCGTCCCGGTTGGCCGCCACGCAACTGAAGCCCTCACGGCATACCTGGTCCGGGGTCGTCCCGCCCTTGCCAGCCGGGGGAGTGGCACCCCTGCCGTCTTCCTCGGGGCCCGTGGTGGACGACTGTCCCGGCAAGCGGCCTGGGACATCATCCGAGCGGCGGCCGAGCGGGCTCAGATCGGCCGGCACGTGTCGCCACACACGCTGCGGCATTCGTTCGCGACCCATCTGCTCGACGGCGGGGCCGACGTGCGGGTCGTGCAAGAACTCCTCGGCCACGCGTCAGTGACGACCACTCAGATCTACACGATGGTGACCGTGCAACGCCTGCGCGAGGTGTATGCCGGGGCGCACCCTCGGGCCCGCTGATAAAGTCAGCGATCAGCGTGAGCCGACCGTGCGCCCGACCGGGAAGGAGCCTTCCGTGAGCACTGGAGTGCACCGTCCCACCTCCGAGGAACCCGAATTGATCCACCTCGACGGGCCCGGCGCCCTCGGCCCGACCGGTCGGCCGATGCCTGACTTCCCGACGCCCGCCCCGTTGTCCTCTCATGGGCCGGCTCGGGTGATCGCCATGTGCAATCAGAAGGGCGGGGTCGGCAAGACCACGACGACGATCAACCTCGGGGCCGCGCTGGCCGAGGTGGGACGCCGGGTTCTCCTCGTGGATTTCGACCCGCAGGGTGCGCTGTCCGTTGGTCTGGGCGTGCGACCCAACGATCTCGATGTCACCGTCTACAACCTGCTCACCGAGCGGGGCCACGACATTCGTGAGGTCATTCAGCAGACCCGTACCCCGGGCCTGGATCTGGTCCCCGCCAACATCGACCTGTCGGCGGCCGAGGTCCAGCTCGTCGGCGAAGTGGCACGCGAGCAGATCCTCGCGCGGGTCCTGCGCCCCGTCATGGACGACTACGACGTCATCATGATCGACTGCCAACCCTCGCTGGGCCTGCTCACGGTCAATGCCCTGACTGCCGCGCACGGCGTGATCATCCCGCTGGAGTGCGAGTTCTTCGCGATGCGTGGTGTGGCATTGCTGGTCGAGACGATCGAGAAGATCACCGACCGCCTCAACCCGGGGCTGCAGATCGACGGCATCCTCGCGACGATGTACGACGGACGCACCCTGCACAGCCGTGAGGTGGTGCGCTCGGTCGTCGACCACTTCGGAGACCAGGTCTTTCATACCGTGATCAGCCGCACCGTCAAGTTCCCGGACGCGACACTGGCAGCCGAGCCGATCACCACCTATGCCCCCGGGCACCCGGCGGCTGCGGCATACCGGCAGTTGGCTCGTGAACTGATCGCCCGTGGTGCAGCCGCCTGAGGCAGCGGCCGCGGTCGTTCCCGGAGGGGTGCTCACCCGGCGCGCTGCCGCAACCCCTTTCCAGGTGCACCTGGACGTTTTCGAGGGACCCTTCGACCTGTTGCTCGGGCTCATTTCCAAGCACAAGCTCGACATCACCGAGATCGCCCTGGCCAAAGTCACCGACGAGTTCATGGCACACATCCGGGCCGCCCAAGCCGGACCGGACGAGTGGGATCTCAGCCAGGCTTCCGAGTTCCTGCTCGTGGCCGCGACGCTGCTGGACCTCAAAGCCGCGCGGTTGTTGCCCACCCATGGCCCGGAGGACGAGGAAGACCTCGCGCTCATCGAAGCGCGGGATCTGCTCTTCGCCCGGCTGCTGCAATACCGCGCCTTCAAGGACCTCGCGGCAACCTTCGCCGACCGGATGGCGACCTCGGGACGTCTCACTCCCCGACAGGCCGGCCTGGAGCCGCGGTTTGCGGCGCTGCTTCCTGAGCTCGTCATGGGCATCACGCCGGAGCAGTTGGCGATGATCGCCGCCCGGGCGATGGTCCCCAAACCGGTGCCGACGGTGGGCTTGGAACACCTGCACGCCCCCGTGGTGAGCGTCCGCGAGCAGGCTTCACTGCTCGTCGCCCGTCTGCGCGACAGCGGCAGCGCTTCCTTCCGGGCGCTGGTCGCCGATGCCGACTCCACCGTCGTCATCGTCGCACGGTTCCTCGCGCTGCTGGAGCTGTTCAAGGACCGCTCGATCTCTTTCGAACAGCCAGAACCGTTGGGAGAGCTGATTGTTCGGTGGGTGGGCCGAGAACAACAAGGGACGCTCGACGGTGCCGAGCCGGAGTGGGTGACCCACAGTGAGTGGGACGACGACAACGACGAGAATGGGGACACCGATGAGTGATGCGGCGATCGCCGTCGACACCGGGCAGATGGCCTTCGACGTGCATGCCTTCCCCGGGGGCATCCGGTCGGCACTCGAGGCGGTGCTCATGGTCGTCGATGAACCGGTCACCGAGGTCGCCTTGGCGACCGCGCTCGAAGTGCCCGTGGAAGACGTGCGGGTGACCCTGGTCGACTTGGAGGCCGAGTACGAGCAGGCCCACCGTGGCTTCACGTTGCGTGCCATCGGCGGCGGCTGGCGGATGTACAGCCGGGCCGCCCATGCTCCCGTTGTCGAACGCTTCCTCATGGAAGGCCAGCACGCCCGGCTGACCCAGGCTTCACTGGAGACGCTCGCCGTCATCGCCTACAAGCAACCCGTGTCGAGGTCGCGGGTGGGGGCGGTCCGCGGGGTCAACGTCGACGGAGTGGTGCGCACCCTGCTCTCGCGAGGCCTGATCCAGGAGGAAGGGGAGGGTGAGGGCGGAGCGATTCTCTACGGCACGACCGACTACTTCCTGCAGCGACTGGGGATCAACTCCCTCGACGAGCTGCCACCGCTGGCGCCGTATCTGCCCGATGTCGACCTGCTCGACGAGATCGCTCAGGCAGGCCGGGCATGAGCGGCTCGCAGGGCCGGGGTGGGTCAAAGGGCGGCTCGCAGGGCCGAGGCGGCTCGAAGGGCGGCTCGCAGGGCCGGGGTGGTTCGATGGCCAGCTCGGCGGGCGGATCACAAGGTCGCGGGCGACGAGCCTCGGGTACCCCGTCAGGCCGCTCGCCGTCGACACGGTCGGCGCGGTTCGCCGGCTCCACCAAGCCCAGCCAGCCGACGGCCCTGCCGACGGCCCTGCCGAAGGCCCGTCCGACACAGCCTGCCGTCGACGTGCACGATCCGGACGGCGTGCGATTGCAGAAGCTGCTGGCTGCTGCCGGGGTCGGCTCACGGCGCACGTGCGAAAACCTCATCACGGCCGGCCGGGTGACCGTCGACGGTCACCTCGTCACCGAGTTGGGCGTCCGGATCGACCCGCTGCGCCAGACCGTGCACGTCGACGGTGAGCGGGTGCAGCTGGATGAATCCCGTGTCTATCTCGCCTTCAACAAGCCGCTGGGTGTGGTGTCGACGATGAGTGACGAGCTCGGCCGTCCGTCGATCAGCGACTTCCTCGGCAACCGGCACGAGCGGCTCTTCCATGTCGGACGGCTCGATGCCGACACTGAGGGCCTCCTGCTGCTCACCAACGACGGTGACCTGGCCCACCGACTGCAGCACCCGGCATACGGAGTGCTCAAGACCTACCTCGCCCAGGTGCCCGGACCGATACCGCGTGACCTGGGCAAGCGGCTGCGCGAAGGAGTCGAGCTCGACGACGGACCGGTCGCTGTCGACTCCTTCAAGGTGGTCGACTCCGCGCCCGGCAAGGCGCTCGTCGAGGTCATCCTCCATGAGGGCCGCAAACACGTCGTGCGCCGGCTGCTGGCCGAGGTGGGCCACCCGGTGCAGAGCCTGGTCCGCACCGACGTGGGGCCGATCCAGCTCGGGGATCTCAAGTCCGGCAAGACCCGGGCGCTGAGTCGTCGCGAGGTCGGCGCGCTCTACGCTGCAGCCGGCTTGTGACCGCGGATCCGACCCCGGACCCGGGCTCGCGCGAGCGACCTGCGTCGCTACCCTGGGCGCGTGAGTAGGCGCATACAGATCCGGGGCACCGGCCTCATCGGCACGAGTCTCGGGATCGCGCTCACCCGCAAGGGGTATGCCGTGTCACTCGCCGATCCGTCCCCCACTGCCGAGCGCCTGGCACGTGACCTGGGTGCCGGTGCATTGGCCCAAGACGCGACCGATCCACCGGAGCTCGTCGTCGTGGCCGCCCCGCCGGACGTTGCGGCGGGCGTCGTGGCACTGGCCTTGGCGGAGTGTCCTGACGCCGTCGTGACCGATGTGGCGTCGGTCAAGGGCGCTGTGCTCGATGCCTTGATCGCTGTCGGTGCCCCGGTCGATCGCTACGTCGGCTCCCACCCCATGGCCGGGCGTGAACGCTCCGGAGCGGCGCACGCTCGCGGCGACCTCTTCGAGGGTCGGGCGTGGGTCGTGGCGCCCGCCGCGGGCAGCTCGGCACACGCGATCGCCCTCGTTGAAGAGATCGCGCACGCCGCGGGCTCGGTGACCAGCCGGATGGACGCCGCCAGCCATGACGACGCGGTGGCGACGATCTCCCATCTCCCGCAGGTCGCGGCCAGCATCGTGGCAGCACAATTGCGCAACTTGGACGACCACGCCCTCGCCTTGGCGGGACAAGGGGTGCGCGATGTTACCCGGATCGCCGCCAGCGACCCTCGATTGTGGACGCAGATCCTCGCCGGCAATGCCGGGGCCGTGGCGCGGGTGCTGCACAGCGTGATCGCCGATCTCGGCGAGGTCGTGGCGGCGCTGGAGGGGCTGTCGGCGCCCGAGCCGGGCGCCGACATCGGCAGTCTCGAGGTTGTCAGTCGCACGATCACGCACGGCAATGCCGGCCATGCGCGCATCCCGGGCAAGCACGGTGCCGCGCCCACGGCATACGAGAGTGTCACCGCGCTGGTGCCCGACACACCGGGCGAACTTGCCCGGCTGCTGGCCGATGTCGGAGCCGCGGAGGTCAACCTCGAGGATCTGCGCCTCGATCACGGTCTGGGGCAGCCGTTCGGGCTGGCCGAGATCCTCGTCGTGCCCGCGGCGGCCGAGCGATTGCGCGACGCCTTGCGGCGAGAGGGGTGGAGGGTGCTGGAGTGAATCCGCAGGTCAATCCGCAGCACAGCCCTGAGCAGACGGGTGCCGAGGCGCCCTTCACCGGGACCGTCGTCGCGATCGACGGGCCGTCCGGATCGGGGAAGTCCAGTGTCTCCCGAGCTGTCGCGCGCGCGCTCGACGCGGCATACCTGGACACCGGAGCGATGTACCGGGCGCTCACCTGGTCCTGCCTGCGCGACGGAGTCGACCTGGCCAATCACGAGGCCGTCGCCGAGCAGGCACGCACCGTCGCGGTGACGATGGTCATGGACCCGCGCCGGCCGGGCGTGCGGGTGGACGGCATCGATCTTTCGCGAGCCATCCGGGAGGACCGCGTCACCTCCTTGGTGTCCGTGGTTGCGACCAATCTCGCCGTGCGCGCGGAGTTGCGCCGTCGGCAGCGGCTGCTCATCGCCGAGGGGCTCGCGCAACGGGGAACCTGTGTCGCCGAAGGTCGGGACATCACGACCGTCGTGGCACCCGATGCCGCGGTGCGGATCCTGCTCACCGCGAGCGAGGCTGCCCGGTTGGCCCGCCGTGCAACGCAGAACCTCGGCCACGCGGATGAGGCGTCCGTCGCGGCCACCCGCAGTCAGGTCGTCGATCGGGACCGGCTGGATTCCACGGTGTCGGAGTTCACGATCGCCTCCGACGGGGTCGTGCGCCTCGACACCAGCGACCTGAGCTTTGACGAGTCGGTTGCGGCCGTCTTGGCCGTCGTGTCCGAGGTGGTGGGTCGTGCCGGGTGATCGCCTGGTGCTGTCCCCGACCTGGCGTCCTCGCATCGGACAGGTGATCGGGCACGGTCTGCTGCGGCCGGCATACCGGCTCTCCGTCCAGGGCGCAGCCCTGGTGCCGCCCCGCGGTCCGGTGATCCTCGTGTCCAATCACACCGGATTCCTCGACGGGCCGTTCGTCTTCACGGTGTCGCCCCGCCCGGTGCACTTCCTGGTCAAGCAGGAGACCTTCTCCGGGTTGTTCGGGGTGGTGCTGCGTGGCGTCGGACAGATTCCGGTCGACCGCACCGTCGGCGATCGCGCGGCACTCGGGCGGGCCCGCACCGTGCTCGGCGCGGGGGGAGTGGTCGGCCTCTTTCCGGAAGGAACTCGCGGTCGCGGGGACGTCTCGGAGGTCCACCAGGGGGCGACCTGGCTGGCACTGGCAACCGGCGCGCCGATTGTCCCCGTCGCCTGCCTCGGGACCCGGTATGCCGGCCAGGGCCGCAACGCCCTCCCGCGGCCGGGCAACCGCCTGGTGGCGGTGTTCGGTGCCCCGCTGGTGCTCGCCGCCGACCGCAGTCTGCCTGGCCGGGAACGCATGCGTCAGGCCACCGAAACCCTGCGAATCGCCCTGGCCCGCCATGTGCAGACAGCCGCAGAGGCGACGGGGCTGGAGTTGCCGGATGCCCTCGCCCAGTCCGGGGCGGACGCCGGGTAGTCGTCACTCGTGGACAATGGGGCGGGTGACTAATCAGAAGCTGCCCGCGACGGCGGATCAGGCGTTCGATGCGGCCGCCGGAGCCGATGTCCCCGACACACCAATGACGGTGGATCAGACGTCCGTGGACGACGGTGTGGATGAGGCTGCGGTGGAGCGTGCGCTGCGCGCCGGTCTGGTGCAGTTCGACCTCGATGAGTCCGACCTGGCGCTGCTGTCTGCTGACAGCGGCAGCCTCGACGCCGGCACCGAGCAGGGCCCGTTGCCGGTCGTGGCCGTGGTCGGTCGGCCCAACGTCGGCAAGTCGACGCTCGTGAACCGGATCCTCGGTCGCCGCGAGGCCGTCGTCGAGGACGTTCCCGGGGTCACCCGCGACCGGGTCGCCTACGACGCCGAGTGGGCCGGGCGCCGCTTCACCCTCGTCGACACCGGCGGCTGGGAGATCGACGCCTCTGGTATCCACCTTCGGGTCGCCGAGCAGGCCGAGGTCGCGGTCGAGCTGGCCGATGTCGTCATGTTCGTCGTGGACGCGACTGTGGGTGCGACCGACACCGACGAAGGCGTGGTCAAGATGTTGCGGCGCTCGGGCCGCCCGGTCGTGCTCGTCGCCAACAAGGTCGATGACCAACGGTTCGAGGCAGACGCGACGACCCTGTGGGGGCTCGGTCTCGGCCAGCCCTGGCCGGTGTCGGCCCTGCACGGCCGCGGCAGTGGCGATGTCCTCGATGCCGTTTTGGAGGTGCTCCCGACCGTCTCTCAGGTGGGCCGAGCTTACGCCCGGGGTGGCCCGCGCCGGGTGGCGCTCATCGGGCGCCCGAATGTCGGCAAGTCGTCCTTGCTCAACAAACTCATCGGCCACGAGCGGGTCGTCGTCGACGATGTCGCCGGCACGACCCGTGACCCGGTGGACGAGTTGGTCGAGCTCGGCGGCAAGACGTGGCGGTTCGTCGACACCGCCGGCATCCGCCGTCGCGTGCACCAGACCCGCGGGGCCGACTTCTACGCCTCGCTACGGACGCAGACTGCGCTGGAGAAGGCGGAGGTCGCGGTCGTCCTCATCGACGCCGGGTCAGAGCTCACCGAGCAGGACATCCGGGTGGTCCAGCAGGTCATCGACGCGGGCCGGGCCCTGGTCATCGCCTTCAACAAGTGGGACGTCGTCGACGAGGACCGGCGGTACTACCTGCAGCGTGAGATCGACAAGGACTTGGTCCAGGTGCCCTGGGCTCCTCGAGTCAACATCTCGGCCCGTACCGGACGCCACCTCGACCGCCTCGTCCCGGCGCTCGAGACCGCGCTGGCGTCCTGGGACACCCGTATCCCCACGGCCAGGCTCAATGCCTTCCTCGGCGAGATCGTCGCCGCGTCACCCCACCCCGTGCGCGGCGGCAAGCAACCGCGCATCCTCTTCGCTACCCAGGCGTCGGCGCGCCCGCCGCGGTTCGTGCTCTTCGCCAGCGGATTCATCGAGGCCGGATATCGGCGGTTCGTCGAGCGCAAGCTGCGCGAGCGGTTCGGTTTCGAGGGCACACCGGTCGAGGTGAGCGTCCGAGTCCGCGAGAAGCGCAAGCGCTAGGACGGTGGCGCCGGGCACGGCATACCGCGCGATTTCGAGCCCTGGTATGCCGTGCGATAGGGTTTCGTTCGCTCTCGGGGCTGGTTCCGGCTTGGTCCGACTTGGTCCTCGGGGCAGCCACGGGCTGTGGCGCAGCTTGGTAGCGCACTTGACTGGGGGTCAAGGGGTCGCAGGTTCAAATCCTGTCAGCCCGACCAAAACCCTTGCGATGCAAGGGGAAACGGGTCTCGGAACTTCGGTTCCGGGGCCCGTTTCGTGTCAAGTGACCGCTAGTGTCTCCGCTCGCGACCTCGGCTGACCCTGTCTGCGGGCACGGAGTCGGTGTCATCGGCATACAGATCGATATCGAGGCGGATGCCGCGCCTCCCGAGTGCTGCCATGGTCTCGGGCGCCACCGACACTCCTTCGTTCTCGTGCTCCATGAACCAGCCGCAGAGCAGGTTGACGTCGTAGTGGTCAGTGAGGGTGGCCCATACCGCCGGGTCTGATGACAGTGGGTTGAGGATCGCGCAGACTTGGCAGTCCATGTCGGCAGGTTCGGTCTCAGTGGCCGTGCGGAGCCACATGCCGAACGTCGTCGTCCTGCTCCCCGAGTCGGGGCCTATTGAGTCGCCCTTTGCCCATCCCTTGGTTGGCTCGCATCCGTGCAACGATGACACGGCGGCGGGTGTCAGCAACTCGCCTGTAATCCTCAGCGAAGTGGCTGAGCGCGCAAGACCGGCCACACCGTCAGGTTCTGGCCACCCGAACCGTGGATCCGGCGGATACTCGGGACGCGAGCGCGTCCAAGGCGCGCCCACCCGGGAAAGGGGTGCGCTCCGCCCGTCACTTGTTGTCTTCGTGACGGCAGACTGTGCGTGTGAACATCAACGGTCTGAGGTTCCGTGAGTGGACCACACCGACGGGATTCGCGTCCTCGGCCTTGTTTCAAGAACGACTCTCTTGCGGGATCTACATCCTGCTCTTCGCCGACGGGGAGGAGTATGTCGGCCAGACGGTGCACTTCCCGACACGGTTCTCGACGCACCGGCGTCGCTGGACCGACATTAGGGCGGTCAGATTTGCCGCTGTGCTCTTCGAGGATCTCTACGAGGCTGAGCGAGCCGTCATTCGACATCGGACTAGTGCTGGGGTTCGCCTACGAAACCTCACCCTGCTATCCCAGCCGCTCGGTTCCTCGCCGTTCGATTTGATCGTGGACCGTGAAGTTCAGGCAGCGTGGCTTGAGGTCGAGGCGACCAATGAGGGGCCGGTTGACCTGGACGAGCAGCGGGTGCTGATCGCGCAGCGTCGCATCCGGACGCGCACTCGCCTGGATGAGTTGCGCGCACACACTCGGTTCCAGGACGTGCTTGAGTCCGTCGCTGGCTACATCGCGTTCGTGATCCCGTGGCCGCATCAGACCGAGGGAATGCAGTGGACCTTGACGGCTCTGCCCTCGACCGCACTAGCCCGTGACAACCGTCGACTGGCAACTCTGAGCATCCACAACGTCGAGGTGCTCGTGCTCGGTGAGAGCCGTGACGCTGACGGTCAGTGGCATCCCTACACGTTCATGAACACCGGTCTGATGTCCCGAGTGCCTTCCGAAATCGCACACCTGGTCAGCAAGGTCGACGGCTATCGCTCTGCCGGGAGAGTGCATCGGATCGAGGTCGCAGGATGCGACGTTGTCCTCGATCTGTTGTCTATACCTCGAGTGCGATTGGCCGCTCGGTCTCTCGCTCTCGGGCAACTTCGCAAGGGCCAGAGCGTCTTCTCCCGGTTTCACAACGATGCGTTCGCGGACGAGGTCTTCGCCAAGCTGTCTGGGTGGACGGTCCAACCTGCGAGTAGCCACACCGGCTGAACCGAGCCGGACGGGACGGCATTACCGTCCCTTCGGGGGGAGCGCTGCCAGGCCTTCGTGTTGCCTTCGGGTGATGGTCGTCTCCCAGGGTTAGAGTGGCCGCGTGTCGGAGGCGAAGGGCCGCGTGCGCGGCGCGAGCAGCGGGGGAGGCGAGGTCTCCCACCGCATCGTCACCATTCCGAACCTACTGTCCTTCTTGCGCATCCTCGGCGTGCCGGTCTTCCTCATGCTCATCCTGCGCGAGCACGACGGCTGGGCGATCACGGTGTTGGCCTTGGCAGGTTTCACCGACTACCTCGACGGCAAGATCGCCCGCACGTTCAACCTCGAATCCCGCCTCGGTCAGTTGCTCGATCCGGTGGCAGACCGGCTCTACATCGTCAGCACGGTCCTGGGCTTGGCCTGGCGCGACATCATTCCCTGGTGGCTGGTGCTGGCCTTGGCCGCGCGCGAGCTCGTCATGGCCGGCTTCCTGCTGGCGCTCAAACGCATCGGCATCATCGGCCTGCCGGTTCACTTCCTCGGCAAGGCGGCGACCTTCAACCTGCTCTATGCCTTCCCGGTATTGCTGCTCGCCCAAGGCGACAGCACCGTCGCGCACTGGGCGCTGCCGATCGGTTGGGCGTTCGCCTGGTGGGGGATCGTCCTCTACTGGATCGCCGCAGTTCTGTATGCCGTGCAAGCGATCGGCTTGCTGCGGCGCAGACGGGCCCACGCATGACCGCGACACCCCGCCCCGACGCCTCGATGAGCCTCATCACCGAGCTCATGGAACGGCCGCTCGAACCCAGCTACGCCGCGGCGGCCGACCGCCGGGTCGACGTCGGTCTGCCCCCCGCCACATCCACCCGCAGCGTCACGGTCGTCGTCATCGCGGTGCTCGTCGGGTTTGCCGTCGCCGTCGCCGCCCTGAGCCTGCGATCCACGTCGTCCGTGGTCGGCCGGGCCCGCGCCCAACTCATCGAACAGATCAATGGACGCCAAGGCGTCGGAGACCAACTCTCGGTGCGCATTCAGGCATTGGAGACGGAGATCGCGGCAATCCGGGCCTCGGCCTTGGCACCGTCCGGGCAGTCGGCCCTGCTCGCTGAGCTCAAACGCCTCCAGGTCGCCGCGGGAAGCGTGGCGGTGACCGGCCCCGGACTTCTGGTGACCCTCGATGATGCCGCCTCCACCAATGGCAGCAATGCCGACCCTCGAGCCAACAGCGGGTTCGGTGACGGCCGGGTCACGGCCACCGACCTGCAGGTCGTGACCAACGGGCTATGGGCGGCCGGAGCTGAGGCGATCAGCATCAACGGCCAGCGGTTGACCACCCATTCGGCGATCCGCTTCGCAGGACAGGCCATCCTCGTGGATTTCCGGGCCTTGGCCCGGCCCTATGTCGTCACCGCCATCGGTGACACGACGGCGATGCAGGGCGCCTTCGGTGCATCGACGGTCGGCAGTTACGTCAAGGCGCTGACCGACAACTACGGCATCCCCGTGACCATCGAAGGCAGCGGGTCGCTCACGTGCCCGGCGAATTCGGTTCCAGTGCTTCGGTATGCCGAGCCTTTGGCACCTGGTTCGTCGGCGCCGACCACCAGCGTCCCGTCGAGCACGGCAAAGCCGAGCCCCACGTCTGGGACCAAGAAGACCGGCACGACCAGCAAAACCACGACAGCGACGCCCAAGACGTCGACAGGTCCCGCCCCGGCAGGCGGACCAGCGCGAGCAGAGGCGATCGACCCATGACCCTGAAGGAGCACGCATGATTCCGGCACTTGGCCTTCTTGTCGGGGTCGTCATCGGGCTGCTGCTGCATCCCACGGTGCCGCTGTGGCTGCAGCCCTACCTGCCGATCGCCGTCATCGCCGCCCTGGACGCAGTCTTCGGCGGTGTACGCGCCGTGCTCGACGGCTTCTTCAACGACAAGGTCTTCGTCGTCTCGTTCCTGTCCAACGTCCTCGTGGCCGCGTTCATCGTCTTCCTCGGCGACCAGCTCGGCGTCGGATCGCAACTGTCCACCGGGGTCGTTGTCGTGCTCGGGATCCGGATCTTCTCCAACGTCGCCGCCATCCGCCGACACCTGTTCAAGGCATGACGGCCGGGGCCGGGAAGGGAGACGACGTGAAACCGAGCAAGCTCCCCGGGGTGGGCCGGTCGTTCCTGCGAAGGCTCCGCGCGAGGCGCGCCGCCGGGCCGGGGTCTGCACGGCATACCTCGGCCCCACCCGTCCGCTCTGGACCCGAGCCCACCCCGACAGCCGGTATGCCGTCCACGGCCCCTCCCCGGGCCGTGCCGGAGCGGGGGATCGTTCCCACGACCGGCGCGATCCCGCGCCAATCTCTCACCGCGCCGACAGCCCGGACTGCCGCCAGCCCGACCGTACGGGACCCCGCGGAAGCCGGGCACCCCGAGGACAGCCGAGATGCCACCTGGCGACGCTTGCGACGGATGGGCAAGCCTCGAATGTCGCGCAGCAACGTCCTGGCGACTGCCTTGACCTTGTCTTTGGGCTTTGCCATCGCGACCCAGATCCAACAAACCCAAGAGACCGGGCTGGCCAGCCTGCGACAGGACGAGTTGGTGCGGGTCCTCGACGACGTCAACCAGCGGTCATCTCGCCTCGATCAGCAGGTCCGCGAGCTCGAGGCTCAACGTGATGTCCTCACCTCGGGAGCCAACACAGCGGCCGAGGCAGCGGCTCAGTCGCAGAAGCGTCTCGACCAGCTCTCGATCCTTGCGGGGACCGCGCCGGCCCGAGGCCCCGGGATCGCGCTCACGATCAGCGACCCCGGCGGAGCGGTCCGCGGTCCGGTGTTGCTCGATGTGCTCCAGGAGTTGCGCGATGCAGGAGCGGAGGTGGTCCAGGTCGGCGCGGTGCGAGTCGTCGCCGGGTCGTTCTTTACCGACGCGGGGAGTTCGGTGACGCTCGACGGTCAGCCGCTGACCCGCCCTTACGTCTTCATGGCCATCGGTGACCCCAAGACGATGGCGTCGGCGATGCAGATCCCGGGCGGCATCGTCGACACCGCCCGCCGGCTCGGGGCCAATGCCGTGGTGGAAGAGCGGCGCATCGTCGAGATCACCGCATTGCACACCCCCAAGACCCCTCGTTACGCTCAGCCCGTCCCCGAGGCGGGCTCGCCCGGCGGCAGCAGCTGACCGACTGATGGTCGACCAAGGCGGCGGCGGACCCACCGCAGCGTCGTGACAGAGCGATGGAAGGCACGAGATGAGCGAGTTGGACTACCCCGAGGACCTGCGCTACACCACCGACCACGAGTGGGTGCGGGTCGGCGCCGATGGGTCGGCGCGCGTGGGGATCACCGCTTTCGCCCAAGATGCGCTCGGTGACGTCGTCTTCGTGTCCCTGCCTGCGGTCGGTGACGCGGTGACCGCCGGAGACAGTTGCGGAGAGGTCGAGTCGACCAAATCGGTCAGCGAGATCAACGCCCCAGTGTCCGGCGCGGTCACCGCGGTCAATGCGGCCCTCGATGCGACACCCGAGTTGGTCAACACCGACCCGTATGGCGAGGGCTGGATGTTCGAGATCGGCGACGTGGCCCCCGGCGCAGTGAACGAGCTCATGTCGGTGACGGCATACCGCGACTCGGTGAGCTGACCACTGTCCCGGCGCCCTCGGCTTGTCGTGCGAGCGCCGAGGGCTGCTAGCCGCGTGTCCCTGGGATGACGTATCCTGCCCAGACCGGAGGTGCACGCCGTGACGTGTGAGCCTGCGGTGAATGGCCCGGTGTCGACACCCACCGCGGCAGATTGGAGCCCCGCGATGAGCGACCACGTGAGTGCGACCCCTCCACCGCGCCCTGGCGAGCCCACGACGATGCGGTTCCGCGGATCCGCGGAACCGGTCGAGTACATCGAGCACGAGCACGGCCTGAGCACGGACGACCAGGCCACGATCGGAGCCCTGCGTCCGGGCACCGCGCTGCTGGTCGTGATGCGAGGCCCCAACAACGGCGCGCGCTTCCTGCTCGATGACGACTCAGTGTCCTCGGGCCGGCATCCCGACAGCGATATCTTCCTCGACGATGTGACCGTCTCACGGCGGCACGCGGTCTTTCTGCGGACTCCGGCAGGGTATGCCGTGAAGGATGTCGGATCGCTCAACGGCACCTACGTCAACCGTCAGTCGGTCGAGCAGGTCACCCTGCGCGGCGGGGACGAGGTCCAGATCGGCAAGTACCGCTTCGTCTACTACGCCGGCTGACGCCGGGAGACTCGGGTTGTCTGCTCGCTCAGCGCGCCAACGAGGCCGCTCCATCGGCACCGTTGTGGCCGAACTGCAGCCTGCCTTCCCCGAGCTCACCATCTCCAAGATCCGGTTCCTCGAGGCGGAGGGGCTCATCACGCCCGAGCGCACCCCCTCCGGCTACCGTGTCTATTCGGCGGCCGATGTCGAACGATTGTCCTATATTCTGACCGCTCAGCGTGACCGCTTCTGGCCGCTCAAGGTCATCCGCGAGGCGCTCGACGCCCTCGAACGTGGGCTGACCCCCGGAGAAGACGTCACCCCGAGCGTGCCAGCCGACACCTCAGACCGAGCTCTGCCGGCTCCCCAGATCCTGGCCGCCCCGGGCACCTTGCGGGTGACCCGGTCGGAGCTCGGCACCGCGAGCGGTCTGGACAGCTCGGCGCTGCAGGCGCTGGAGTCCTACGGTCTGCTTCGGGCCGATGCCGGTGGCTACTTCGGGGAAGCCGACCTTGCGGTGGCCCGCGCGGCGGCGGCGCTCACGGCATACGGGATCGAAGCCCGTCATCTGCGGCCGTTCCGCTCCGCGGCGGAGCGCGAGGTCGCCCTCGTCCAGCAGGCCCTCGGGCCGGTGACCGCTGGCCGCGACGAGGTGGCTCACCGGGAGGCCGCCGCCGACGTGCTGCACCATTGCCTGGCGCTGCATGCGGCACTCGTGCGGGCCGAGTTCACCCGCTGAGCGGCGTTGGCCTGAGTCCATCCCGGGTAGCGTGAGGGAATGATCCCTGTCGACGTTCTCGGCGTCCGGGTGGAGCTGCCCACCAACCAGCCCATCGTCGTGCTGCGGGAGCGCACCGGCGATCGTTACCTGCCGATCTGGATCGGCGCGCCGGAGGCAAGCGCGATCGCCTACGCCCAGCAGGGCGTCACCCCACCGCGTCCGCTGACGCACGACCTCATCGGACTGCTCCTGGACAGCCTGGGACACACCCTGGAAGCGGTGCAGATCGACGCGCTGCGCGACAAGGTCTTCTACGCCACGCTCGTCATCGACGGGAAGCGCATCGAGTGCCGGCCCAGTGATGCCATCGCCGTCGCGCTGCGCACCCAGACGCCGATCTCCGTGGCTGAAGCGGTCCTCGACGAGGCCGGGATCGCCATGGCACCTGAGCAGGACGACGAAGTGGAACGCTTCCGGGAGTTCCTCGACCAGGTGTCGCCCGAGGATTTCGAGGCAGCCGAGGGCGAAGGGCCGCCGGAGTCCTGAGCTTCGCCCGCAGTGGACGGTAGATCAACCTCAAGTTGACGTTGATGTTACTGTTGTGACTCGTGCGACACGAGGGGCAGAAGGTGAAGCGGTGATTGACGATGAGGGCCGCGGAGCCGTACCGTCGACCTTGAAAGTGCACCGGTGTAACTACACCCCAACTGCGCCCCAACTACGCCCAGGTATGCCGTCCACGCGCCAGTCACGCGTCGAGCGTCCTACGTCGTGACCCGGCCAGTTGGGACAGCCGCACCGGCTCCATTCGTCGATAGTTGCTCCCAGCACCGAGTTCAGCTCGGCCGCAGCCTCTCCAGGAGGGCGTCGTGACCGCCACCAACCCGGCACCTCGTGCGATGGGCGCTGCCCAGGGACTGCTCTTCGACGCGGACCTGCCGGTGCTCAACCCCGACGACGGCTACCGCGGGCCAACTGCCTGCCGGGCGGCCGGGATCACCTATCGGCAGCTGGATTATTGGGCCCGCACCGGGCTGGTCGAGCCATCGGTGCGCTCGGCCACTGGCTCGGGCACCCAGCGGCTCTACGGCTTCCGGGACATCCTCGTGCTCAAGGTGGTCAAGCGACTGCTCGACACCGGTGTCTCGTTGCAGCAGATCCGCACCGCGATCGAATGCCTGCGTGAGCGGGGCGTCGACGACCTGGCCCAGATCACCCTGATGAGCGACGGTGCGACCGTCTATGAGTGCACGTCCGCCGACGAGGTGATCGACCTGCTCCAGGGTGGTCAGGGCGTGTTCGGGATCGCGCTCGGGCGAGTATGGCGTGAGGTCGAGGGGTCGCTGTCCGAACTGCCCAGTGAACGGGCCGAAGACGAGCGCCTGAGCGCCGCCTCCGACGAGTTGTCGGCCCGACGGGCCGCACGGCGGATGGCCTGATCGCGTCCAGAGCACGACGCTGTCCTGCTGCCCGACCCGGGCGGTAGACTGCTGCCCGCCACTCACACCTGCGCGGGAGAGTCTCGGTCCAGATCGTTCGCCGAGCGCCGAAGGGGCAACTACCCCGGAACCTCTCAGGCCAACGGACTGCGCAGGATGGCAACTCTGAGGGACGCCGCCGTCCGACAGAGGGGGCGTCCCATCGGTCCATGTTGATGTGTCGGAGGCCCCGTTGTCACTCTCGTCCGCCCCGCTGCCCGAGTTCGCCCGTCGCCACATCGGCCCAGCCGGTGCCGACATCGACCACATGCTCGAGGTTGTCGGACAGCCCAGCCTCCAGGCCATGGTCGACACCGCGGTCCCCGGGCTCATCCGCGCCCAGGACGCCCTCGACCTCGTGGCCGCTGACGACGAGGCCGCTGTGACGGCAGCTTTACGTGAGCTCGCCGGGCGCAACACGGTGCTGCGGTCGATGATCGGCCTCGGCTACTACGACACCCATACCCCGCCGGTCGTCAAGCGCAACGTGCTGGAGAATCCCGCGTGGTACACGGCATACACGCCCTATCAACCCGAGATCTCGCAGGGGCGTCTGGAGGCCCTGCTCAACTTCCAGACCGTGGTCAGCGACCTCACCGGACTGCCCATCGCGGGCGCCTCGCTGCTCGACGAGGGCACCGCCGCCGCGGAGGCCATGACGCTGATGCGCCGCAGCAGCAAGGCGGCCAAGGACGCCGTCCTGCTCATTGACAGCGAGACCTTCCCGCAGACGATCGCCGTCATGCAGACCCGCGCTACCCCCCTTGACCTGCCGCTCGTTGTCGCCGACCTGAGCGCCGTGACTAGCCCGCAGGAGTTGACCGCGGCAGCCGGTGGTCGGCCCGTGTTCGGCGTCCTCGTGCAATACCCCGGAGCCGATGGCGAGGTGCGCGACTGGAGCCGGCTGGTCGAGGTCGTCCACTCCGCCGGTGGCCTCGTGACCGTTGCCACCGATTTGCTCGCCCTCACCCTGCTCGCTGCGCCGGGAGAGTGGGGCGCCGACATTGCGGTGGGCAACTCGCAGCGGTTCGGGGTGCCGATGGGTTTCGGTGGCCCGCACGCCGGGTTCATGTCGGTGCGCGCCGGGCTGGAGCGATCCCTCCCCGGCCGGCTGGTGGGTGTCTCCGTCGACGCGCTCGGGGCTCCGGCCTACCGCCTTGCGCTGCAGACCCGCGAGCAACACATTCGTCGCGAGAAGGCGACCTCCAACATCTGCACGGCGCAGGTGCTGCTCGCGGTGATGGCCGGCATGTATGCCGTGTGGCACGGCCCCGCTGGTCTGGCCGCCATTGCCACGCGCGTCGCCGCCACCACTCGCCGGCTGTCGAAGGCGCTGGACGCCCACGGCGTCGAGGTGCTGACCGCCCAGCCGTTCGACACGCTCCGGGTGCGCGTGCCGGGCCGGGCTCGGCAGATCCAGGCCGCGGCCGAGGTGGCTGGCATCAACATCTGGCTGCATGACGCAGACACGCTGTCGATGTCCTGCGACGAGACGACGACATCCGCCGATCTCGGCACGCTGCTGTCGGCATTCGGGGCATCGGGCACCGTGCCCGAACCGTCGGAAGCCCTCACCTGGCCCGAGGCGCTCGGCCGTGACACGGCATACCTCACCCACCCGGTGTTCCACGAACACCACAGCGAGACAGCGATGTTGCGCTATCTGAGGCGGCTGTCCGACCGCGACTTCGCCCTTGACCGGGGGATGATTCCGCTCGGGTCCTGCACGATGAAGCTCAACGCGACCACCGAGATGGAGCCGGTCACCTGGCCGGAGTTCGCCGGCTTGCACCCCTTCGCACCTGCGCATCAGAGCGAGGGCATCCGCGCGCTCGTCGGTGAACTGGCCGACTGGCTGGCGACGATCACCGGCTACGACGCCGTCTCGTTGCAGCCCAACGCTGGCTCTCAGGGCGAGTTCGCGGGGCTGATGGCCATCGCGGCTTACCACCAGGGCCGCGGTGAGGGTCACCGGCGGATCTGCCTCATCCCGGCCAGCGCCCATGGCACCAACGCGGCCTCGGCCGTCATGGCCGGGCTGTCGGTGGTCGTGGTCAAGACCGCGCCCGGCGGGGACGTCGACCTCGATGACCTACGGGCCAAGATCGACACGCACCGCGACAATCTCGCGGCCATCATGGTGACCTACCCCTCGACCCATGGCGTCTTCGAAGACACCATCACGGAGTTGTGTGCGATGGTCCACGACGCCGGCGGCCAAGTCTATGTCGACGGGGCCAACCTCAACGCCCTCGTGGGTCTGGCGCAACCGGGACGGTTCGGCGCCGATGTATCGCACCTCAACCTGCACAAGACCTTCTGCATCCCCCATGGGGGCGGGGGGCCGGGTGTCGGCCCGGTCGCGGTGCGGGCCCATTTGGCGCCCTATCTGCCCAACCATCCATTGGCACCGGAGGCCGGACCTGCGACCGGTGTCGGCCCGGTGTCGTCGGCGCCCTATGGTTCGGCGAGCATCCTGCCGATCTCGTGGGCTTACGTGCGTCTCATGGGGGGAGCGGGGCTGACCCGGGCCACCGAGCAGGCCATCCTCAGCGCCAACTACATCGCGGCGCGGCTGCGGGAGCACTACCCCGTGCTCTACAGCGGCCAGGGCGGGCTGGTCGCCCACGAGTGCATCCTCGACGTCCGACAGATCACCGCCGAGACGGGTGTGACCGTGGACGACATCGCCAAGCGCCTCATCGACTACGGCTTCCACGCTCCGACGATGTCCTTCCCCGTCGCCGGCACCCTCATGGTGGAACCGACCGAGAGCGAAAACCTCGCCGAGCTCGATCGCTTCTGCGACGCGATGATCGCGATTCGCGGCGAGATCGCCGCGGTGGGTCGAGGTGAGACGAGCGCCACCGACAGCGTGTTGCGGGGGGCGCCGCACACGGCATACCAACTCGCCGGTGGCTGGGACCGCACGTACGACCGCGTCTTGGCAGCCTTCCCACCTGGGGTGGATCCGACGGCGAAGTACTGGCCCCCGGTGGCCCGCATCGACGGGGCTTTCGGCGATCGCCACCTGGTGTGTTCCTGCCCACCACCAGAGGCCTTCGAGGGCTGACCGGGCCGGCTTTCCGGCTGCGCAGACCGAATCGTGGCCACCAGACGGTTCCGGGGACCACCCGGCAGTGAGTAGGGTCAAGCCTGCTGAGCGGGGCATTGCCGACTGAGGAGATCGTGCGTGGCGAAGAAGGCGAAGAAGCGCAAGCCGAAGCGGATAGCGGACGCCCCGCTTGTTCCGGAGCTGGTCCCGCCGCAGCTGCGGCCTCGGCGGGCGCTGGACTACGACCTGGAACGGCAGTCCGAACACATGGCCGTCTCGGCGCTGCGTGCTGCCGCGCCAGGCATGGAGTACCTGCTCACGCGCTACCCCCGCAAGTGGCTGCGCAAGGACGTTGTCGCGGGTGTGGCCGTGGCGGCCTACCTGGTCCCGCAGGTGCTCGCCTACTCCGCGATCGTCAATGTTCCGCCGGTCGCCGGACTCTGGAGCGCGCTCGCGGCCATCATCGCGTATGCCGTGATGGGCGGCTCACGGGTCCTCTCGGCCGGGCCGGAGTCGACCATCGCCCTGATGGCCGGCGCTGCGATTGCCCCGTTGGCCGGCGGTGACCCCCAGCGGGCCCTGTCGCTGTCGGCCGCACTGTGTCTGGTCGTGGCCGGCTGGTGCCTGATCGCTCGGGTGCTGCGGGCCGGCATCGTCGTTGAATTGCTATCGCAACCGCTGCTCGTCGGATACCTGGCCGGCGGAGCGGTCCTCATGATCGTGGGCCAGCTCGGCAAGGTGACCGGGACGAAGGTGTCCGGCGAGAGCATCGTCGACCAGATCCAGTCGTTCCTGTCTGTCGTGGGTAACACCAAACCGCTGACCCTGGCCGTCGGCCTGTCGACGCTCGCGCTCATCCTCGTGGTGCGCACAGTGAGTCCCGCGCTGCCCGCGCCACTTATCGCGGTCGCTCTGGCGACGGCGGTGTCGGCGCTGCTCGGCCTGGCCGAGCAAGGCGTGGCGATCGTCGGACAGGTGCCCTCCGGCTTGCCGATGCCGCACCTGCCCGACGTGAGCATGACCGACCTCAACGCCCTGATCCTCGCCGGGTTGGGGGTCGCCGTGGTCGGTTACAGCGACAACATGCTCATCGCACGTGGTTTCCCCGCGCCGCTGGAAGAAGGGGAGACGAAGGCCGACGTGCGAGTGGACCCGCAGAAGGAACTCGTTGCCCTGGCGGGCGTTCAGGCGGCGATCGGCTTCTTCAGCGGCTACCCGGCGTCGTCGTCGGGGTCGCGCACTGCCCTGGCCATCGCCTCCGGTGCCCGCAGCCAGATCTACTCGCTGGCGGCTGGGCTGTGCATCATCGCGGTGTTGTTCTTCGCCGGGCCGCTCATCTCTGCCCTCCCGCAGGCCGCGCTGGGTGCCGTAGTGTTCTACGCCGCCGGCAAGCTCGTGTCGATTCCGGAGTTCCGTCGGCTGTGGAACTTCCGTCGACGCGAACTGGTGCTGGCCGTCGTCACCATGCTCGGCACGGTGATCATCGGCATCCTCGCCGGCGTCGTCCTGGCCATTGCCATCAGCCTGCTCGAGATGACGCACCGGTTGGCACGGCCGCATGAAGGAGTGCTCGGCCGGGTCCCTGGGCTGCCGGGCATGCACGACGTGGCCGACTACAAGAAGGCTCGCACCATTCCCGGGTGCATCTTCTATCGCTACGACGCGCCGCTGTTCTTCGCCAATATCGGTGACTTGCGCGAGCGGGTCGAGAATGTCATCGCGCAGGAGAACGCTGCGTTCCCGCAGAGCCCGGTGCGATGGTTCATCCTCAATGTGGAAGCCAATGTCGAGGTGGATGTCACCGCTGCCGACGGCCTGCGCGAGTTGGCCCAGGAGTTGGCGGCGCGCGGTATCGAGCTGGGGCTGGCGCGCGTCAAGCTCGACCTCTACGAGCCCCTCGACCGAGCAGGCGTCATCGACGTCATCGGCAAGGACATGCTCTTCGCCACGCTGCCTGTAGCCGAGAAGGCCTACCTGGCCTGGGCCACGGCCCAATTGCCCACCGCCGCACCCGCGCCCGAACCTGAGGTCGTGGAAGAGGCCGAAGAGCCGGACCTGCTGCCCTGGGAGCGGCCGGACGACGACGACCCCGTCGAAGGGGAGGAATTGGCGGCCCCGCCGTCCCCCGCAACCGACGAAAGCGACCACCCGGCGCAAGGTGCAGGGTCAGCCCACATGGACCTACCCAGGTCAGATCCCACGAGCCCGTTGTCGACCGATCCGGGCCACGTCACCCGGTGGCCGTGAGGCTTACGCGGGCAGAGACACCATGCTGACCGACGATCCGCGAGTCGACTTGTGCACCCGCAGTTGGGTGGGGATGCGGGTCCGCAGGTCGGCGACGTGACTGACGACCCCCACTGCGCGTCCGCCATCGCGCAGCGTGTCGAGGATCTCCATGACGTGTTCGAGGCTCTCTTCGTCGAGGGTGCCGAACCCTTCGTCGATGAAGAGCGTCTGCAGATCGAACCCCCCGCTTTCCTGCCGCACAGCGTCGGCGAGTCCGAGGGCCAGCGCCAGCGAGGCCATGAACGACTCTCCCCCGGAGAGCGTGGCGGGGTCGCGCGTCCGCCCAGTCCATAGGTCGTGCACGACCAGACCCAAGCCACTGCGCCGGCCGTGCGAGGCCACCTCGTCGGTGTGAGCGAGGCGATAACGACCCGCGCCGATGCTGACCAAGCGCTCGTTGGCCAGCTCGACGACCCGCTCCAGCCGGCCGGCCAGGACGAAGGCCGACAAGCGCATCCGCAGTGCGTTGTCAGGTGAGCTGCCCGTGACGGTGGCTGCCAGCCGACTGAGCTGCTCGTGCTCGATCCGACGCTCCTCACGGCGCCCTGCGAGCATGGCGACGTCGTCGGCGCGCTCCTGCGCCTCACGGCAGGCCAACTCTGCCCCAGAAACGTCGGCCGCGGCTTGTGCCCGCGCGTTCTTGGCGTGCTCGGCCGCGGTCCGGGCAGCGGCGACATCGACCGGACCGTGGGCCAAGGCGGCAATGACGTCGGGTTCGGCTAGCACGGCGTCGGCTGCCGACCGCAGGTCTCGGGCCGACTGGACCATGACGCTGAGTTCGTGCACCCGGGCTGCAGGCAGCAGTGCGGCAGACGCGTCCGCCACGGTGTCGAAGCCGATCGCAGTGCACTGTGTCGCGGCTCGGGCGGCCGCCTGGTCGCGGTCATGGTCTCGATCCCTTGCGACAACGAGTGCGGCCCGAGCCTGATCGAGGGTCTCCCGCACGAGACGATGCCGATCGATGACTGGCGTGACGGCTGCTTGGCCGTCTTGCCCCTCGCCGACGCACCCGCCTTCTGGCGGGACAGCTGCGCAGGGACACGCCTGGACATGGGCGCGCAGAGCGCTCGAGACCCGGGCTGTCCGCTCGGTGCGTCTGGCAGCCGCCGCCTCGCGCACTGCGCAGAGTGCATCGATCTGGGTGCGCAGCGCGTCAGCCCGACTGACGGCCTCGTCACGGTGCTGTTGAGTTTCTTCCAGTTGGTGCCTGGCCGTAGCAAGGTCCCGGTGCGCCCGCGCCGCGCGATCGACGTCAAGCTGGGCGCCACGCAGCTGTTCGGCCACGATGTCGGGTAGGGGTTCGGGCGTCCCGAGCTGCGCGCTGAGGCCGCGGACCCGCTCGGTCAGGGTGGCCCCTTCGATCGCGAGAGCCTGGGCGCGGGTCTGGGCCAGGTCGAAGCTGCGTTGTGCGCGCGCCACATCGGCCGATCGCACCCCATTAGCCCGCACCGCCGGCCGGGGATGCTCGGTTGAGCCACAGACCGGACATGGTTCACTGTTGGACAGGTCGTCGGCCAGTTCTCCGGCCATCGCGGCGATCCGCCGCTCGTGCAACTCCAGCACGTGACGCCCGGCCCGCGTCGCTTCCTCGACGGCGGTATCGATGGTCGGCAACAGCGCCTGAGACCGCGCACGCACCTCGTGTAGCTCGGTGAGTGCGGCGGCCTGGGCGGACAACGTGGCGAGGCGAGCTTGAGCGGCGGGAAGCGCCCCGGCCGTCTCGACGGTCTCGTCGACGCGGCGTTGGGCCCCATCGACGGCTTGGGTGCGCGCTCCGACGGCAAGAGCGGCTGCCTCGGCTTGAGCACCCAGAGCGGCGTGCTCCGCGTCGAGTCGGAGGAGTTCCCCATCGACCGCGCGCAGGTCCTCCGCGAGGCGTGCGAGGTCGGCGACGAGATCATCCTGTGCGGTGACGGTGGTGCACAGCAGGTCGACCTGATCGGATTGCAGGTCTGGATAGCCGACGGCCGCCAGTGTCACGGCGTGGGAGGCGACTGTCGCGGCAGCGGCGGAGGCAGCTTCTCGGGCAGAGAGGAGTGCTCGCACATCGCCAGCCACCGACTGGGCCCGGGTATGCCGGGCCAACTGGTCGGCGGCGTCCCGAAGTTGGGCTGCGCCGTTGTTGAGCTGGGTCAACGTCTGTCGGGCCCGCACCCCCCGTGCCGCCGCGGCATCGATGGCCAGCAACCGCTGCAAGATCGCGTCGGCCTCGTCGGATGCGCCGACGGCCTGGTCATGGCGCACGTGGGCCGCGCCGGCATGGTGGTGCAGAGCTTCCATCAAGCGTTCGCCGGCCTGCTGCGCTTGGCTCTGAGTGAGCTCGGACCAGGGCAGCGCGTCGGGCAGCACCTCACCCGGCAGCCGGGCCAGGGCATCGTCGACCCGCTGCACCGCGGCGGCGAACTCCTGCTCGGCAAGGGCGCTGGCCACGCCGGACTCATGGGCACGCTCGGTCAGCCAGCGCTCGACGTGCTGATAGCGGCTGACGTCGAACAGCGTGCCCAGCAGGGCTCGACGCTCTTCGGGCGCTGCGCGCAGGAAGGCGGCGAAGTCGCCTTGGGGGAGCATGACAACCCGGCTGAACTGCTCCAGCCCAAGCCCCACGGCCTCGCGGATCTCCCTGCCGACCTCAGGCGCTTTGGCGCTGATGGTCTCCCACTGGCCCCCGGTGCCCCGAGCTTCGAGCTGGACCCGGCTGGGCACCACCCTGGTGCCGGTGCCGCGCACCTTGGGGCGTTCCTGCTCGGGGGAGCGTGTCACCCGCAACCGTCGAGCACCCACGGTGAACTCCAGACTGGTGCTCGTCAGCGTCCCGGGCGCTGCGTGATCGCTGCGCAGAGATTGCCCGGCCGGCCGGCCCCCAGGCACATCGGCATACAGGGCGAAACAGATGGCATCGAGGATCGAGGTCTTGCCGCCCCCAGTCGGGCCTTGGATGAGGAAGATGCCGGCCCGGCCGAGGGCGTCGAAGTCGACATCGACGCGGTCGGCGAAGGGCCCGAAGGCACAGGCGACCAGCCGATGCAGCCTCACGCGACACCCCTGGCGACGCCACGTTCGTCTTCAGCGGTCGCGATGCCCAGGCGGGTCGCCTCCAGCGCGCGGTCGATGAGGATGCCCTCTTCCTCGGTCGCCGGAGTGCCCCGGACGTGGCCGAGGAAGTCGAGGCAGACCTCGCGCGGGGTGCGGCTGCTGCGGGTGCGGACGGCATACCGGGTGGTCTCGACAGCCAGCCCGAGCGGGTCGAACCGCAGGTCGAGCAGGTGGGGGAAGCGTCGTCGGAGCCGGTCCCACGCACCGATGGGGCGCAGCGAGTCGGTGAGATGCACCTGGCACCAGGCGGCTTCGGCCCAGGTGTGACCGCGGTCGACCAACAATGCCTCGAACTCACCTCGCAGCACTGCCATGGGACGCACGACCGGAGTTGCGTGCAGCTCCACCTTCGGTATGCCGTGGCGCAGCTCGACCAGCGACACCGATTTGGTGTCGCCGGCCTCACTGAAGTCCATGGCCCAGGGCGACCCGCTGTAGCGGACCTGATCGGTCACCTGTTGTGGCCGGTGCAGGTGCCCGAGCGCGGCATAACCGAACTCGCCGAAGATCCCAGCCGGCACCGCAGACACTCCGCCCACGGAGATGTCGCGCTCTGACGCACTGGTGACCGACCCGGCGACGAAGGCATGGGCCATGACGACGGACTGACCGGGCCGGGGGCCCGCGACTTGGGGAAATCGAGCCAGAGCCGCGCGCAACACATCGGCATGCGTCGGCTCGTGGGCTCCGACCACTCCCATGGCCAGTGAGGGTTCGAGATAGGGCACGGCGTGGATGACACCATCCCCCACGAGGATCGGCCGGGTGATGCTCTCCACGTGGGTCCGGATGTGCAGCCCGGCTCGCTCCAGGAGCTCCGCCGCAAACCCCAGCCGGATCGCGGAATCGTGGTTGCCACTGGTCAGCACCACATGGGCGCCGGTGTCGACGAGTCTGGTGACCGCGTCGGAGAGCATTCCGACGGTGTCGGGGGAGGGCAGCGCGCGATCGTAGATGTCGCCAGACACGACGACGGCGTCGACAGCCTCGGAGCGGACCAAGTCGACCAACCAATCGAGGAAGGTTGCCTGCGCGTCCGCCATCCCCACCGAGCGCAGCGACCGGCCCAGGTGCCAGTCCGAGGTGTGGATGAAGCGCATATGCCGAGGCTAGAGCCGGCCACCGACAAGGCTCGGCATCCGCCTCGGCGCGCCCCGAGAGGCCCTCGATCGAACCGACCCGTCGCGCGGAGTAGGCCCGACGGCATACTCTCCCGCCATGGGAGCGGACGTCGAGACGATCACGTACACGCGCGAGCAGCGCCAGCGCTACCGCGAGAAGGTCCAGCAGTGTCTGGACGTCTTCGAGCGGATGCTGTCGTTCGCGCACTTCGAGTTCGACCGCCCGATGACCGGCATGGAGATCGAACTCAACCTCGTCGGAGCGGACTTCCGACCCCGCATGGACAACGCCGAGGTCCTCGAGCGCATCGCCGACCCCGAGTTCCAAACCGAGTTGGGGCGCTACAACATCGAGTTCAATGTGGCTCCCCGGCCGCTGCCCGGCAATTCGGCACTGGAGTTGGAAGAGGTCTTGCGCACCTCGCTCAACCGAGCGCAGGCCAAGTGCCTCGAGCTGGACAACCGGATCATCATGATCGGCATGCTCCCGACGGTCATGCCCGAGCACCTCACCGGCAACTGGATGAGCGGCAACGCTCGCTACCAAGCGCTCAACGACGCCGTCCTCACCGCCCGTGGCGAGGACGTCTACCTCGAGATCGAGGGACCCACCGGGGAGCGCCTGGTGCGCTACTGCGACTCGCTGGCCCCCGAATCCGCCTGCACGTCGATGCAATTGCATCTCCAGGTCGCACCGATGGCTTTCGCCGACCACTGGAATGCCGCCCAGGTGCTCGCCGGACCGCAGCTCGCCCTTGGGGCCAACTCCCCGTTCTTCTTCGGCCAGCGGCTGTGGGCCGAATCGCGGATCGAGGTGTTCTCCCAGGCTGCCGACACCCGGTCGGTGGAGCTCAAGAACCAAGGGGTGCGACCTCGGGTGTTCTTCGGCGAGCGGTGGATCACCTCGATCTTCGATCTGTTCGAGGAGAACGTCAGATACTTCCCGGCCTTACTGCCGGAGATCTCCGAGGAGGACCCCCAGGCGGTGCTTGACGCGGGCGGGGTGCCCTCGTTGGCGGAGATGCGACTGCACAACGGCACGATCTACCGCTGGAACCGGCCGATCTACGACATCGTCAAGGGCCGACCGCACCTGCGCGTGGAAAACCGGGTGCTGCCCGCCGGCCCGACGATCATCGACACGATGGCCAACTCGGCCTTCTACTACGGCACCCTGCGCATGCTCGCCCAGGAAGACCGGCCCATCTGGACCAGGATGAGTTTCGCTGCGGCCGAAGACAATTTCCTCTCCGGGGCGCGCGACGGCATCGACAGCCGGCAGTACTGGCCGGGCCGCGGAGACGTGCCGGCCACCGAACTGGTGCTTCGGCACCTCCTGCCGTTGGCGCACGAGGGTCTGCGGCAGTGGGGGGTCTCGGATGCCGTCCGAGAGCGCTACCTCTCGGTCATCGAGGGGCGCTGCCTCACCGGCACGAACGGTGCCACCTGGCAGGTCGATGCGGTCGAGCGGCTCGAGGCCCGCGGACTCGACCGCGCCGAGGCCCTGCGGCAGATGCTCAGCCACTACGCCGAGAACATGCACGCCAACGTGCCGGTCCACGAGTGGGAACTGCCGGCGTGAGTATGCCGTCCGACTCGAGGTCGGATGCACCCGACCGGTCGCCGATGATCGGCCCGGATGGCCTGCACGTGGAGTTTGTCAATGTGTTCTCCCTTCCAGGCCAACCGTTTTCCGGCAATCCGCTAGCCGTTGTCACCAACGGATCCGCGCTTGATACCGCGACCATGCAGGCCCTCGCCCGACAGTTCAACCTCTCGGAGACGACCTTCATCCTCGACACCCGGACCGGGCCGGTAACCGGTCTGCGCTCAGCGGAGGCCAGTCACGTGCGCATCTTCACCCCGACCGTGGAGTTGCCGTTTGCGGGCCACCCCACCCTCGGCACCGCCGCGGTCCTCGGCGAGGCATCCGGTCTAGACCACATCACCCTGCACCTGGCTGCCGGTGCCGTCCCGGTGACTCGTGATGACAGCGGGCATTGGCGGCTGTCAGCCATCCCCGGGCCGATCGCCCGCCACGAGGCCGATCTGGCGCAGCTGGCCCGCATGGTGGGGTCGCCGGAGACCGACGTCGTCGCCGGGTGGCGGGTCGCTGCTGGGGTGGAACAGGTCCTCGTGCAGCTGCGCTCACCCGATGCGGTGCGGCGCGCCACCGCGTCCGTCGAAGACCTGTTGACGTGGGGTGCCTGCAGCAGCGGGGAGAGCTTGGTCTACCTGTGGTGCTTCGACGAAGGCGACCCTGATCACACATCAGCATTGAGCCAAGACGCGCGCGACGTCACGGCCCGCCTGTTTTTCACCCAGGACACGGTCGTCGCGGAAGACCCCGCCACTGGATCAGCGGCCGCCAACCTCGGCACCCTGCTTGCCGCATCGGGGGCTGCGGGTCGTCTCACGATTCGTCAAGGTGACCTGGTCGGCCGTCCGTCGCGCCTGCTCGTCGACTACGCACCGGGCACCGTCTGGGTTGCCGGTTTGGTGCACCGGATCGGCCACGGCGTGGTCACGTTGGCCGGTGCCTGACCTCGACGACCCCCGAGACCGTCATTCCAGGGAGCGACGGACCACCTCGAAGCACACCACGGCCGCCGCGGCCGCCACATTGAGCGACTCCACGCCGGTGGCCATCGGGATCCGCACCCAGGAGTCCACCCGAGCGGCCACCCCGGCCGACAAGCCCGCTGTCTCGCCACCGAGCACGTATGCCGTGTCGGACGGCATACGCGTCTCGTAGAGCGAGCCGTCCGCATCGGCGTCCAACCCGACCACTCGAAATCCCTTGTGCTGCAACGACATCACGGCTTCGTCCGCCGAAGCGCACTTGAGGATCGGCGCGCGGAATGCGACGCCGGCAGAGGCTTTCACCACGAGGGGATCGATGGAAGCTACGCCCCGCCGGGGCACGACGATTCCGGCGAACCCTGCGGCGGTGCCGGTTCGCAGGATCATCCCCACATTGGCCGGGGTCGTGATCCCGTCGAGGACGAGCACCGGGCCGCTGAGGCCGGCCGCCAGCGCCGCGTCGAGAGGACGCATGGCCGGCGCCACGACGTCCGCGCAGACGCCCTGGTCCTGCTTGCCGTTACCGGCGATCTTCTTCACCCGTTCCGCCGAAACCCGTTGCAGCGGAGTTGACTTCCGTCGAGCCGCAGCGATGATCTCCGCCACGTGCGGGCCTCGGGCGGTGTCGGCCAGGAGCACCTTGTCGACATGGAGCTCGGGGTCGATAAGGGCTTCCAGCACCGGGTTGCGGCCGTAGACGGTGATGAACCGGTCCTTGGGCGAGATCGCAGCAGGGGCGCCAGGCTCCGGTGGTCGAACAGTCATAGAGCCCATCCTGGCCTGCCGGGTCAAGACGTCGAGCACGCGCGGGCCTGCTGACACGAT
>JBGAQV010000019.1:0-32750 GCA_044220505.1 Dermatophilaceae bacterium
CCGTCGACAGGTTCGGCCGCTTCGCCAACGGCGGCGACGCCAAGGCCTACGGCCCGTGGGAGCTGTACCTGATGGGGCTGTGGGCCGCGGCGGAGCTGCCCCCGCTCTTGGCGCTCCGCGGCGCCGAGACCGTGAGCCTGACCGGCTCGCGCGAGACCCTGAGCGCGACGTCGCTCGACACCATCACCGTCGAAGACGTCGTCGCCGTCTTCGCCCGCATCATCGCCATCCCGCGAGCAGCCTGACCGTCCTATCCACCCCCGACCGGAGCCCTTGGAGACCCGCACCGCAGCGCCACGCGGCACTCAGTCCTACCCGCACTCCGATCCGCGGTCCCCGCACTCATCCAGCTACCTCACGGCAGCGGCCTCACGGACTCATGAAAGACGGAGGCTAGTGCAGACCGGTTCGCGCGTCCTACGTTCTGCGAGCCATCGCCGGGCGCACGATCGTCGCGCACAATGCCAGCTTCGACCTGCGTTTCCTCGCCAGCGAGTTGCAGCGGGCCGGGGTCCCACTGGAGCAGTTGCCGCTGGAAGGAGTTTGCACGATGAGGTGGTCCGAGTCGTTCCTGCACGCCGCGAGCCGCCGACTCATCGACTGCTGCAAGGCGTGCGGGGTGTCTCTGCAGGAGGCGCACTCCGCCGCCGGTGACGCGATGGCAACGGCGCAGTTGCTTGCGTTCTATCTCCGGCAGGCGCGGCTGCAACCGCCGTGGGGGTCATCCCTGGTCGCCGCTCGGGCCTATCCGTGGCCGTCGTTTCACGGCGATTATCACGAGTTGCGGATGCTCCATCGCGCCGAGGTTCGCGCAGCCCGCCAGGATCAGTGGCTCGATTCGATCATTGCTCGTATGCCACGATCGGCCAGTCCGCGGGTCGATGAGTACCTCGCGGTGCTCGAACTGGCCCTGCTGGATGGGTTCCTGGCTGAGCACGAGAAGGATGCCTTGGTCGAGACAGCTCGGCTGAGCGGGCTAACTCGCGGGCAGGTGCTCGATCTGCATGGGCTGTATCTCCAAGCGATGGCCGAGGTGGCGTGGGCCGATGGTGTGGTGACCGCCGACGAGCGAGCCGAGATGCTGCGCACCGCTCTCATGCTGGGATTGCGCGAGACCGACGTGGACCAGGCGCTCGCTGCTGCTGCCGCACCTGGGTCTGTGCTTGGGCCGGAGGTGCATTCGTCAACCGCCGAGCGACTCGCGAATGTGGGGATCGAGTTGCTGCCCGGGGATCGGGTCGTGTTCACGGGCGACATGTCCGTTGAACGGGACGTCTGGTTCGCCAGGGCGCGGGCCGCGGGGCTGGAGCCGGGAGGGGTGACCAAGACGACCAAGGTCGTGGTGGCCGCGGACCCCAACTCGTTGTCCGGCAAGGCCGCCAAAGCGCGGGCGTACGGCATACCGATCGTCACCGAAGCCGCCTTCGAACGACTCCTCGCAGCGTGTACAGCTGGCTGACGACCGCCGACAAACCGGGAATGGCTGGCCTGGCTGGCAACTGCGAGAGTGCATGGCATCAAGGGCAGGGGCTGAGCCCTCATGAATGCGACTTCTTGGGGGACGTGCTCTGACCTGCGCAAGAGTGCTCTGTCTTGCCTTGGACCGAGTTCTCCACCGCCGGTATCACCGACGGCCGGTCTTGCTTCTGAAAGCGTTCCGCTGGTTCCCCGCCGCATCGCTCACCCCTGCATCCGATTCTGCAAAGGCGCAGGTCAGACGCCCCCTTTCGCTGGCGAAACGGCCCCTGAGCTGCGGAAACGCAGCGTCGGGGGCCGTCGTCGTTGCGCCTGGCACCACCGGGCAGCGGCGACAGACGCGCCCTGGAAGGGCGCCTGCACCAAGCGGTCAGTCCCGGCGTGGCGGTGGCCACACAGGCGGCGGGGTATCTTTGGCTGCACCAGGGGGGCCTGGGACGGACCGACCCTCCGCCCACCCGAGTTCCTGCTTGCCGAGGGAAAGCCGCAGATGCGCCCTGATGAGATCGCCAGCGCTCTGAGACGCGCGGTGCTGGAACGCGTCTACGGCCCGGGCCAGATCATCAACCAGGAAGAACTCGCCAAGCGTTTCGGCGTCAGTCGAATCCCGCTGCGCGAGGCCCTGCGCACCCTCGTGGGCGAGGGTCTCATCATCATCACCCCCGGTCAGGGGGCGATGGTCACCGAGCTGGATCTCGGCGCGGTCGAGGAGCTCTACAGCCTGCGCGAACTGCTCGAGCCGACCTTGGCCGAGGACATCGTGCATCACGTGCGTCGCAGCGACATCGCGGAATTGGAGCGGCTGGCCTTCCGGCTCGTCGATGTCATGGAAGAGCGCAACGACGACTGGTCGGGCGCGGCATACGCGTTCAACCGTCGCCTCTACGGGGTCTCGGAGCGACGGCATACCGTGCGGTTGGTCGTGCAGGTGCTCAACCTCGTGGAGCCCTACGCGCGGATGCACGCCCAGATTCCCGGCGCCCGGGAGCCGATGACCGTTGTCGCGGGGGGCATCGTCCGGGCCCTCGACCGGGCCGATGCCGAGCAGCTCGGGGCGCACATCGCCCGAGGGATCACCACCACGCGCACCTCGCTGCTGGCGGCGATGTCGACCGCGGCGACCCCGGCGGCTGTCAACTCCTGAGCAACTCCTGAGCCACTCCCGGCTGCGCCCGGTCACCTCTCGGCTGCACCCAGACAACCGCACCAGGTTGCGCGCCGCTCGGCGTGAGCCACCGACCGCTCAGCGCCACCCGACCCTTCCCCTCGCCGAGACCCGCGGAGGCACTGTATACAGTGCATATTCTGCTCGCTCGGGCCGAAAGGCGGCTGTCGATGAAGACCCCCCGGTACCTCGCAACAGCAAGTGTCGTGACGCTGGCGCTCTCCTTGTCAGCGTGCGGATCGAAGGGAGACGCGGGCGGAGACGCCGGCGCCGCGGCAGGAGTGCTGAACCTCGGCGCATCTGTCTCTCTCACCGGCAAATTGGCTCGAGAGGGGACTCTCACTCAGGAGGGTTACCAACTCTGCCAGGACAAGGTCAACGCCAAGGGCGGGGTCAAGGTAGGTGACAAGACCCTCAAGCTGGACATCAAGTATCAGGACGACACGTCCAAACCGGACACCGCCGCTCAACTGGTCGACCAGTTCAACGACCAGGGGATCAAGCTGATCCTCGGCTCCTATGGCTCGGCCAACACCGAGGCGCAGGCCGCCGTCATCGAGCGCAACAACCAGGTCATGGTCGACTCCAGCGGTGCCGACAACAACATCTTCGCCAAGGGCTACAAGCGCACCTTCGGCGTGCTGTCCCCAGCGACGGAGTATGCCGCGTCGATCGTCAAGGCGATCGCCGAGTTGGCCACACCCAAGCCCACGTCCGTCGTGGTGCTCTCTGCCGACGACGGCTTCTCCAAGCGGGCTGCCGACGGTGCCGTCAAGGCTGCCAAGGACCTCGGCTTCACGGTGCTGGAGACGCAGTACTTCCCCAATGGGGCCACCGATGTCAGCTCGGCACTCAACAAGATCAAGGGGTCCAATCCCCAGGTGATCATCGGTTCGGTGCACCTGGCCGAGGGCGTGGCGATCGTCAAGCAGTCCAAGGAACTCGGCATCAAGCCACAGGGCTTCGGCGAGACCGTCGCGCCGCCGACGCCTGACTTCGTGACCACTCTCGGGGCCGACGCCAATGGCGTCCTCGGCTCCAGCCAGTGGACCAAGTCCGCGTCGGGCAAGGACGACTACTTCGGCACCGCGATGCAGTACGAGGCGGACATCCAGGCCAAGTTCAAGCACGAAGCCGGCTACCACAACGCCGAGGCGAGCGCTGCCTGCCTCGCCTTCGTGCTGGCCATCCAGAAGGCCGGCTCCACCGAGGCCGACAAGGTGCGCGACGCACTCGCCGCTCTAGACGCCCCGTCCTTCTTCGCCCAGCTCAAGTTCGACGCCACCGGCCAGAACTCGACCAAGCCGATGAGCGTCATCCAGATCCAGAACGGCAAGATGGTCACCGTCTGGCCGAAGGACTCTGCCGAAGGCAAGCTCATCTGGCCCGGTCTGGCGTCGTGAGCGGATTCTTCCAAGCGACCATCTACGGTCTGCTGCAGGGCGGTCTGTTGGCGTTGGTGGCCGTGGGGTTCTCCCTGGTGTGGGGCGTCATGAACGTCGTCAACCTGTCCCACGGTGCCTTCGTCGTCCTTGGGGCCTACCTCGGCTGGCAACTGCACAGCTCGCTGGGCTTGGACCCCTTCCTCGGCATGATCCTCGTGGCGGCCGTGCTGTTCTGCCTCGGGTATGCCGTGCAACGACTGCTCATCAACCTCGTCGTCAATGGGCCGATCTTCATCACCCTGCTGCTGACTTTCGGTTTGGAGTTGCTCCTGGTCCAGGGCATGAACATCGTGTTCACCGCCAACTACCAGAGCATCACGACCTCGTATGCCGGCAACGCGGTCATCGTCGGGGACATCCAGCTGCCGCTCGGTCGCTTGCTGGCCTTCGCTCTGGCCGTGGTCATCACCGTCGCCCTGGTCCGGGTGATGTCCCGGACCCGGGTCGGGATGTCGATCATGGCCACGGGGATGGACCGCGGTGCGGCCCGCCTCATGGGGATCCGGGCCCGGCACGTGTATGCCGTGACGTTCGGCCTCGCGACGGCCCTGGCCGGCATGGCCGGCACCATGGTCGGTGTCGTCGACACGTTCAACCCCGCGGCTGCCGGACGGTTCACGCTGCTGTCCTTCGTCATCGCCGTGCTCGGTGGTCTGGGCAATATGTACGGCGCGCTCGTCGGCGGGATGCTCATGGGGCTGGTCCAGGCCTGGGGCGGCTACTTCCTGCCCGGCACGTGGGTCAACGCCCTGGCCTTCCTGCTGCTTGTCGTCGTCCTCATCTTCCGGCCCTCCGGGTTGGTCGGGAAGGCGTTTTACTCGGCAAGGTTGGAGGTGTGACGATGGCTCCCACCCTGTCACCCGCGTGGCGGCAGCGCTGGCCGTGGGCGGCCGGCATACTCGCCGTCGCGGCCGCCTTCGGGCTGCAGACGCAGCTCTACTCCGGGCAGGTCCGCACCATCGGCACGATCTTCATGTTCGTGGCGCTGGCGCTGTCGTGGAACCTCATCGGCGGCTACACCGGGTATGCCTCCTTCGGACAGGTGGTGTTCTTCGGTCTCGGCGGTTATGTGACCGCCGCGCTGATGACCCACGCGCACTGGAGCTTCTGGCTGGCCCTGCCGGTCAGCGGGCTGCTGGCTGCGGGTTATGGCGCGCTCATCGGCATCCCGCTGCTGCGGCTGCGCGGACACTACTTCGCGGTGGCCACTCTCGGCGTCGCCGAGGGCACCCGCGAGATCGTCACCAACCTGCCCGATCTCACCGGTGGCGGTGGCGGCATCACGCTGCCCACCGTCGGCGCGGCGGCGAGCACCAAGTACCTCGGCAACGACGGCTTCTACCTGGTGTTCCTCGTGCTGGCCGCGCTGTGCCTGCTCGTCACGGCCCTGGTCTCCCGCAGCAAGTTCGGGTTTGCGCTGCGGGCGATCCACCAGGACGAGGACGCCGCAGCCGCTGTCGGCATCAACACCACCCGGACGAAAGTGCTGACCTTCGCCCTGTCGGGGTTCCTCACCGGCTTGGTCGGCGCGACCTATGCCTTCCAGCAGGTGACGATCTACCCCGAACGGCTCTTCGATGTCGAGCTGACCGTCCTCATGGTGGTCATGGTCGTCATCGGCGGTAGCGGCACGGTGCTCGGGCCGATCCTCGGGGCGATCGGGCTGCAGTTCCTCTCCGAGTGGCTGCGGCAGAACTACACGACCATCCACACCCTGCTGCTCGGGGCGATCATCATCGCCGCGGTCATCCTGCTGCCCCAGGGATTGGTCAACTACCTGCGCGAAGCCAGACGCAACGGTGACTACTCACTGCTGGCCAACGTGAGGAGGTATCGGCTGTGAGCGCCACACCGGTCCTGGAGACCCGAGGCCTCGGGATCCGCTTCGGGGGCCTCAAGGCTGTCGACGATGTCGACCTGCAGGTGCCCGAGGGGCAGACCCTCGGGGTCATCGGCCCCAATGGCGCGGGCAAGAGCACCTTCATCAACCTCGTCACCGGTCACTTGCGACCGACCTCCGGGCAGGTGCTCGTCGACGGTCAGGACCTCACGGGTGCCAAGCCGTGGGTCATCGCCAAGGCGCGAGTCGCGCGGACCTTCCAGATCGTCAAGCCCTTCCGGGGCATGACGGTCCGCGAGAACGTCGCGGTCGGGGTGATGTACGGCCCGGACGGGATGACCCGGATGGGGCCGGCTCTGCACCGTGCCGACGAGGTGTTGGAGCAGGTCGGTCTCGGCGCCGCCGCCGGCCGGTCCCCGGGTGAGCTCTCGGTGGCCGATGCGCGGCGGCTGGAGTTCGCCAAGGCCCTGGCGCTCAGCCCGCGGCTGCTCTTGCTCGACGAGGTCATGGCCGGACTGCGGCCCGGAGAGATCGAGCCGTCGCTGCAGTTGATCCGAGACCTCAAGGCTCAAGGCATGACGATCATCGTCGTCGAGCACGTCATGAAGGCGATTCTCGCGGTGAGCGATCAAGTGCTCGTCCTCAATGCGGGTCAGCGCCTCATGCTCGGCCCACCACGAGACGTGCTGTCCGACCCGACCGTCATCGAGGCCTATCTCGGGCACAAGTACGCCGCCCGCCAGGCGGCGGCCCAGGCGGCGCAACCGACCCCATCACCGTCGGCTGGGGCCGCCCCGACGCTCCCTGCGGCGTCGGCGGGCTCCGAGGAGGTGTCACCCGATGCTTGAGGTCAGCAACCTGTCGGCCGGTTATGGCCGAGTGCAGGTGCTCTGGGACATCGACCTCGATGTCCAGAGCAACGAGATCGTCGCGCTCGTGGGTCCCAACGGGGCCGGCAAGACGACGCTGCTGCGGGCGCTGTCCGGGATGGTGCCGGTCCGGGAGGGAGAGGTTCGATTCCGGGGCAAGCCCATCACCGGTCAGTCGATCGAGCAGATCGTCGACCTCGGCATCTCGCACGTCCCCGAAGGGCGGCGCCTCTTCCCGGGGTTGTCGGTCCATGACAACCTCCGACTGGGCGGTTGGCGCAACCGCAACAGCGATGTCGACCGGGTCGTCGAGCTCTTCCCCAAACTGGGGGACCGGATGACGCAGATCTGCGGCAGCATGTCCGGCGGGGAGCAGCAGATGTGCGCGATCGCCCGTGGCCTGATGAGCCAGCCCGACCTCATCATGATCGACGAGCTGTCGATGGGCCTGGCTCCGGTTGTCGTAGAGGAGATCATCGCCAGGCTCCCCGACATCGCCGCCGCCGGCACGGCCGTGCTGCTCGTCGAGCAGGACGTCGATGCAGCGCTCACCGTGGCCGAACGGGCCTTCGTCATGGAGACCGGTCGGGTCGTCATGAGCGGGAAGGCAGGGGAGCTGCTCGCCGACCCGCGCATCCAGCAGAGCTATCTCGGCATCGCCTGATCCAGCGTTCGACGCGTGCGTCCCCGGCTTGGCAGCGCCGCTCTGCCAAGCTGGGGACATGCGGCAACTGGTCTGGGTCGACGGACTCCTGTGTGACGGGGCCGCTGCGAGCGTGCCTGCCCTCGACCATGGTCTGGTCGTCGGCGACGGGGTCTTCGAGTCCACCAAAGTCATCGACGGCCAGCCGTTCGCCATGACCCGCCACCTCGCCCGGATGGACCGCTCACTGGCCGGACTGGGCCTCTCGCCCGCCGATCACGATCTCATTCGAGCCGGCGTGACAGCGGTCCTGGAAGCCACTGCCGGTATGCCGTTGGGCAAGTTGCGCTGGTGGGTGACCGGGGGCTTGGGGCCGCTGGGGTCGGACCGGGGCGGGGCCGGCATACCCCTGCGCTATCACGTTGCGGCGGCGCCGATTTCGCGCCGCCCGGACTCCACCGCGGTCCACGTCGTGCCGTGGACCCGCAACGAGCGGGCCGCAACCGCCGGGCTCAAGACCACCTCCTACGCCGACAACGTCATCGGGCTCGCAGCAGCCCACCGCGCCGGAGCATCCGAAGCCTTGCTGGCCAATACTCGCGGCCAGTTGGCGGAGGGGACCGGATCGAACGTCTTCGTCGTCATCGACGGCGTGGTGCTGACTCCATCGCTGGCCAGCGGTGCCCTGGCCGGGGTCACCCGCGACTTGGTGCTGGAGTGGGTGCGAGCATCGGGAATGGAGGTCCGCGAGGCAGACCTCCCGATGACCGTGCTGGCCGAAGCCGACGAGGTGTTCCTCACCAGCTCGACCCGCGACGTGCAGGCAGTGCACGCGATCGACGCCCGGTGCCTGGACCCCGGTCCGGTCACTGCGGCCATCGCGATGATCTTCCAGGAGCGAGCCGCCGAGCGCATCGACCCGTGACGGTGATTGGCGCCCGGTGCGTCCGGGCCGCTATCCTGCCTTCGCGGTTGCCCGCCTGGATGTGTAGCTCAGTTGGTTAGAGCGTTCGCTTCACACGCGAGAGGTCAGGGGTTCGAGTCCCTTCACATCCACCACCCACCCCACGTGCTCGCCAGCCCGGTCGCCTTTCGCGGCCGGGTTTGGTGTTCGCGGCAGGGCCCGTCCCCGGGGCGCGGGAGAGCGGCATACGCTGGCGGTGAAGGCGTGCCAGGCAGGTATGCCGTGCTGCAAGGGAGTCGCTGTGAGCAAGTCCAGTCCACGCCGGGTCGCCGTCCTGGGCGGCAACCGAGTCCCGTTCGCCCGGTCCGGCGGGCCCTACGCCAAGGCCACCAACGCCGACCTGCTCACCACGACCCTCGACGGGCTGGTGGCTCGGTTCGGGCTCGCGGGGGAGCGGCTCGGGGAGGTCGTGGCCGGTGCCGTGCTCAAGCACGCCCGCGACTGGAACCTCACTCGCGAGTGCGTCCTGGGCACGTCGCTGGACGCCACCACGCCGGCCTACGACCTCCAGCAGGCCTGCGGCACCGGTCTGGAGGCCGCGATCCTCGTCGCCAACAAGATCGCCCTCGGTCAGATCGACAGCGGTATCGCCGGAGGCACCGACACCGCCAGTGACCCGCCGATGGCCCTGTCCAATGAGTTGCGCGCTGTGCTGCTGCGGCTCAACCGGGCCAAGACCCCGATGGACCGCGCCAAGGTCATCGCGAGCATCCGGCCCGGTCACCTCACCCCGGCCGTCCCGCAGAACGTCGAGCCTCGCACCGGCATGTCGATGGGCGAGCACATGGCGGTGACGGCCAAGGAATGGGGCGTCACTCGCGAGGCCCAGGACGAGTTGGCGGTGGCCAGTCACCGCAACCTCGCGGCGGCATACGATCGCGGGTTCTTCGACGACCTGGTGACCCCCTACCTCGGGCTGGCGCGCGACGGCAACCTCCGCCCCGATACGACGCTGGAGAAACTCGCCTCTCTCGCACCGGTTTTCGGCAAGGGTGAGGGTGCCACGATGACGGCCGGCAACTCCACCCCGCTCACCGACGGCGCTTCGGCCGTGTTGCTGTCGAGCGCCGACTGGGCTGCGGCCCACGGCATCGCCCCGCTCGCATGGTTCGTCGACGGGCAGGCCGCCGCCGTCGACTACGTCAACGGAGCCGATGGGCTGCTCACAGCGCCGATCTTCGCCGTGCCGACGTTGTTGGCCCGGCACGGTCTGACTCTCGCGGACTTCGACTTCGTCGAGATCCACGAGGCCTTCGCCTCGACCGTGCTCGTCACGCTTGCGGCGTGGGAGGACGAAACCTTCTGCCGGGAGCGTCTCGGCCTGCCCGGCGCGCTCGGATCCATCGACCGCAGCAAGCTCAACGTCAACGGGTCCTCGCTCGCCGCCGGCCACCCATTTGCGGCCACGGGCGGGCGCATCGTCGCCAGCCTGGCAAAGATGCTGCACGAGAAGGGATCTGGTCGCGGCCTCATCTCGATCTGTGCAGCCGGTGGGCAGGGTGTCGTGGCGATCCTCGAGGCGGCCTGAGATGGGCATCCTCGGTTCCGACCCGTATGCCTCGCTCCTGGCCAGCCCGCTCGGCAAGCGGATGGTCGACTCCTTGGGGCTGCCCAAGCCCGCAACGCTTCGCCGGTATGCCGTCGACGCACCCCTGCTCGACGGCCCTGCGCTACTGGGCTGGTTCGGTGACGACCACCCCATCGCCGAACGCATCCGGGCCATCCTCGACGTCGAGGGCGTGGAGGTCGGGGACCCCTTCGACACCCTCCCGGCAGCAGCCGTCATCGTGGACCTCAGCGGTATCCAGGAGCCGGCGGACCTCGAACGACTGCGTGCAGTGGTCGCTCCCTCGCTCAAGAGACTGACGAGCAGCGGCCGGGTTCTCGTCATCGGCCGCCCGGAGGCGTCGGCCACGTCTGCGGCCCAGGCCGCGGCCCGGCGCGCCCTCGTGGGGGCGACCAAATCGGTGGCCAAGGAGATGCGTGCCGGTGGCACCGCCAACCTGCTGCTCGTCGCCGAGGGTGCCGATGACCAGATCGAAGCGGCGATCCGGTTCCTACTCTCGGGCCGGTCGGCCTATGTGTCCGGTCAGGTCATCGAGGTGACCGGTGGTGGGTCGGCGGTGGAGCGCACCGAGTGGGCCCAACCGCTGGCCGGGAAGATCGCCGTCGTCACTGGTGCGGCACGTGGCATCGGTGCGGCCATTGCCGAGGTGCTCGCTCGCGACGGCGCGAGCATTGTGGCGGTCGATGTGCCGGCCGCGGGCCAGGCTCTGGCCGGAGTGGCCAACCGGTTGCGCGGCACCGCCTTGCAGGCCGATGTCACCGCGCCCGACGCGGGGGAGCGCATCGTCGATCACGCGCACTTGCGTCACGGCGGGCTGGACATCGTCGTCCACAACGCCGGCATCACCCGCGACAAGCTGCTGGCCAATACCGACGAAGCCCGGTGGGCCTCGGTGCTCGGGGTCAACCTCGAGTCGATCCTGCGGATGAACGACGCGATTCTGCGCCCGGGTGGACTGGGCGACGGGGGCCGGATGGTCCTGGTCTCCTCGATCGCCGGCATCGCGGGCAACCGTGGGCAGACCAATTACGGCGCGTCGAAGGCCGGCGTGATCGGGCTGACCCACTACCTCGGTCGTGACCCGGGGCTGCGCGAGCGAGGCATCACGGTCAACGCCGTGGCCCCGGGCTTCATCGAGACCGAGATGACCGGAGCTGTGCCCTTCGCCACCCGCGAGATCGGCCGACGGCTCAACTCGCTGCAGCAAGGTGGTCGACCCGTCGACGTTGCCGAGACCATCGCCTGGTTGTCCCAAGACGCCAACGCCGGGGTCTCGGGACAGGTGGTGCGGGTCTGCGGCCAGAGTCTCATCGGCGCATGACGACCCGACTGGTCGTCACCGGCACGCCCGACGCGCTGTGGCTGGCTGCCCGGGCAGCGTTGCGGCGCAAGGGATCGCAGGCGCTCGTGCTGCCGGATGTCTCACTGGAGCAGCACGGGCTCCGAGTCGATGTCGACCGGCTGGCGGCCTATTCGGCCGTCTGCGGGTTCCGACTCGGCTCGGGTCTGCCGGTCACGTATCCCTTCGTGCTGGCCTTCCCGCTGCACGTCGCACTCATGGCTAGGGACGACTTCCCCTTCCCGATCCTGGGCACGGTGCACCTGGTCAATCGCACCACGTGGATCCGCCCGGTGCTCGTCGACGAACCGCTCAGCCTCCACGTCCGGGCCGAGGGACTGCGGGCCCACCGCAAGGGTCAGGTGCTCGATCTGGTCACCGATCTGCACGTCGACGGGGCTCGCGTCTGGCATTCGACCAGCACCTATCTCGTGCGCGGAGGAGGAGATCCGAACGCCCCCGCGATCGACCCACCACCGGTCGCTGCCCTCGAACCGGGGCCGGTGAGGTGGCGCATCGATGCCGACACCGGACGGCGCTACGCCGCGGTGAGTGGCGATCGCAACCCCATCCATCTGAGCGCACTGAGCGCCCGGCCGTTCGGTTTCCGGCAGGCCATCGCGCACGGGATGTGGAGCTACGCCCGGGTAATGGCACACACCGCCGCACGGATGCCGTCTGCCGGCACGTCGACCGTGTGGTTCCGGGCGCCGATCTCGTTGCCCTCGACCGTCCAGCTCGCGACCAACCGCTCGGGCGGTCAGGTGGCGCTGCTCGGCACCGACGGCAGGACCGTCCACCTCGTCACCTCCACCGACCCCTTGGATGACGGTCACTGACCGGCCGGTCGACCGGGGCCACCTCCCAGCCGGCCCGTCCACGACGGAAACCGGGGCGCGGCGGCATACCGTCGGCCGATAACCTTGCTGACCGGGCGTGCGCCGCGCGCCCTTTCGTGAACCGTCCCGAGGAGTACCCCGTGTCAGCCAGCATCAGCGTCGTCGTCGCCGGAGCCGTGCGGTCGGTCGCTGAGCAGACCACTGCTGCCGAGCTGTTCGGGGCCGAGCGCGACGTCGTGGTGGCCCGGGTCAACGGCGAACTGCGAGACCTCGCCCACCCGCTCGCCGACGGCGACACCGTCGAACCGGTGCGGATCGACGAGCCCGACGGGCTCATGGTGCTGCGCCACTCCTGCGCCCACGTCCTTGCCCAAGCAGTCCAGCAGGTCAACCCCGACGCCAAGCTCGGCATCGGCCCGCCGATCCGCGACGGCTTCTACTACGACTTCAAGGTCGACACGCCCTTCACACCCGAGGACCTCAAGAACCTCGAGAAGGTCATGCAGCGGATCATCAACGAAGGCCAGGCCTTCGTGCGCCGCGAGGTCAGCGACGACGACGCCCTCGTCGAACTGGCCGCCGAACCGTTCAAGTGCGAACTCATCGGCCTCAAAGGCGGCGCCAGCGAGGATGTCGCAGAAGGAGCGTCGGTGGAGGTCGGCGGCGCCCAGCTGACGATCTACGACAACATCCGCCGCGATGGCACGCGGGCGTGGGGCGACCTGTGCCGCGGCCCGCACATCCCGACGACCAAGCTGCTCGGCAACGCCTACAAGGTGATGCGCAGCAGCGCGGCATACTGGCGCGGCGATCAGGCCAACGAACAACTCCAGCGCGTCTACGGCACGGCCTGGCCCACGAAAGCCGACCTCACGGCATACCTCGACCGGCTTGCCGAAGCCGAGCGGCGTGACCACCGCAAGCTCGGAGCCGAGCTCGACCTCTTCTCCTTCCCCGACGAAATCGGCTCTGGCCTGCCGGTTTTCCACCCCAAGGGCGGGGTGCTCAAGCGGGAGATGGAGGACTACGTCCGCCGGCGGCACATCGAGGAAGGCTTCGACTACGTCGGCACGCCGCACATCTCCAAGGAGGGGCTGTTCCACACCTCCGGACACCTGCCCTACTACGCGGACACGATGTTCCCGCCGATGGAGATGGAGGGCAGCGACTACTACCTCAAGGCCATGAACTGCCCGATGCACAACCTCATCTACCGGTCGCGGGGGCGCTCCTACCGCGACCTGCCGATGCGGCTGTTCGAGTTCGGGTCGGTCTACCGCTTCGAGAAGTCCGGCGTCGTGCACGGCCTGACGCGGGTGCGCGGCTTCGCCCAGGACGACTCGCACTCCTACGTGACCAAGGAGCAAGCCGGCGCCGAGATCAAGCACCTGCTCAACTTCTGCCTCGGGCTTTTCCGCGACTTCGGACTCGAGGACTTCTACCTCGAGCTCTCCACGCGCGACGAGAAGCACAAGGAGAAGTTCATCGGTTCCGAGCAGCAGTGGGTCGAGGCCACGCGGATCCTCGAAGAGGCCTGCCTCGAATCGGGCCTCGACCTGGTGCCCGACCCGGGTGGTGCGGCGTTCTATGGTCCCAAGGTGTCGGTGCAGGCCAAGGATGCGATCGGCCGCACCTGGCAGCTGTCGACGATTCAGTACGACTTCAACCAGCCCGAAGGCTTCGGGCTGGAATACCAGGCGGCCGATGGCACGCGACAGCAGCCGGTCATGATCCACTCGGCCAAGTTCGGTTCGATCGAGCGGTTCATCGGGGTGTTGACCGAGCACTATGCCGGTGCCTTCCCGGTTTGGCTCTCGCCGGTGCAGGTGCTCGGGGTCCCGGTGGCGGAGGAATACGTCGACTACCTGCGCACCGTGCTCGACGCCCTCGCTGCGCGGGGCGTGCGGGTCGAGCTCGACGAGAGCGACGACCGGTTCCCAAAGAAGATCCGCAATGCCAGCAAGTCCAAGGTGCCCTATGTGCTCATCGCCGGTGAGGACGACCGCGCCGCGGGTGCAGTGTCGTTCCGGATGCGCGACGGCAGCCAGCGCAACGGCATACCCGTGGAACATGCCGTTGACGAGATCGTCGAAGCGATCCGCACCAAGGCCCAGGTCTGAGCGACCCCGCCCTAGACTCCTGCGCATGAACGACCCGGTGACCGTCGAGGACCCGAGCGATTTCGCTCGGGTTCCCGATGGCTACGAGCGGCTGTGGACCCCGCACCGGATGGTCTACATCGAGGGTCAACGCGCCAGCGACGAGGCGGGGGATGGCTGCCCGTTCTGCGCCGCCCCGGCCCGCGATGACGCGACGGGGCTCATCGTCCACCGCGGTGAGCTCTGCTACGTCGTGATGAACCTCTTCCCCTACAACCCCGGTCATGTGCTGATCTGTCCGTACCGGCACGCGCCCAGGTACGTCGACCTCACCGACGACGAGACGGCCGAGTTCACCCTGCTGACCAAGCAGGTGGTGCGCACCCTCGAGGCCACCTCGGCGCCGATGGGTTTCAACATCGGCATGAACCAGGGCCAGGTCGCCGGAGCGGGGGTCGCCGCGCACCTGCACCAACACGTCGTGCCGCGATGGGGCGGGGATTCCAACTTTCTGCCGATCATCGCCCAGACCAAGGCGCTGCCGCTGCTCATCGAGGATGTGCGCGCTCGGCTCGCGGCGGCCTGGCCGGGGGCGTCCGGCTGAGTCTGCGCGGCACCTGCCGCGGGCCCACCACCAGCAGGTATGCCGGGCTCCGACCGGTTCAGCGCCCGGGTGTGGCGCAGGGGCAGCTCCGCTCGGCACCGTTAGTCTGAATCTACTGCCCACTCTGCCGAGGACCACATGCTGAACCGTCTGATGCGCGCGACCTGGACCAAGGTCATGACGCCGATCGCCAAGGCATTCCTCGCCCTCGGCATCAGCCCCGACGTCGTCACCATCGTCGGCACGCTGGGGGTCTGTTTCGGAGCGCTCGCCTTCTACCCCCGAGGAGAGTTCCTCGTCGGCACCCTGGTCATCGTCGCGTTCATCTTCAGCGACAACGTCGACGGTGTCATGGCCCGGTTGTCCGAACGCCAAGGCGTCTGGGGAGCGTTCCTCGATTCCACGCTCGACCGAGTGGGCGACGCGGCGATCTTCGGCGGGTTGGTGCTCTATTTCGCCGGCCCGGGAGCTGACCTCATGCGCGCCGGACTCGCCCTGGCCTGCCTCATCCTCGGCATGGTCGTCTCCTATGCCAAGGCTCGGGCCGAGGGCCTCAACCTCACCTGCAATGTCGGCATCGCCGAACGGGCCGACCGCCTCTTCGCCGTGTTGCTGGCCACCGGACTGGTCGGGCTCGGCTTGCCCGGGTGGGTCCTCACCGTCGTGCTGGCGCTCTTGGCGCTCGCGAGCGCCGTCCCGGTGGTGCAGCGCATGCATGTCGTCCATCGCCAGGCGGTTCGGGCGTGATCACGCTGCCCGAATGGGTGACGATCGCGGGCTATCGGACCGCGTGGGCGGCGGTGCGCCGCATGCCTGCCGGGGCGGCATACCGGATGTTCGATCAGGTCGCTGACCTCATGGTGCGCCGCGGAGGCAGTGGGCTGGCCCGGCTGCGGGCCAACTACGCCCGAGTCCGTCCCGAGCTGTCCGACCGCGAGCTCGATGAACTCGTGCGGCAAGGCCTGCGCTCCTATCTGCGCTATGCCTGCGATGCTTTTCGCCTCCCCGACCGCACTGCCGAGGAACTCGATCGCACGGTCCGTCCGATCGGAGACGGCCCGGTCCGCGAATACCTGGCCGCCGGCCGCTCGGTCGTGGTCTTCGTCGCGCACATGGGCAACTGGGATGCCGCGGGGGCCTGGTCGACCTCGCACCTGGCACCGGTGACGACGGTGGCCGAGCGGCTCAAGCCCGAGGCGGTCTTCCAGGAGTTCTTCGCCTTCCGGGAGAAGCTCGGGATGACGATCCTGCCGCTCACCGGCGGGCCGGACCCGTTCACGGGCCTCAAGGCGGCCGTGCAGCGCGGTGATTTCGTTGCCTTGGTGGCTGACCGCGACCTGACTCGTGGCGGGGTCGAGGTGGACTTCTGTGGCCTGCGGGCGCGGATGGCCAAGGGCCCGGCCGTGCTGGCGCTACAGAGCGGTGCACCGTTGTTTGCCGCCGAGATCCACTACGAAATGGCGCAGCCCGGGCGGGGCCTCAACGGCTACGAGGTGATCGTCGGGTTCTCCGAGCAGATTGTGGTGCCCGAGCAGGGCACCACGGCCCAGCGCGTCGCAGCGATGACTCAGGCGTGCGCGACCTTCCTGGAAGGGGCGATCCGGGCGCACACCGAGGACTGGCACATGATGCAGCGGGTGTTCGTCGACGATCTCGACCCGGCCCGAGTGGCCCGCAGCGCCGCCGAGGACTCCGAGCCGGCTTCTCCCGAGGCAGCTTCTTCGGAGGCGGCTTCTTGGCAGGCCCTCCCTTCCACGCCGCCTGAGGCGACGCCATGAGGGTCGGCATCGTCTGCCCCTACTCCTTCGACATCCCCGGCGGGGTGCAGTACCACGTGCGCGATCTCGCCGAGATCCTTATCGCGCGCGGTCACCAGATCTCGGTCTTGGCACCTGCCGACGACGACACGCCGCTTCCGCCGTATGTCGTGTCCGCGGGACGGGCCATTCCGGTGCGCTACAACGGGTCGGTGGCCCGGCTCAATTTCGGGCCGATCACCAACGCCCGGGTCAACGGCTGGCTGGACCGCGGCCGGTTCGACCTCATCCACATCCACGAACCCATCACCCCCTCGATCGGCTCCCTGGCGCTGTGGGCGGCCGAGTGTCCGATCGTCGCCACCTTCCACACCTCCAACCTGCGCTCCCGGGCCATGCAGGTGTCCTACCCGTTCTTCAGGCCCAGCCTGGAGAAGATTCTCGGCCGCATTGCCGTCTCCGAGGACGCCCGCCGGACCGTGACGACACATTTCGGCGGCGAGCCGGTCGTCATCCCCAACGGCGTCTACGTCGACCGCTTCGACGGTGCTGAGGTCAACCCCGCGTGGCAGGGCACCCCGGAGCGTCCGACGGTCGCCTTCCTGGGCCGGATGGCCGAACCCCGCAAAGGTATGCCGGTCCTGGCCGCCGCGCTCCCGGCGATCCGGCGGGAGCTTCCCGGCATCCGGGTGCTCGTGGCCGGCCCGGGTGACCCCGACGAAGTGCGCGCTCAACTGCGACCGGAGGATGTCGACGCGCTGGAGTTCCTCGGCGCGGTCAGTGACGCCGACAAGGCCAGCCTGCTGCGCTCCGTCGACGTCTATATCGCCCCCAATACCGGGGGGGAGAGCTTCGGCATCATCCTCATCGAGGCGATGGCAGCTAGCGCGGCGGTGCTGGCCAGCGACATTCCCGCCTTCGTGCGAGTGCTCGACGGCGGGAAGGCCGGCGTGACCTTCCGCAACGAGGACCCCGCCGACCTCGCCGCTCGGTTGGTGGCCCTGTTGCGAGACCGGGCCGCACGAGCCGAGGTTGCCGCGCGGGGGAGGCGCCGGGCTGACCTGTTCGACTGGGGAGTGGTGGCCGACCAGATCACCATGGTCTACGAAACCGTGCTCGAAGGAGCTGCGATGGCCCGCGTGCCGGTCACCGGCCCGCAACGAGTCATCGGTCGACTTCGTCGGGCCGCACGCGGCGAATCCGGTGATGACGGATGACCAGATCGGACTGGATCGTCGCCGCCATCGGCGTCCTCGTGGCGTTGGGGTGGTATCTCAGCTACAGCGCGGCGCGTCTCGACCGGTTGCACGCGCGGGTCGAGGGGACGTTGGCGGCTTTGGATGCCCAGCTGGTGCGTCGCGCGGAGGCCACCCTGGAGCTGGTGAACTCCGCAGCACTGGACGCGGCCAGCTCGCTCATGCTCGCCAGCGCAGCCTCCGACTCCCTGGCCATGTCTGAGCTCGCCGAGGCCGACATCGAGTCCCAGCGTTTCGGGCATGACCGGGAGAGTGTGGAGTCCGACCTCACCGAAGCGCTGACCCAAGTGCTCGGCGAAGAGACCTTGGCTCACTTGGCTCGCGAGGGCGCCGCCGACAGCGATGGTCTACAGGCACTCGGCCGCGTGCGGGCCACGTGCCTGCGGGTCCAGTTGGCCCGCCGCTTCCACAACGGTGCGGTGACCGATGTGCGGATGGTGCGTCGGAAGTGGACCGTGCGGGTCTTCCGGCTGGCCGGGCACGCGGCGATGCCGCAGACCGTCGAGTTCCGCGACGCCCTGCCCGCTGGCTGGGCGTGACGGCATACCGGGAGTTGCTTTCCATTACGGAAAGTTAGTGGTAGCTTTCCACTATGGAAACTAACTCGTCGGCTGCATCAGACCTGACAGTCGCACAAGCCCACGCTCAGCTGCACGACTTGGCGGTCGCTCGGCAGGCCGTCGCGGCTCGGGTCGTCACACCGTGGTGGTACCACCCCGCGCTCGCCGGGCTCGTCTTCGTCTTCATCGCGGGAAACGCGTCGCAGCGCTGGTCGATGGCGACCTTCCTCGTCTACTGCGCGGGCTTGGTGTGGCTCGTGACGGCCTATCGCAAGCTCACCGGGGTCTGGGTCAGCGGGTGGAACCTGCGGGGCGGCCGGGTTTACGCGTGGCTGCTGCTCGCGGTGCTGCTCGGGGCGTTGGGGATCTCGTATGCCGTGCGCTGGGGCCAGCTCGAGCCGTGGTGCGCCTGGGTGGCCGCGGCGACGTCAGCGTTGGTGGCGTGGTGGGCAGGGCGACGCTTCGACGGTGCCTTCCGGGCAAGCCTGCAGGCACGGTCATGAAGCACTCGGTCCCGCGCCTGGACCCGCTGCTGCTGGAGCCCAAGCGGCTGCAGATCTGCGGTGCCCTGGCTGTCGTCGACGAATTGGAGTTCGGCACGTTGCGCGACCTTCTCGGGGTTGCGGACTCGGTGCTGTCGAAACACCTCAAGACCCTCGACGAGGCCGGTTGTGTGGCGTTGCGCAAACAGCGGGGGAGCACTGGACGACCGCGGACGTGGGTCGGTCTGAGCACGTCCGGCCGCCGGGCGCTGCAGGGGCATGTCGCCGAACTGCGGCGACTTGCGGGCGACCTCACCGGCGAGCTCCTTACCGACGCGGCGGCGGGCAACCCGGTCGCCTCCTCGACCTGACCGGCGCGAGGCTGCCACACTGGATCGTGGCGTCGCCGTCACTGCCGGGCGGATAGACTCGCTCGGCCGTCCGGGCCCGCGCGATGCGCGGGGCGTGACCACACGGCATACCCTCCAGCGAGCCAGCATCACGAGCAAAGGCAGGACCACCCAGCATGTCCGACTCGACCCCCACCGTCGGCACCGCACGAGTCAAGCGGGGCATGGCCGAGATGCTCAAGGGCGGCGTCATCATGGACGTCGTCACCCCCGAGCAGGCCAAGATCGCCGAGGATGCCGGAGCGGTCGCGGTCATGGCCCTCGAGCGAGTCCCGGCCGACATCCGCGCTCAGGGCGGGGTGTCCCGGATGAGCGACCCCGACATGATCGACGGCATCATCGCCGCAGTGTCCATCCCGGTGATGGCCAAGGCCCGGATCGGGCATTTCGTCGAGGCTCAGGTGCTGCAAAGCCTCGGGGTCGACTACATCGACGAGTCCGAGGTGCTCACCCCCGCCGATTACGCCAACCACATCGACAAGTGGGCCTTCCAGGTGCCGTTCGTCTGCGGTGCCACCAACCTCGGCGAAGCGCTTCGGCGGATCACCGAAGGGGCGGCCATGATCCGCTCCAAGGGCGAGGCCGGCACCGGAGATGTCTCCAATGCGACGACGCACATGCGCCAGATCCGCGGCCAGATGAACCGGCTGCGCTCGATGAGCCCCGACGAGCTCTACGTCGCCGCCAAGGAGCTGCAAGCTCCCTACGACCTGGTGCTCGAGGTGGCGCAGGCGGGCAAATTGCCGGTCGTGCTGTTCACCGCTGGGGGCATCGCCACTCCGGCCGACGCCGCGATGATGATGCAGCTGGGCGCCGAGGGTGTGTTCGTCGGCTCGGGCATCTTCAAGAGCGGCAACCCCGCCGAGCGCGCCGCGGCCATCGTCAAGGCGACCACCTTCTTCGACGACCCCGACGTCATCGCCTCGGTGTCCCGTGGCCTCGGCGAGGCCATGGTCGGCATCAACGTCGACGACATCCCGCAACCCCATCGGCTGGCCGAGCGCGGCTGGTGATGGTCGGCCGCTCGCGTCACGGCGGAATGCGCAAAGACCTCCCGGACGGCGTCGTCGGTCCCTGGTTGATCGGGATCGGGCTGATCGTCGCCGTCGGTTTCGTCGCCCTTTCCCTGGTCGACCGTCAGGACCGTCGTCGTCGGGCCGCGCTCTACGTGACGACGCCCCCCACCGACGTTCAGGACGTCGCCGATGACGCCGTCAGCCCACCACGCGGCCTTCCGCGCGATCGATGAGGGCATCCGTCGCTCCCCGCGTCGGCGTCCTCGCGGTTCAGGGGGATGTCCGTGAGCACCGACTAGCCCTGGAGAGCCTTGGGGCGACGGTCGTGCCGGTGCGCCGCCCGCGCGAGCTGCACGGCATACAGGGCATTGTCATTCCCGGCGGCGAGTCGACGGTCATCGACAAGCTGCTGCGCGCCTTCGAGCTGTTCGAGCCGCTTCAAGGTGCCCTGCGCGCGGGGCTTCCGGCTTACGGGTCGTGTGCCGGGATGATCCTGCTCGCCGATCGAATCGTCGACGGTACGGCCGACCAGCAGACCCTCGGTGGGCTCGACATCACCGTGCGTCGCAACGCTTTCGGGCGACAGGTCGACTCCTTCGAGCAAGACCTGAGGTATGCCGGGTGGGCAGAGCCCGTCCGTGCCGTCTTCATCCGCGCTCCCTGGGTCGAGCAGGTGGGGGAGTCGGTCGAGGTGCTGGCCTCGGTGCAACGCGACGGCGCAGCGCACCCCGTGGCGGTGCGACTGGACGGCCTGCTCGCGACGTCCTTCCATCCCGAGGTCACCGGCGACCTGCGGGTCCACAAGTCGTTCGTGGCGATGGTGCGCGAACGCGGTTGACCTGGCTGCGCCGGGGCCTTCACGAAGTGGAGTGCGGAGGCGACGGGTGAGTGCCCTGAGCCGGAGGGGCAGGTGGCGGGAAGGTCTGTGACCCCGGTGGCAGGCTGTACGGCCCGGGCTGGACGGCCGCATTCTTGCGTCGGGAGAGGGCGACGATCAGCGCGATGAGCCCGGCGATGAAAGCCAGGCCGCCGAGGCCGAGACCCAGGAGCCAGGGCAAGGCCTTGGACATGACCGTGAACACCCGTTCGCCGACGAGCACCTCACCGGTGCCCTTGACCGAGATGGTGTAGTCGCCGGGGTCAGGTGCCGCGAAGACCACCGCAGCGGTGAAGATCTCACCGTTGTTTGTCAGCGTCTCTGTGCCGCTCGGCCAGGCGGCCGTCACCGGACCTACCTGGCTGGACGTCCCGGTGCGCTGGTAGACGGCGAAGTCGCCCTGGTCCAGATGAACAACAAAGCGAGCTGGCAGCGACTGTGTGGGTTGGTCAAGGGCCGCCCGCAAAGAGGCGGTCGTCGCAATCGTCATAGCGACAGCCGACCCGATCCCCAGCACGAGTCCGATGCCCATGAGCCACCAGGCGGCGTGCCACGCTCGCCCGCGTGGGCCTCGCGCTGCGCTCGTCCCGGCCACCCCTGGCAGTCCTGCAGTACCCATAGTCAGGATGGTAGGTCCATCGGTTGAGCCGCTGGGGCGCTCGGCCTGATGCTCGACCTGGCTCCGGCAGCGCCGTCGACGGTCACGACGGGCTGCCAGGTCCTGTACCGCTCCCGTGCAGTCCAGCGGGGACCCGAGGATCAGAGGACCCCCAGGCGTCCCTATGCCTGTTCAACCCAAGTCCCGCGCCTACCAACTACGTGCCGTGGCTACGCACCGTCGGACGGTCCGGGGACGTCGGCGATGTTTGGCGGCGACCCAACAGGTGAATAGCCGTCCCGGGTCGGTGCCTGACCCGCAGTGCGTGCCCGGATGGACCGAGCGGCTGGTCGTTGCCCAAGCGTGCCGGGGCTACCGAGGTTGCCGGTCGCAGCGCCGCTCGACGACTCGTTGCCCATGCGTGCGTCGGCTACCGAGTTCGTACCTGGCGGACCGTCGCCAGCGACCACCCCTGCCGCTGCTGGGTAACCAGACCTTGCGTCCCCGGTAGGATCGACGGCGGCTTGCACAGGACGAGACGAGGACACGAGATCCATGAGCGGTCACTCCAAGTGGGCGACGACGAAGCACAAGAAGGCGGCCATCGACGCCAAGCGCGGCAAGCTGTTCGCCAAGCTCATCAAGAACATCGAGGTCGCGGCGCGCACCGGTGGCGGCGACCCGCTGGGCAACCCCACGCTCTGGGACGCCATCTACAAGGCGAAGAAGTCCTCGGTCCCCAACGACAACATCGACCGTGCGGTCAAGCGGGGATCGGGCGCCGAGGCCGGTGGGGCCGACTGGCAGACGATCATGTATGAGGGCTACGCCCCCAACGGCGTCGCACTGCTCATCGAATGCCTCACCGACAACCGCAACCGCGCCGCTGCCGAGGTGCGCACCGCCCTGACCCGCAATGGCGGCAACCTGGCCGACCCCGGTTCGGTCTCATACCTGTTCACCCGCAAGGGCGTCGTCATGGTGCCCAAGGTGCAGGGCGGCAAGACCCTCACCGAGGACGACCTGCTCGAAGTCGTGCTCGATGCCGGAGCCGAAGATGTCAACGACATGGACGACTCGTTCGAGATCGTCTCTGAGGCCTCGGACTTCGTGGGCGTGCGCAAGGCGCTGCAGGCCGCTGGGATCGACTACGACTCGGCCGAAGCGTCGTTCTTGCCGAGCATGGAAGTTGCCCTGGACCTCGACGGCGCCCGCAAGATGCTGCGCGTCGTCGAGGCGTTGGAAGACTCTGACGACGTCCAGAATGTCTACGCCAACGGCGACATCAGTGACGAGGTGTTGGCCGAGCTCGAGCAGGAGTGACCGTTCCGGCGCGTCGCGGCACGGCATACGGCGCCGGTCTGGGTACGGTGGGTGACCGAACAGATGTTCGGCCTCCCGGATCGTCCAACGCAGAAGCAACTGCAAAAGCAACTGCAAAAGCAACTGCAAAAGCAACTGCAAAAGCAACTGCAAAAGCAACTGCAAAAGCAACTGCAAAAGCAACTGCAAAAGCAACTGCAAAAGCAAGGAGTATGCCGTGCGAGTCCTCGGTGTCGACCCGGGCCTGACCCGGTGTGGCATCGGCGTCGTCGACGGCGACCTGGGCCGCAAGCTGCGCATGGTCGACGTCACCGTCGTGCGCACGCCGAGCACAGACGAGACGCCACGCCGCCTGCTGGCCCTGGAGACCGCGATCGACGGCCTGGTCCGTCGGCATCAGCCGGACGTTGTCACGGTCGAGCGGGTGTTCGCCGATGTCAACGTGCTGTCCGTCATGGGCACGGCCCAGGCGTCCGCGGTCGCCATGCTCGTAGCCGCGCGGCATGGCTTGGCTGTTCACCTGCACACCCCGACCGAGGTCAAGGCAGCCGTCACCGGCAACGGGCGCGCCGACAAGGCCCAGGTCACGCTCATGGTCACCCGGCTGCTCGGTCTGTCGACCGCGCCGAAACCAGCCGACGCCGCCGACGCACTGGCCCTGGCCATCTGCCATCTCTGGCGCGGCGCGGCGACCGCTCGATTGGAGGCTGCGGTCCTGGCCCAGCAGGCGGGGATCGCCGCACGGAAGGTGGGCACCCGATGATCGCCTCGCTCAGTGGTGAAGTCGCCACGGTGGGTCTGGATCACGCCGTGATCCTGGTCGGAGGGGTCGGCGTCCTCGTGCACGTCACCCCGGCGACCGCGGCGGGTCTGCGGCACGGGTCGACGACGAGCCTGTCCACCTCGCTGGTCGTCCGGGAGGACTCGCTCACCCTCTACGGATTTCCCGACGCTGACGGGCGCACCGTCTTCGAAACTGTGCAGACCGTGAGTGGCGTCGGCCCCCGATTGGCCCTGGCGATGCTCGCCGTGCATTCGCCCGACGCCATCCGGTCAGCGATTTCGGGGGGAGATCTCGCGGCCTTGATGAAGGTGCCCGGGATCGGCAAGAAGGGCGCCGAGCGCCTCGTCCTGGAGTTGCGCGACAAGATGGGTATGCCGTTCAGCCAGGCCGACGCGCCGGTCGCGCCGGCCGCCTCCGTCTGGGAGGCGCAGGTCCAGGCCGCGCTGGTCGGTCTGGGTTGGAGCGCCAAGCAAGCCGAGGACGCCGTCGCTGCCGTTGCCCCCGCGTCCGGTGAGGCTGCAGACGTGTCTGCGCTGCTGCGCGCGGCGCTGCAGAAGCTGGCTCGGACGTGATCATGGGTGACCCGACGCACCCCGCTGATGGCGGTTGGGAGGACGGCTCCTACGAAGCCAGTCCCCGCGTCGTCGACCCGCGCGGTGAGGACCGCGAGCGCCAGGTCGAGGCGGCGCTGCGCCCGCGGCGGCTGGTCGACTTCCCGGGGCAGACCCGGGTCCGTGATCAGCTCAGCCTGGTTCTGGAGGCCGCGCGGCGTAGGGGGAGTCCTCCCGACCACGTGCTGCTGTCCGGCCCCCCGGGATTGGGCAAGACGACCCTGGCGATGATCATCGCCGCCGAGCTCGACCAGCCGATCCGGGTCACCTCCGGCCCGGCTATCCAGCACGCCGGCGACCTGGCATCGATCCTGTCCTCGCTCGCCGAAGGGGAGGTGCTCTTCCTCGACGAGATCCACCGCATGTCTCGGGCAGCCGAAGAAATGCTGTATCTCGCAATGGAGGACTTCCGCGTCGACATCGTTGTGGGCAAGGGGCCCGGCGCGACGGCCATCCCTCTGGAACTGCCGCCGTTCACCGTGGTGGGCGCCACGACCCGGTCGGGGCTGCTGCCGGCGCCGCTGCGGGACCGGTTCGGGTTCACCGGACACCTCGACTTCTACGAGACGACCGACCTGGTGACGATCCTGCGTCGCTCGGCCGGGCTGCTCGGGGTCCAGGCTCACACTGAGGGCATCGCCGAGATCGCCGGGCGATCCCGGGGCACTCCGCGCATCGCCAACCGCTTGTTGCGCCGGGTGCGCGACTGGGCCCAGGTCCACGGCCAGAGCGTCGTCGACCTGCCGGCAGCCCAACAGGCCCTGGCCCTCTTCGACGTCGACGCCCGCGGCCTGGATCGCCTCGACCGGGCGGTGCTCGATGCATTGTGTCGTCGCTTCGGTGGCGGGCCGGTCGGAGTGAGCAATCTCGCGGTCGCCGTCGGAGAAGAATCCGACACGGTCGAGACGGTGGCTGAGCCCTTCCTCGTGCGCGAGGGTTTGGTCGTGCGCACTCCCCGTGGGCGAGTCGCGACACCCGCGGCCTGGGAGCACCTCGGCCTGGAGGCCCCGGTGGGCGGCACGGCATACCAATCGACTCTGCCGGGCGTGGCCCCGGCGGGGCAGCCCAGGTTACCGGGGATCACCGACATCGGCCCGTTGGGCGGGTAGTCTCTGCGGAGCGCCCGCTGGGGGTGGACCGCGAGGTGGGTTCGCCTCGTATGGGCGTATACGCCACAATGGGACGCTGGTCCCGGCTGTATGCCGGGGCGCCGATGCTGTTGACTGCTTTCGCTGATGAGGATTGACGACATGTCTGGAAGTGACGGCGGTTCGCTGCTGTTCTTGGCCCTGCCATTGCTGTTTCTCGGCTATGTCTTCATGGCCCAACGCCGGCGCGTCAAGGGCATCCAGGCGATGCAATCGGCCATCACAGTCGGGGATCGCATTCGGACCACCGCCGGATTGTTCGGCACGGTGACCGCGCTCACCGACACCGAGATGAGCCTCGAAGTCGCGCCGGGCGTCGTCGTGCGCTACGACCGACGAGCCGTCGACGCAGTCGTCAACCCGATCGCAGGGAGCAGCACGGCTGCTGGCCCGACGCAGGACAACTAGGGGATCCCGATGAGTGCACCATCTCGCACCCGCGCGCCGCGACGGGTGCTCTGGACCCTGTTGGTCCTGTTGATCGCCCTCTTTGCCGGCATCGGCGCCACGGCGAAGTTTGGCACCGGGCAATGGAGCCCGAAGCTTGGCCTGGACCTCGAGGGCGGCACCCAAATGGTCCTCGAGCCCGTGCTCGCCGACCCGAACGCGGCCGTGAGCGCAGGCCAGTTGGAGAAAGCCCGCGACATCATCGCCCAGCGCGTCGACTCCAATGGTGTCGCCGAGGCCGAGATCACCACCCAGAGCGGGCGCAACATCGTCATCTCCATCCCTGGGCAGCCCGACGCCAAGACCCTCGACCAGATCCGCAAGCCCTCGCAGCTGCGGTTCCGCGCCGTCCTCGCGGCCACCTCCGGCGTGCCGGAGAGCACGGCAACGACGACGAGTTCGCCGACCGGATCGGCCTCCGCGACGAGCCAGGCGCCCGTGACGTCCGCTCCCATCTTCACCATGGACCCGGTCTCCACGGCCCCGGCAACCTCCGCGGCACCGGCCACCAGCGCCAACGCCCCCATTCCTCCCGCCCTGACCGGCGCGGACCCGACGCCGACACCCGGTGCCACCGCGACCACCACATCGACCACGACCGCCTCGTCGACGGCCGCCCAGCCGGCCAATCCCTCCGACACCGCATGGGTCACGCCCGAGCTGGCCAAGGAGTTCACCGACCTCGACTGCTCCAAGGCAGGCGCGATCAACGACTTCGTCGACGACCCCGCCAAGCCACTGGTCACCTGCGCCACGACCAAGGCGGAGAAATACATCCTCGGGCCGGTCGAACTCGACGGCACCGACATCGCCGACGCCAGCTCGGGCTACCAGACCGGTCAGAACGGGCAGCCCACGAGTGTCGTCGAGGTGCGCCTGAGCTTCACCGGTGACGGCACCGCCAAGTTCGGTGCAGTGACCACCCGGCTGTTCGGGCTCAAGGCCGACCAAACCCGCAACCGGTTTGCGGTCGTGCTCGACAAGCAGGTCATCACCGCACCGTCGACCAATGCGGTCATCAGCAACGGTCAAGCCAGCATCACCGGATCGTTCACGATCGACTCGGCGCGGGCGCTGGCCCAGCAGCTCAAGTTCGGCGCCCTGCCGATGTCCTTCAAGCTGCAGACCCAGGACGACATCAGCCCCACGCTCGGCAAAGAGCAGCTCGCGCTCGGTCTGCTGGCCGGTCTCATCGGGCTGCTGCTCGTCGTGGCCTACTCGCTCGTGCAGTACCGCCTGCTCGGCCTCGTGACGGTCGCCTCGCTGGTCGTGGCCGCCGTGACCACCTATGGAGTGTTGACGCTACTGGGCTGGTCCCACAACGTCCGGCTCACCATGGCCGGCGTCACCGGTGTCATCGTCGCCATCGGCGTGACCGCAGACTCCTTCATCGTCTACTTCGAGCGCATCCGAGACGAAGTGCGCGAGGGGCGGCCCCTGGTCACCGCAGTCGATGCGGGTTGGTCGCGCGCCAAACGCACGATCCTCGCCGCCGACGCCGTCAACCTCCTCGCGGCGATCGTCCTCTACGTCCTCGCGGCGAGTAATGTCCGCGGGTTCGCGTTCACCCTCGGGGTGACCACGCTCATCGACCTGGCGGTCGTCTTCCTCTTCACCCACCCACTGGTGGCGATCCTCGCTCACACCAAGTTCTTCGGCGGTGGGCATCCGTGGTCTGGATTGGATCCGGAACGGTTGGGGGCCAAGACGCCACAGACCCGGTATGCCGGCCGCGGCCGGTTCGTGACCCCGACGCTCACCTCCGAGGGGAAGGCCTGAGATGACCTCCATCGCGCAGTGGGGTAACGACCTCTACACCGGGAAGCGCTCGATCGACTTCATCGGCCGTCAGAAGCAGTGGTATGCCTTCTCGGCCGTGCTCATTGCCCTCGCCCTGATCGGGTTGTTCGCCCGCGGTCTCAACTTCGGTATCGAGTTCCGGGGGGGCTCCGAGTATCGACTCACCTCGGTGACGAACACCGCGGGCTATGAGGAACGGGCGCGGTCGGCGATCGCCGAGGCCGGAATCCCCGGCAACGTGCTGGCCACCGTCATCGGTGGCACGACGGTGCGGGTGCAGACCGAGGCGGCCAACGAGAAGAACGAAGCTGCGAAGACGGCCCTGGCCAAGACCTTCGGGGTCGACGACAAGACGGTCTCGGCCTCGCTCATCGGTCCGTCCTGGGGTGAGTCGGTGAGCCAGAAGGCCATCCAGGCCCTCATCGTCTTCCTCCTGCTCGTGGCCCTGGTCATGGCCATCTACTTCCGCACGTGGAAGATGGCGTTGTCCGGTCTGGTCGCGCTCATCCATGACCTCATCGTCACCATCGGCATCTACGCCCTCTTCGGTTTCGAGATCACGCCCTCGTCGATGATCGGCTTCCTCACCATCCTCGGCTATTCGCTCTACGACACCGTCGTGGTCTTCGACAAGGTGCGGGAAAACACGGCCGAGGCACTCGGCAGCCGCCGGCAGTCCTATGCCCAGGCCGCCAACCTCGCGGTCAACCAGACCTTGGTGCGTTCGATCAACACGACCGTCGTAGCGCTGCTGCCGATCTTCGCGATCCTCGTCGTGGGGTTCACCAAGCTCGGGCCGGGCACCCTGCTTGACCTCAGCCTCGCGCTGTTCGTCGGCATCGCCGTCGGTGCCTACTCGTCGATCTTCATCGCCACCCCGCTGCTGGTCGACCTGCGGCGCAACGAGCCGGCTCTCGTCGACCTCGCCAAGTACTCCGAGCGGGTGCAGGCCAAGGAGCCGGTGGCCGCTGGTGTCGGCGTGGGCCCAGGTGCGGGCGGCTCGGATGTTGCCGCACGGCATACCGCTGCCGCGGACCCGCAGGACGCTGCGGCGACCGACACCGACTCGCTGGGCCGGCCGCTGCACAAGTGGGCGGCCTCAGGGCCGCGCAACCAGCCCAAGCGCCCGCCCCGGTCCAAGCGGTGACGAGCGGCGGGAGCGGGTCCAGGGACATCGCGGCGCTCGTCGCCGGAAGACTGCGCGATGTCCTGGACTTCCCGAAACCCGGGGTGCGGTTCAAGGACTTCACGCCACTGCTAGCCGACCCCGACGGCCTGGCAGCCGTGGTCGAGGACGTGCGCAGCCGGTATGCCGGCCGCGTCGACGTCGTCGTCGGGATCGAGGCGCGCGGCTTCATCCTCGGAGCGGCCGCGGCGCACGCACTCGGGGTGGGCTTCGTCCCGGTGCGCAAGGCGGGGAAGTTGCCGGGGCGCACTCACCGGGCCGAATACACCCTTGAATACGGCACCGCAGTGCTGGAGTTGCACGTGGACGCCTTCGTCGAGGGCCATCGAGTCCTCATCATGGACGATGTCCTGGCCACCGGAGGCACCGCTGCTGCGACCTGCGACCTGGTGGAACGGGCCGGGGGACAGGTAGTCGCCCTCGACTTCGTGCTCGAGCTCGGGTTTCTCCACGGCCGTGATGCGCTCCCAGGCCGCGAGGTGCACTCGATTCTGGTCGACTGAACGGGGCCGACTACACTTCGGCCATGAGTGAGCAGGTGCGGGCCGATTCAGCGACCCCTCCTGCCTCCACGTCTTCACCGTCGTGGATGCGTTCGACCATCCGGCGCATTGCCAGCCCGAAGTCGGCTGGCAATGTCGCCCTCGACATGGTGGTCAGCCGGGTGCGTGAACACCACTCCCGGGCCGATGTCGGCGTGATCCTGCGAGCTTTCGACGTCGCCGAGGCTGCCCACCAGGGCCAGGTTCGAGTCAGCGGCGACCCCTACATCACGCATCCGTTGACCGTGTCCCAGATCCTCGCCGAAATCGGGATGACCCCCAACACGATCGCCGCGGCGCTGCTGCACGACACCGTCGAAGATACCGATTACACCCTCGACCAGCTGCGGGCCGACTTCGGCGACGAGATCGCAGAGTTGGTCGACGGCGTGACCAAGCTCGACAAGGTCACCTGGGGAGACGCCGCCAAGGCAGAGACCGTGCGGAAGATGGTCGTGGCGATGGCCCGCGATATCCGCGTCCTGGTCATCAAACTCGCCGACCGACTGCACAACGCCCGCACCTGGAAGTACCTGTCCCGCGAGCGGGCCGTGCGTCAGGCCGAGGAGACCCTGCAGATCTACGCCCCGCTGGCCCACCGGCTCGGGATGAACACCATCAAATGGGAGCTGGAGGACCTGGCCTTCGCCACCCTCTACCCCGACCGTTACGACCACATCGTCGAGCTCGTCAGCGCTCACGCCCCGGCGCGAGAGGAGTACCTCAACTCGGTGCGGGCCGAGGTGTCCGAGGTGCTCAAGGCGGCGAGCATCAAGGCGACGGTCACGGGGCGGCCGAAGCACTACTGGTCGGTGTACCAGAAGATGGTGGCCGGCGAACGCGAGTTCGAGCAGATCTTCGACCTCATCGCGGTGCGGGTCCTTGTCGAGAACATCCGCGACTGCTACTCCGCGCTCGGCACCGTGCACGCCCAGTGGAATCCGGTGCCCGGCCGGTTCAAGGACTACATCGCCATGCCGAAGTTCAACATGTACCAGTCGTTGCACACGACGGTCATCGGACCACAGGGCAAGGCCGTCGAGATCCAGATCCGCACCCACACGATGCACCGCCGAGCAGAGTACGGCGTGGCGGCCCACTGGAAGTACAAGGAAGAACGCCGCCGCGGCAAGGGCGGCGAAACCAATGTCAACGATATGGCCTGGTTGCGCCGGCTGCTGGACTGGCAGCGCGACACCGCCGACCCAGGCGAGTTCCTTGACTCGCTGCGCTTCGAGATCAGCGGGGGAGAGGTCTACGTCTTCACCCCGAAGGGCTCCGTCGTCGCGCTCCCAGCTGGCTCCACCGTCGTCGATTTCGCGTATGCCGTGCACACCGAGGTCGGCCACCACTGCATCGGTGGGCGGGTCAATGGCCGACTCGTCTCGCTCGACTCAGTCCTGGAGAACGGCGTCACCGTCGAGATCATCACCTCCAAGGCCGATGGAGCGGGCCCGTCCCGAGACTGGCTGTCCTTCGTCAAGAGTGCTCGGGCGCGCAACAAGATCCGCCAATGGTTCAGCAAGAGCCGTCGTGAGGAGGCGATCGAGCAAGGCCGCGAGTCGATCGCCAAATACCTGCGCAAACAAGGGCACCCACTGCACCGCCTCATGTCGGTCGAGTCGATGACGGCCCTGGCCGCTGATCTGCGCTATCACGACATCGACAGCCTGTATGCCGCAGTCGGTGAGGGTCACGTTTCTGCTCAGCACGTCGTCAACCGGCTTGTTGAGTCCCTGGGCGGCGCGCAGAGCACCGAGGAGGACCTCGCCGAGGCCACCATCCCGACCGGCGGCCGCCTGCGCCCTCGTTCGGATCCTGGTGTGGTCGTCGTGGGCACCGACGATGTGTGGGTCAAGGTGGCGCGCTGCTGCACCCCAGTGCCTGGCGACGAGATCATCGGATTCATCACCCGCGGCAAGGGCGTGTCGGTGCACAGTGCCGCCTGCACCAACGCCGACTCCTTGCGCCGGGAACCCGAGCGGCTCATCGACGTTAAATGGGCTCCGACTCAGAGCAGTCGATTCCTCGTGCAGATCCAGGTGGAGGCGTTCGACCGCAACGGCCTGTTGTCGGATATCACCAGGGTGATGTCCGATCAGCGGGTCAACATCCTGGAAGCCGCCGTCCACACGACCCGTGACCGCGTCGCCACATCTCGATTCGTTTTCGAGTTGGCCGACCCGGCCCACCTCGACTACGTCTTGCGTGCTGTCAAGGGGGTCGACGGGGTGTTCTCCGTGCGGCGCGGCAATGACGGCGCCGCCACGCGCGGCTGAGCCCCACGGCATACCGGAAGAGATGCTTGGCCGGTATGCCGTGGGCCGGCGTCAGCCCCGGGGTCCGAACTCCTCCAGGCCGGCGCGCGCCTGGGCCAGCCACTGTTGGCGGGCCTCCAGCGCGGCTGACGCCTCGCCGACCTTTCTGGCGTTGCCGGATGCCTGAGCTTTGTCGAGAGCGATCTGCAGGTCTGCGACCGACTTCTCCAGCTGATCGACCAGACTTTGCGCCCGGGCTGCGGCCTCAGGGTTGGAAGCGGCCCACCGCTTGTCCTCGGCATCACGGACGGCCTGCTCGACGCGACGCAGGGCCTTCTCGGTGCGCTCGAGGTCGGCCCGCGGCACCTTGCCGGCGCGGTCCCACTTGTCCTGGATCACCCGCAGGGCAGCCTTCGCGGCCTCGAGGTCTTTGACCGGCAGGATGGCCTCCGCCTCTGTGAGCAGTCCCTCCTTGACCGCGAGGTTGGCGCGGTATTCCTCGTCCTCGGCAGCCACGACCGCGTCCTTGGCGGCGAAGAACGAATCCTGAGCGGTCTTGAACCGGGTCCAGAGAGCGTCGTCGTCGGCCCGGCTGGCGCGACCGGCCAGGCGCCATTCATCCATGAGCCGCTTGAACGCACCCGCGGTCACAGCCCAATCGTGGCTCGTGGCAAGGCGTTCCGCGTCGGCGACCAACCGCTCCTTGGCCGCGCGGCGGTCTAGCCCCACCAGGCTGCGGACAAAGGCGGCCAGGTTTTGCGGATGGCCATAGACCTGGACAAAGGCCTCCTTCGATTCTATGCCGTCGCCGTTGTAGAAGAACTGCTCCAGATCGGCCAGGTCCT
>JBGAQV010000001.1:0-65378 GCA_044220505.1 Dermatophilaceae bacterium
CTGCTCTTCGCTGCGCTGGCCGAGGGACTCGGGATGGTCGGCGCGGGACTCTCGCGCTCCGTGCTCACGCTCGCCTCCGCGGTGCTCGTCATGGGAGTGGCCGGGTCGGTCTTCGGGCTGGCGCGGCATGCCTATCTCACCGAGGTCGTGCCGGCGGGCATGCGGGCCCGAGCGCTGTCGACCCTCGGCGGGGTGCACCGGGTGGGGATCTTCGTCGGTCCCTTCCTCGGGGCGGCTGCGGTCTCGGTGTGGGACACCAGGGCCGCGTATGCCGTCGGCGTCACCTTCGCGGTGCTGGCCGCCGTGCTGGTGGCCTTGACGCCCGATCTGGCGCGCTATGAAGGGCAGCGGGCCGCACGGCATACCGCTGCAGTGCAGGCGGCGGCAGCCGCAGCGGCGTCGGGCGCTGCGGGAGGGGCGGGAGGGGCGCGCGAGGGCGGCGGTGCCTCTGCGCGGCGGCCGGCCTCGGTCTGGTCGGTCTTGCGGGCCCATCGGCGGGTGCTCACCACTCTGGGCCTGGGGGTGCTGGCGGTCGCGGCAGCTCGGGCCGCGCGCAACGCGATCGTGCCGCTGTGGGCCGAGAGCATCGGGCTGGATGCCGCCTCGACGAGCCTGGTCTTCGGGATCTCCGGCGCGGCCGACATGCTGCTGTTCTACCCGGCGGGGTGGGCGATGGACCGGTTCGGTCGGGTGCACGTCGCCGTGCCGTCGATGCTCGTCCTCGGGGTCGGGATGGCGCTCATCCCCGTGGCCGGGTCGTTCGCCGGGCTGGTCCTGGTCGGGCTGGTGCTCGGCGTGGGCAATGGCATCGGCTCGGGCATCCTCATGACCCTCGGTGCCGATGCCTCGCCGGAGCAGGGGCGGGCGCAGTTCCTCGGCGGCTGGCGGCTCATGGGCGACCTGGGCTGGGCGGCCGGTCCGGCGTTGGTGAGCCTCGGGGCCGCGGTGCTGTCGCTCGGAGCGGCGGCCGTCATGATGGGCGGCCTGGCGTGGTTGGGCGCGGCCTGGCTGCGGGTGTGGGTGCCCCGTTACGACCCGACCAGGGCTGGTCGGCAGGCCACGGGCCAATAGCACCGAACAGATCGCGATCCTGTCACCTGGGTGCGGTCGCAACGCGACCCAAGTGACAGGATCGCGATCTTTCGAGGCCGGCGTCGTCAGCGGCGGCGACCGAGGGTGGCCAGCGCCTCACCATCGGTGCGCCACACCGTCCACTCGTCCTGCGGCACCGCGCCGAGCGACCGATAGAAGCCGTGCGCGGGGGTGTTCCAGTCGAGCACCCACCACTCGAACCGCGGGTAGCCGCGCTCGACACAGATACCGGCCAACTCCTCCAGCAGCATCCGGCCCAGGCCGAGGCCGCGACGTTCGGGGGTGACGAACAGGTCCTCGAGCCACAGGCCGTGGCGCACCTTCCAGGTCGAGAAGGTGACGTACCAGATCGCGATCCCGGCGACCTCCCAGCCGGCAGCGCCCGCATCGGCCCCCGACTCGTCGCCGACCACGTCGCGCACCTCGGCGACCTGGCAGAAGGCCTGCGGAGCGTCACAGAACAGCGCCGCGGCGAAGTCCTCCGGCCCACCCTCGACCGCGTCCGGCTCCTTCTCATAGACGGCCAGACCGACCACGAGATCGTGGATGGCCTGGGCGTCGGCGGGCTGGGCGGGACGGATGCGGACCTCGGGCATAGGTCAGATCCTGCCGTGTCCAGCACGCCAGCGTCTCCCCGGGTCCCCGGAGCAGACGGGGGCCCTCGCGAGATGTCGAATGAGGTCGCTATTCCGGAGCGATAGCAGCCGATTTCGCGATCTCGAGGTCCTCAGGCGGTGCGGGACACGGCATACCGGCGCAGGGCTTCGGCGCGGGCGGCGGCGTGCTCGACGATGCGAGTGGGGTAGCCGCCGGCATACCCGGCCGCGTGTGCCCACGGCTCGTGGGCAGCGGCGCCGGCGAGGTGACCCAGTTCCGGCACCCAGCGGCGCACGTAGTCACCCTGCGGGTCGAACCGCTGCCCTTGCGCGACCGGGTTGAAGATCCGGAAATACGGCGCAGCGTCGGTGCCGGTGCCGGCAACCCATTGCCAGCCATGGGAATTGGACGCGAGGTCGCCGTCGCACAGCTGCGCCATGAAATGCCGCGCCCCGTGTGGCCACCACACGTGCAGGTGTTTGACCAGGAAGCTCGCGGTCACCATCCGCACCCGGTTGTGCATCCAGCCGGTCGCCGCGAGCTGCCGCATCCCCGCGTCGACGAAGGGATAGCCGGTCCGCCCCGCGCGCCAGGCGTCGTACGCGGCGCCCGGCTCGTCGTAGTCCATCCCCGGCAGCGGCCGCAGGTCGTGCCACGCCGAGCGGGGATGGTGCCACAACACGTCGGCATAGAACTCACGCCAGGCCAGCTCGGTGACGAACGTGCTCGCGCCGGGGGTGCCGCGCGCTTCGTCGCTGCCGAGGTCGGCCAGCAGGGTGCGGGGATGGATCTCGCCGTATTTCAGGGCCGCCGAGAGCCGCGACGTGCCGTCGAGATCGGGTCGGTCCCGGTCGGTCCGGTATGCCGTAAGGGCGCCCTCCCGGAACTCGTGCCACCGCGCGTGCGCGGCGGCCTCTCCGACCTGGCCATCTCCAACCGCACCCGCGCCCGCGGTGCCCGTGCTCGGGAGGTCGTCGCTGGGAACATCTTGGAGGCCGGTCAGGGCGACAGGAGCGGGTGCCGGCCCGGGCGCACCGTGCGCCCGCCAGGCCCGTGAGAACGGGGTGAAGACCCGGTAGGGGGTGCCGCTGCCGGTCAGCACGGTGCCCGGACCCACCGCGTATGCCGTGCCCGTCGCCACCCAGGCCACCCCGACGTCGGCCAGCCGGGCAGCGACCGCGGCATCGCGCCGGCGGCCGTAGGGCGTGCTCTCGGCCGTCACGTGCGCCGCGTCGGTGCCGAGTTCGGCTGCCAGAGCAGGGATCACGCGCAGCGGTGAGCCGCGACGCAGCACCAGCTGCACGGCATACCGGGCGTGGAGGTCTGCTGCGAAGGAGCGCAGGGAGGCCGCGAGGCGGTCCCGGCGCGGGGACCCGGCCGCGTCCCACAGCAGGGGATCGACGACGAAGACCGGCACGACGGGACGGCCCGATGCCGCGGCGCCGAGCAGAGCGGGGTGGTCGGCGATGCGCAGGTCGCGTCGCAACCACACCAGGACGGGCTTCATCGGATGAGAGGCTAGCCCTCGTGAGCGACATGATCGACACGACCGAGATGTATTTGCGGACCGTCTTCGAGCTGGAGGAAGAGGGGATCGTGCCGATGCGCGCGCGCATCGCCGAGCGGCTCGGGCATTCCGGGCCGACCGTGTCGCAGACCATCGCCCGGATGGAGCGGGACGGATTGGTGCGCGTGACCGACGACCGGCACCTCGAGCTGTCGGCGACCGGACGGCTCGCGGCGACGCGGGTCATGCGCAAACACCGGCTGGCCGAGCGGCTGCTCGTCGACATCCTCGGGCTGGAGTGGGAGTACGTCCACGAGGAGGCGTGCCGCTGGGAGCACGTCATGAGCGAGCGGGTCGAGCGGCGCATCCTGGCTCTCATCGGTGACCACCGGGACTCGCCCTGGGGCAACCCCATCCCCGGGCTGGAGGAGCTCGAGGGCGAACGCGAGGCGCCGGACGCCGACCGCTCGCGCAGCCTGCGCGACTGGGCCGGGCATGCTCCGGCCGCAGGGGCTGACGGCGTCAAGCAGACCGTCGTGGTCCGCCGGATCGGCGAGATCGCGCAGGTCGAACCCGAATCGCTGGCCACCTTGATCGAGGCCGGAGTCCTGCCGGGCACCACGGTGCGGGTGTGGGTCGAGGGTGCCGACGTGTGCGTCGGGGTCGGCGAGGAGGCCGACACGCCCGCGGTGCGACTGCCGCACGACGTCGCGGCACATGTTTTCGGAGAAGGATTTCAGGCGGGCTGAGCGCCCGGTTCGCCCTGGTGTATGCCGTGTCGCTCACGTCGGTTTGTCGGGTATGCCGAGCCTGCGACGAGCACGATTGAGAACGTCGGTGATCTCACAGTGGCCATTCCGTGATCGGAACGTGACATTGCCTCGGGAGATGGGCTAGTCTTCCCGACGCCGGTCCAGACATGGCCCGGTGCCGAGGTGGATCGCCGAATCCTGCCACTGCCTCGGGACGACTTACCGCCAGGCAGGAGCGGGGGAACCACTTCCGGGCGTCGTGAGACGCCCTTGGGGTGAAGGTCGCGGCCGGCTTCCGGTCCAGACCCGGGTGACTCCCACCCGAACCCGACAGCTCACCTCGTATGGCGCTAGGAGAGGTACATCGTGTCTACACACATCGGGCGTCACCGCGCCTCCGGGTATTCCCCGTTGGCCGAGCTGGCTCAGATTGCCACGGACAACGTCAAGCCGGTCGCCCGCGTGTCCGCCGCTGCGGTGATGACCGGCGGCCTGGTGGCGACGATGGCCATGCCCGCCTCGGCGCTCACGCTCCCCGAGTCGGCCCTGCCCTCGACCGAGTCTGCCGATGGCGCTGTGATCGCCGAGGTCGGCCCCTCGCTCAGTGCGCCCGCCAGCGCCCCCGGCAACGAGACCTTCGGATCGCTGGGCTTCACGACCAAGAAGGTCACCGCCGCGTCGCGGTCGAACGACCGCGCTGCGCTGACCGCGACGTCGACCGCGTCCACCGCTGCCCCTGCGGCTGCTGCCAAGACGACCGCCGCGCCCAAGGCCGAGGTCAACGTCCCGCCGAGCGACGGCACCATCGTCGGCATCGCTCGCAGCCTGTCCGGCATCCGCTACGTCCACGGTGGGTCCTCGCCGTCGGCGGGCTTCGACTGCTCGGGCTTCACCTCCTACGTCTACCGTCAGGTCGGCAAGTCGATCGCGCGCACGGCCGAGGGCCAGCGCGCTGGTGCGACCAAGGTCAGCAACCCGCAGCCCGGCGACCTGGTGTTCTTCGGCTACCCGGCCTACCACGTGGGCATCTACGCCGGCCCGGGCATGCTCTACGACGCCCGCCGTCCGGGCGTGCTGTCCGGTCTGCACACGATCTGGACCACGAACAAGGTCAGCTACGGCCGCTACTGAGCCTGAGCAACGACGAAGCCCCCGGTCCGATCGGAACGGGGGCTTCGCGGTTTGTCAGGAGTGCAGCGGTCTGATGGGTCGAGCGCCCGGTCCGGTCAGCCGGCCAGGAGCGAGCCGCGCTGCGCGTGCGCCAACTTGGAGTGCAGGATCGTGCGCATGAGCTCGGCCTCGGGACCCTCGTGGCGGTCGACGGCCGCAAGCAGGTCGTCGATGTCGGCGCGCGAGTGGTAGCCGTCGAGCTCGCGGATCAGCTGCTTACGGGCGGCGCGCGCCTCGCGGCGCTCCTGGAGATCGTCACGGACCATCGCCACGAGCTTGGCGGCGTAGGTGGTCGAGTTGGTGAAAGTGCGGTTGTTCATGCATCCATGGTCCAGTGACCAGGTGCTATACGTCCAATACCTCTGAGATGTCTTATCCATACGGATAGTGCATAGATAGACTCGCCGGGTGGAGACGGATGCGCTGCGGTGGTTCCAGTTCGTTGCCGATGGGGCGACGGTGACCGAGGTCGCCGAACTCCACATGGTGAGCCAGCCGAGCGTCTCGCGCGCCCTGGCGGCCCTGCAGGATGAGATCGGCACCCCGCTGCTGACGCGTTCTGGCCGCGTGCTTCGGCTGACACACGCGGGGTCGGTCTTCAAACGCCACGTCGACCGGCTCATCAACACCCTCGACGATGGGCTGGCGGCGGTCGACCAGTTGCTCGACCCCGAGCGGGGGACCGTCGTGCTCGCCCATGACCCGTCGTTGGGCTCCTGGTTGGTGCCGGCACTCATCGGTGGCTTCCGGGCCGAGCACCCCGACGTGCAGTTCGTCGTCCACCAGACCGGTCAGGAAGGAGTGCTGGCGTCGCCGGACAGCTTGGTCGAGAGTCGGGTGGACCTGGTCATCACGGCGCAGCGGCCGCACGGCATACCGGTGCAGTGGCGGTTACTCTTCCGCGAGGACCTCTTCCTGGCCGTGCCAGCGCGCCATGCGTGGGCGGGGCGCACCGAGGTGTCGATGGCGGAGGCGGCGGGGGAGGCGTTCGTCGTGCCGCGCGCGCCGAGCCCGATGCGGCAGCGGTGGGAGCGGCTCGTGGCGGCTGCGGGGATCGAACCGCAGGTGGCTTTCGAGGTCGACGATCTGACGACCGCGCGGGGGTTCGTCGCGGCCGGGCTGGGGGTTGCTGTGGTGCCTGCGACCGGAGATGACCCGCTGCCGCCCTCGACCGGCGGGCCGTGGTTGGTGCGCATCACCGACGATGCCGGGGCCCGCGACGTGGGGCTGGTCTGGTCGACCGAGCGCGCTTTGCTCCCCGCAGCTGGCCTGTTCCGGCGCTATCTGCTCGCGCATGCGCCGCGGCCGCGGGCGTCGAGGAGTGCGAGACTCGGGAGATGAGCGATGCCGTGGATGCCGTGGATGCTGTTGACGCCGTGATTGCGGTGGATGCGCTGGACGTGCAGGTGTGGGCTGACCTGGTCTGCCCGTGGTGCTACATCGCGCAGCGGCGGCTCGCGGCGGCGGTGGCTGGGTATGCCGGGCCGGTGGCGGTGCGGCATCGGGCCTACGAACTCGACCCTGGTATGCCGTCCGGCGAGCGGGTGCCGGTGGCCGAGTACCTCGGTCGCAAGTACGGCGGCGGGTGCGCCGCAGGGCTGGCCATGACCGAGCGGGTGGCCGCGGTTGCTGCCGAGGACGGGCTGGTCCTGGACTTCGCCCAGGCCGTGAAGTCGTCGACCTTCGATGCACACCGGCTCTTGGCGCTGGCCGCTGCCGAGGGTGCTGGGCAGCTGGCCGGGGAGTTGCAGGAGGCGATGTATGCCGCACACTTCCGGCAGGGCCTGGCGCTGGACGATCACGGTGTGCTGATGGACCTTGCCACAGGTGTGGGCCTGTCTCGCAACCGAATTGGCAAGGTCCTTGGCTCGGATGCGTTCGCCGCGCAGGTGCGTGCCGACCAGGCCGAGGCGCGCTCGATCGGCGTGACCGGCGTGCCGTTCACCGTGGCCGGGGGACGCGTGGCGGTTTCTGGTGCTCAACCCGTCGAGGTCTTCGCCGCGTTGTTGACCCAAGCTGCCGATGCGTCGGGGCCGCCCGATCGCTGATCGGGCGATGCAGGGAAGGTTTGATCGGGGGCTTCGGCGAGGGAAGCCGTACTCCGGTGAGGTTGGACCCTCAGTGGAGTGCGGCGAACCTCAGCGAACCAAGCGGCGAACCGCCACAGACCACGCAAGGTGCGAAACAAATCGTATACAGATACAATTATCGGTAGACGTTTTGTTCCAGCGAGGAGGGTCAGCATGCCAGCTGCCGAACTGCTTCGTGCTGGTGAGCACGCCACGTCCCGCAGCGCGTTCTACCGACGGGCGAAGGTCGGCGCCTACGAGAGGATCGCGCGCGGCGTGTACCTGCCGTCTGACGCTGACCCCGCTGACTGGGACTGGCTCGAGGCGACAGCCAAACATCCCAAGGCGACTGTCTGCTTGGCCTCGGCGCTGGCCTACTACGACCTGACCGACGAGATTCCTCAGGCACTTGACGTCGCGATTCCACGAGGTAGCCGGACCCCGGCGACTGACGCCGCCATCGCCTGGCACCACTTTGCCGCCGACTCCTTCGGCCTAGGTCGGACCACCATCGCCATCCCTGGCTCGAACGTTCGCATCGGCATCTACGGTCCGGAGCGGTCCATCGCCGACGCGTTCCGGCTTCGTGGCTCGTTAGGGTACGAGTTGGGCCGTGACGCGTTGCGCAGTTGGCTGGGTAGGGGTGGGAAGCCGGCCGACTTGTTGGAGTTGGCGTCCCAGCTACCGCGAACTCGGGGGCCTCTGCTTCGGACGATCGAGGCCTTGGGCTGATGACAGTGACTGGTCATGGGGTCCTTCGGCAGCTTCAACGCCAAGCTCACGATTCCAGGAAGTCCGATGCCCGGTCGCGACCGGCGAGTTGGTCACCCGTCACGCTCTCGAGTCGTTCCTAGACCGACTTCGCAGGACTCCGCACGGGAAGGACTTCATACTCAAGGGCGGCATCGTGTTGGCTGGCTATGGAATTCGCCGCTCGACCAAGGATGTGGACTCGGAGGCCATCTCGGCTTCCGTGACCGCAGCGCATATCGAGCAAGTCGTGATGGATGTCGCAGCTGTCGAGGTCGAAGACGGTCTTGAACTCGATCGGAGCAGCCTCGATGTCCAAACCATCCGAGGGGCGGCTGACTACCCCGGCCTCCGGATGCGGGTGCATGGCACCGTTGGAACCGCGCGAGTCGTGCTGGCCTGGGACATCTCGACCGGCGACCCGGTTGTCCCGCTGCCGACCCTGGTGTCCATTCCCCGAGTGCTGGGAGAGCCCATCGAGATGCTCGGGTATGCGCCAGAGACCATGGTGGCCGAGAAGGGCGTCACGATTCTCGAGCGAGGCATCACCAGCACCCGCTGGCGCGACTACGTCGACATCGTTGCGCTCGCTCAACGAGGCATCGACCCAGACGTGCTCTTGGCCTCAGCGCGGGCTGTCGCGCGATACCGCCGGGTTACCCTTCGTCCCGTCGCGCCTTCAGTAGCTGGGTACGGTGCGACGGCACAGGCCAAGTGGGCGGCGTGGCGCCGCAAGGAAGGCCTCGAGGGCATGTGCAAGCCGGACCTGGACGACCAGATGCGTGAGGTCATCGCCATCCTGGACCCCTTGTTTTCAAGGGGGCCCACGTAGCGCGGGGTAGGTCTCTCCGGCGCTCAGCCATCGCCGATCCGGCGGCTTCGGCGAGGGACACCGCACTCCGGTGACATTGGACCCTCAGTGGAGTGCGGCCAACGTCAGCGAACCATGCGGCGAACCACGATGCAGGCCGCGCAGAGTGCCCCCGGCGCGAATCGAACGCGCGACACCCGCTTTAGGAGAGCGGTGCTCTATCCCCTGAGCTACGAGGGCGGGGGGCGGGCACAGCCGCCGGGTCAAGGGTAGTCGCGCCGGGAGGTGCAACCAATCCAGCAGCGCGAGCGCCCCGCCCGTCATTGCACACGTCGGTCATGGCCCGCACGACATCGGACAGCACGTCGCCCACGAGCGCCAACTCGGCGTCCGATCGCGAGGCCAACACCTCCCGGATGGCCGCGGACAACGGCTGGAACGACGTCGATGCCAGATCAGCGGCGCTCGGGGTGATCTCGACGACCACCTTGCGCCCGTCGACGACGTGCGGGAGGCGCCGCACATGGCCGATGTGCTCGAGCCGGCTCACCAACGAGGTCACCGCCGAGGCCGACAGGTGCAACTCCGCCGCCAGCTGCGAAGGGGTCAACTCGGCCCCGTCGCGGGCGGCGTCGCTGATGATGCCCATCGCGGTGAGGTCGGTCGAATGCATCCCGAGGCGCTCACGGATCGCGTGTGAATACCGATCGGACTGCGTCGCCACGGCCCGAACGAGGCGCAGCACACGGGTCACGGCCGGCTGGCCCAGCCGCGCCTCGCCGTCCTCCCCTGCCATGCGAGCCTCCTATATGCTTCGATGGTCGAAATATCCACGGTCCTGCCGACGGTCTCCCCAGGCGCGGCGAGCCGGTGAGACCGACCCGCACCACGGCATACCGAAGGGCGAAGCCAAGCATGACGCATCCCGAGGCTCCCGGCGCGACCACCCACGCCGCGATGGACGAGGCCGGTATGCCGTGCACCGCCCCTTCCGCGGACGGCGACGACGTGGTGCTGCTCGATGAGGGCGGTAACCCCATCGGTGCCGCCGACCGCCGCGCCGTGCACACCGACCGGACGCCGCTGCACCTGGCCTTCTCGACCTACCTTTTCGACGCCGATGACCGGCTGTTGCTCACCCAGCGCGCCCACGACAAGGTGACCTGGCCGAGCGTCTGGACCAACTCGTGCTGCGGCCACCCGCGGCCGGGTGAAGACCCGAGGGAGGCGGCCAGCCGACGCATCCGCGAAGAGCTCGGCCTGCACGTCGACGCTGGCGAGTTGCGCTGTGTCGCACCGGATTTCAGGTATCGGGCGATCGACGCCCACGGCGTGGTCGAGCACGAGATGTGCCCGGTCTATGTCGCGCAGATCGACGGCAGCGCGCAGGATCCGCGCCGCGCCGACCCCGACGAGATCGCAGACTCGCGCTGGGTGCCCTGGCGCGAGGTCCTCGACCGGGCGACGAACGACCCAGCCAGCCTCAGTCCGTGGGCCGTGCTGCAGATCCCCCTCGTGGCCGCGGCTTGTCCACCCCTCAGCGAGCCCGAGGACGGCGGCGATTGCGTTGCCGAGGTGAGTGGCGCCGAGGGCAGCGGATGACCGACCTCGCCCCCGCCCCGCAGGTGCGCCGACCGCTCACCGACGCACAATCGGCCGTCGACGCCGCCCTGGCCGACGTCGTGACCGATCTCGGCCGACGGTGGCGTGCCCTCGCTCCTGACGGCTCGGGCGGGCCGGCCGACTCAGCCGGCGACGAACCCACCCCAAGCCTCACCGCCGACGACGTCCTGGGCTATCTCGTCGACTTCCTCGCGCGACCGGGCAAGCGCATTCGGCCGCAGATGTGTTTCTGGGGCTGGGCCTCGGTGCACGGCACCGACGCGGATCCGGCCACCAACGGGTATGCCGACATGGTCACCGCTGGTGCGGCTCTGGAACTCCTGCACGTCCTCGGGCTGGTCCACGACGATGTCATGGACGAGTCGGACCAGCGCCGGGGGCGGCCGACCGTGCACCGCCGCGCCGCGGCCGATCACCGCAGCCACCGTGCCGACGGCGACCCCGACCGATATGGCGAGAGCATCGCCGTGCTCGTGGGCGACCTCGCCCACACCGAAGCCGTCCGCCTGGCGATGACCCTCCCGCCGCCCATGCGCGAGGTCTGGAACACGCTGTCCCTCGAGTTGATGATCGGCCAGGCCACCGACCTCGCCGGAGCCGCGGGGCGTCGCCGCGACCTGGTCCACGCCCGCGCTATCGCCCGCACCAAATCCGGCGCCTACACCGTTGTCCGTCCCCTCGACCTGGGCGCGACCGCCGCCGGCGCTGACCCGCTCGTCCGCCAGGGGCTGGCCTGCTATGGACACCACGTCGGCGAGGCGTTCGCGCTGCGTGACGACCTGCTCGGTGCTTTCGGCAACATGAGCTCGACCGGCAAGCCGGTCGGCGACGACCTGGTCGCGGGCAAACCGACCGTGCTGCTCGCCCTCGCCGCCCAGACCGGCGACCCGGCGGTCCACGGCGCCCTGGCGCGCATCGAGAACCGCTCGGTCACCACGGACGACGTGCCCGAGATCCAGGCCACCCTCGCCGCGGCGGGCATCCCCGACCGCGCCGAAGCGCTTATCGCCGACGCCACCGCCGCCGCGCTGCTCGCACTCGACACAGCGCCCATCCACCCCGACGCCCGCGAAGGCCTGGCCGACCTGGCCCGCTCGATCGCCTGGAGGACCGCGTGAGGGGCGCCAGCCGCGCCGGCCGGGCCAGCCGGACCAGCGACCCCACCCGGGCCAGTCGGGTTGTCGTCATCGGCGCCGGCCTCGCCGGCCTCTCAGCCGCCTGCTATCTACGCGCCGACGGTCACGACGTCACCGTCCTGGAACGCGAACCCCTCCCCGGCGGCCGCAGCACCCGCATCACCCAGGACGGCTTCGCCTTCGACATCGGGGCCACGGTCCTGACCATGCCCGGCCTCATCGACCACGCCTTGCGCCAGGTCGGCACCACCGTGGAACGCGCCATCCCGATGCGGCGGCTCGACCCGGCATACCTGGCTCGATATGCCGACGGCTCGACCCTGCGCGTCCGCGGCGACCGCGACAGCATGCGCGAGGAGATCCGCCGCGCCTGCGGCGACCGCGACGCCGACGCCTTCGACCCCTTCGTCGCGTGGCTCGAACGCCTCTACGACCTCGAACTCCCGCACTTCATCGACGCCAACCTCGACCGGCCCTGGCATCTGGCCCGTCACCCGCTCGCCGCCGCCGAACTCCTCGCGACCGGCGCCTTCGGCAGCCTCGACCGCGCGGTCGCCCGCCGGTTCGCCGACGACCGGCTGCGCAAGCTCTTCACCTTCCAGGCCATGTATGCCGGTCTCGCCCCGACCGACGCCCTCGCGATCTACGCAGTCATCACCTATATGGACTCCATCGCCGGGGTCTACGCGCCCGAAGGCGGCATGTATGCCGTGCCCCGGGCCATGGCCGACGCTGCAGCTGGCGCCGGGGTGACCTTCCACTACGACACGACGGTTATCGCACTGGCCCGATCCGGCGGCCGGATCAGCGGGGTCCAGCTCGCGACCGGCGATGTCGTGCCCGCCGACGCCGTGGTGTGCACGCTCGACCTGCCGACGGCATACCGGCTCTTGCTGCCCGACCTCAGTCCGCCCCGGGTGCTGCGCCGCGCGAAGTACGCGCCGTCCGCGGCGGTCTGGCACCTGGGCGTGCGCGGCCCGGCGCCCGACGGGGCAGCCCACCACAACATCCACTTTGCCGACGCGTGGGACAGCGCCTTCGACGAGTTGATCGACCAGCGCCGGATGATGACCGACCCGAGCCGACTCGTGACGATCCCGACCGTCGATGACCCTGCGCTGGCGCCGGCGGGCTGCTCGACCCTCTATGTCCTCGAGCCCGTGCCCAACCTCGGCGGGCCGACCGATTGGCGCACGGAGACACCGCGATTGCGCGATCGGTTGCTCAATTTCCTTGAGACGCAGGGATATCCGACCGACATCATCACCGAGCGGCTCTACACGCCGCTGGACTGGGCCGCGATGGGGATGGCCGAAGGCACGCCCTTCGCGCTGGCGCACGCCTTCGGGCAGACCGGTCCGTTCCGGCCGGGAAATCGCGAAAAGCGGCTCCCCGGGCTGTTCTTCGCCGGCTCCGGCACGACGCCCGGCGTGGGCGTCCCCATGGTGCTCATCAGCGGCAAGCTCGCAGCCGCCCGGGTGCGGGACTACGCCCCGTGACCGCCCCACCCAGCGCGCTCGCGCTGCAGCAGCCGTATGCCGTGTGCGCCCGGATCACCCGGGAGCACGGCACGACCTACTTCTGGGGCGTGCAGTTGCTGCCCCGAGAGAGTCGCCGGCATGTCCACGCGATCTACGCCCTGTGCCGGGTGGCGGACGACATCGTCGATGCCGCGGGGGCCACGACGGCACGCGTCGAGCAGACCCGCGACGAGCTGCACGCCTTCCGCGACCGTTTCGACCGGGCCGTCGAGCAGGCCCGGTCCGGCCACGTCGAGCCGCCCGTCCAGGGCGCTCCGGCCGCCGCCCGCGAGGCCGCTGTGCTGGCCGCCGCTGCCGCCACCACTGTCGAGCTGGGTCTCACGACCGAGCCCTTCGACCGCTTCTTCGGGGCCATGGCCATGGACCTCGACACGACGCACTACGCGACCTGGGCCGACCTCTGCGGCTACATGGAGGGCTCGGCCGCCGTCATCGGAGAACTCATGCTGCCGGTGCTCAGACCGCGCTCCGACGCGGCCTTCGAGCCGGCGCGCGCACTCGGCCTGGCCTTCCAGCTCACCAACTTCCTGCGCGACGTCGCTGAGGACCTCGACCGGGGCAGGGTCTACCTCCCGCAGGACGATCTCGCGCGGTTCGGGGCCGACCCCGCCCGCCGCGTCGCCGACCAGCAGTGGCGCGAGGCTCTCGCCTTCCAGATCGAGCGCAACCGGCAGCTGTATGCCGTGGCCGACACCGGCATCCCCCACTTGCCGCCCCGATCGGCCAGGTGCGTCGCCACCGCCCGGCGACTGTATTCGGGGATCCTGGACCGCATCGAGGCGGCGGACTACGACGTCTTCTCGGCGCGCGCCCGGGTGCCCACCTGGCGCAAGGCCGCGACGGCCGCGGCGGTCTTCGTGACGGGAGCAGGGACAACTCAGCGATGAGCCTCACAGAGAAGGTGTTGGCCCAGGTGCGGGCGCGCTCCCCGCTGCGGGTCAGGCCCGAGCCGCCGCTTCCCGCGCTCACGCCCACCTGGGCCGATGCCTCGGTGCGGCGCATCGCGGCGGCGCTCGACCGCGCCCAACAGCGTGATGCCGGAGGCTGGTTCGTCGTGGGGCGCAGCAGTGATGTGCCGGATGGGCCCCGGGCCGAGTCGATCACTCGGGTCGTCGCCGGCCGTGAGATCGCACTGTGGCGAGGCTCGGACGGCCGGCTGCATGCCGGGCCGGGGGCCTGCCCGCACATGGGCGCGCTGCTTGAGCGTTGCCCGGTCGTTGGTGAGACCGTGCTGTGCCGCTGGCACGGCATGGCCTTGGCCGACGGACGGCACGGCTACCGCGAGCACCCGGCATACGACGACGGAGTGCTCGCCTGGGTGCGGCTACCGACCTCGGGCGAGACCCCCGCGCCGACGCCCCGACTGACGCAGCGGCCCGACCCCGAGCGCACGATCGCCGCGGTCTATGTCGGGCGGATGCGCTGCGAACCGGCCGACGTCATCGCCAATCGCCTCGACCCGTGGCACGGCGCATGGTTCCACCCGTATGCCTTCTCGCACCTCACAGTCGACGAATCTGCCTCGGACGCAGACCGATTGGTGCTCGATGTCACGTTCCGGCTGGGCCGCACCTTCGGAGTGCCGGTGCGGGCGTCCTTCCACACCCCCGACAGCCGCACCATCGTCATGACGATCCTCGACGGCGAAGGCACCGGCAGCGTCGTCGAAACCCACGCCACGCCGCTAGGCACCGACCGCGACGGCGCCGCCATCACCGTGCTCACCGAGGCGACCATCGCCACCTCCGACCGGCTCGGTTTCCGGATGCTCCGCCCAGCAGCGCGACTCGTGCGGCCGCTCATCGTCCGCACTGCGGCCGGCCTGTGGCGCGACGACCAGGACTACGCCGAACGCCGGTATGCCGTGCGGCGGAATGCCGAGCGCCGCGGCGAGGCCGGCGTCGGCAAGGAGCGTCGTGGCTGACCGCTATCAATACCTCGTGCTCATGGCCGCCTGCGTGCTCATCACGCTGCCGCTGGAGTTCGTGCTGCGGGCGCGGATCTACCGCCGCCCGCGGCGCTATCTGGTGGCGCTGCTGCCCGTGGTCGTCGTCTTCTCCATCTGGGACGTCGTCGCGATCGCGCGCGAGCACTGGTGGTACTCACCGGCATACACGACCGGGGTGATCCTGCCGGCCGGCCTGCCGCTGGAGGAGCTCGTCTTCTTCGTCGTCATCCCGACCTGCGGGCTGCTCACCTACGAAGCGGTCGGCACCGTGCTCGGCTGGGTGCGGGGCTGGCGCGGGCGCGCGCGGCAGGCTCCCGACCGGCAGGGTCGTGCGAGGCAGGCGCGTCCGAGGCACGGAGGCGCGCCGTGAGGGAGTACACCGTGTGGAGCGCCGTCGCGGTGCTCGTCGTCGTGGCACTCGAAGCGCTCTGGTTGCGCACCGGGCTCTTCGGCAAGGCTCAGTACTGGATCGCCATGGCGATCGTTTTCGCTTTCCAGTGTCTCGTCGACGGCTGGCTCACCAAGCTCTCGGCGCCGATCGTGCTCTATGCGCAGGACCACATGCTCGGCGTGCGGGCACCCTGGGACATTCCTGTTGAGGACTTCGCCTTCGGTTTCGCGATGGTGACCCTCGCCCTGCTCGTGTGGGAGGCCCGACGTGACCAACCCGAATAGCACCGCCCGCACCGGCAGACCGGGTTTGGACCGCCGCGCCGAGCGCTGGGCGCCGGCCGCCCCGGTCGGCGAACCGCGCCCACTGCCGCCGGTCACCATCGTCGGCGGCGGCATCGCGGGCCTGGCCGCCGCGACCGTCCTGGCCGAACACGGCGCCCGGGTGACCCTCCTGGAAGCGGCGGACACTCTCGGCGGGCGAGTGCGCTCCTGGCCGGTGACCAGCGCAGACGGTCAGACGCTCACCATGTCGCGGGGCTTCCACGCCTTCTTCCGGCAGTACTACAACCTGCGCGCGCTGCTGCGCCGGGCCGACCCCGAGCTGCGGTCGCTGGCCCCGGTCGAGGACTACCCCCTCGTGCACGCCTCGGGTCAACGTGACTCCTTCGCCAAGATCCCGCGACAGCCCCCGCTCAACGTCATGGCCTTCGTGGCCCGGTCGCCGTCCTTCCGCTGGCGTGACCTGCTGCGCGTCGACGTCGGCGAGGCGATGGGGCTGCTCGACGTGGACTTCCCGGCGACGTTCACGGCATACGACGGGGTGAGTGCCGCGCAGGTGCTCGACCGGCTGCACTTCCCGGCCTCGGCCCGGCATCTGGCCCTGGAAGTCTTCGCCCGCAGCTTCTTCGCCGACCCGCGCGAGTTCTCCGGCGGCGAGATGGTGGGGATGTTCCACACCTACTTCCTCGGGTCGTCGGAAGGCTTGCTCTTCGATTGCGCCACCGACGATTTCGACACGGCGCTCTGGGCGCCACTCGCGGCCTACCTGCAGGAGCGAGGGGTGACGATCCGCACGGGGGTGCGGGCCACCGCCCTCACCGAGACCGAGGCGGGCGTCGTCGTTCACACCACCGCGGGATCTACTGAAGAAGGCACTGACGGAGGCACTGAGCCAGGGCTCGTCGTCCTGGCTCTGTCGACCCAGGCCCTGCAGAGTGTCGTTGCGGGTTCGCCCTGGCTGGGCGACGTCGACTGGCGCGAGCGGATCGCCGCGCTGCGCGCCGCGCCACCGTTCGGGGTGCTGCGGCGCTGGCTGGGCCGGCCCGTGACGGCCGACACCCCGCCCTTCCTCGGCACGGCCGCCTTCGGGCCGCTGGACAACATCTCCCGCCTCGAGTCGCTGGAAACCGGTGCCAAGGCTTGGGCCGACGCCACCGGCGGCACGGTCATCGAGCTGCACGCCTACGCCATGGACGCGCCCGCCGATCACGTCAAAGCGGCGCTGTGGGACGAATACCTCCGGCTGCACCCCGTGTCGGCCGATGCCCCGATCGTCCACGAGGAGTGGCTGGTCCACGACGACTGCCCGCTCGTCGACACCTCGCCGTGGGAGCGCCGGCCCACCGTGGCGACCCCCGACCCCCGGGTGATGCTCGCCGGCGATCTGGTGCGGTGCGACCTGCCGATCGCGCTCATGGAGCGCGCGGCGACGACCGGCATGCTCGCGGCCAACGCGCTGCTGGCCAGTCACGGCCACGAGGGCCAACAGCTCTGGTCGGTGCCGACCGGGGCCGTGCTGCCCGGCGTCGGCCCGGCCCGCGCCGCGCTGGCTCACCTGCCCAGACTCACCACACTGCCCAGACTCACGACACTGCCCGGTATGCCGTGGGCGCGCACCGCCCAGCCCGGCCGGCGGCCCGAGGCAGCCGGCTCCATCGACAACGACCGACCGGAAGGCCAGGACCACTGACGTGGACGAGTTGGACGAGGCCTTCGACGCGGGTGCCCGCCGCTACGACCTGCTGGTCGGGCTCAACCCCGGCTACCACCGCCACTTGCGCTCGGCCGCCCGGGCGCTCATCGAGCAGGTACCCGCCGGAGGACTCATCGCCGACCTCGGGTGCGGGTCAGGGCTCTCGACCCGTGCCCTGCTCGCAGCCGGAGGCGCCACGGTCCTGGGCGTCGACGCCTCGGCCGGGATGCTGCGGGTCGCCCGGGCCAAGGCCTGGCCACCTGGGGTGAGCTTCGTCCATTCGCCGGCGCAGGATCTCGCCCAGGTGCTGCGGGACCGAGGTGCGGGGCCCCTGGACGGGGCGTTCGCGGCATACCTGCTGCGCAATGTCCCCGAAGGTGAGCGCCTCGACTTCCTGCTCGCGCTGCGGGCCGCGCTGCGTCCCGGTGCCAATGTCGTGCTGCAGGACTACTCGCTCGCGCCGGGTCGACGACCGCTGGCGATCTGGCGGTTGGTCTGCCGGGCCGTCATCACGCCGCTGGCGACGGCGGTCGACGGCAACGCCGAGCTCTACGACTATCTCGAGGAGAGCGTGGTGACCAACTGGGCGCCAGCCCGGATCGCCGGCGCATTGCGGGAGGCCGGATTCACTGACGTTGTCGTGCGCACCGTGCCGGGCTGGCAACGCGGGATCCTCCACGACTTCCGCGCCCGAGCCGGCGGACGGCCGTCATGACGACGATCCACGAGAGGGTGCCGCTGCGGCTCACCCGCGACGGGGTGCTGGCCCGGCTGACCGACCGGGCGTTCGTCGCCTGGCGCGGCGAGGCCAACTCGGCGCTGCGCAGCGACCTCGTCGAGCACCGCGTGACCCCCGCGGAGGTTGTCATCCGCAGCACCGCCACGATCGGGGCCGACTGGCTGCCGGGCAAGGTGGCCGCTGCCGCGACCGCGCTGCCGACGATCACCCGGATCGAGACCTGGGACCTCGCCAGTGGCACCGGCCGCACCGAGTTCTCAGGGTTCGGCGTGCCGGCCAGCGCCTCGGCGATCATGAGCATCGAACCGGGGCACGGGCGCTCTGCCACGCCCGACGGATGCGTCCTGGCGCACCAGGTGCGGCTGCAGGTCGACCTGCCCTTCGTCGGCGGGCTGGTGGAGAAGGCGCTGGCCGGCCGCATCGCCGCGACGCTGCGGATCGAATCGGAGCTCTACGACTCCTACCGGCCGGACCAGGCTGGGCCCGGTCTCGACCCGCGGTAGCCCACCACGCGGCATACCCGGGTGGTGTCTGGGGTGGACATCTACGCACAAAAGCCGGCCGGGCCTCGGCGCGGGTCCGGGGTGTGAGGGACCACACTGGTTAGCCTGCTGGCGTGACTGTCGTGGAAACCATCGCCGGCTGGGCCCGCGAACTGTCCGACGTGGGCGGACCCAACACTCTGTTGTGGGCGCCGACCCGCCGGGACGGGTTCCTCGAACTCACCATGGCCCACCCCGGCGGCGTCTCGATGCTCCTGGCCGGACGACCGACCCGGTTGAGCGACCTGGTGCGCGAGCCGGGCGCCTTCGACGACGCGCTGGAGGTCGCGAGGCGGGTGCACGTCCAGGCTGTCGACCTGCTCGAACACCGCGGACTGGCCTGTGGATTCGTCGCCATGGGGGTGGCGACCTGGGACCCTCCGCGGGCGCGTGCGGTCGTCGAGGCGCCGGTGCTGCTGCGCACCTGCACGCTGCGGCCGACGACGGTGGCCGAGGCCGACTTCGACCTCGACCTCGGGCCGACCGTCGAGGTCAACCCGGCGCTGGTCAACTACCTGCGCTCGGTCGCCGGCATCGAGGTCGACCCGACGGCCCTCGCCGCACTCGCCGACGGTGCCTATGGGTTCGACCCCTACCCCGTGTATGCCGCGCTGGCGCGGCTGTGCGCCGATGTGCCGGGCTTCTCGGTCACTCCGCGGCTGGCCCTCGCGACCTACCCCTACGTCAAACTCGCCATGGTCGCCGATGTCAGCGCCAACGCTCGCTGGCTGTCCCAGGTCGACCTCATCGCGGCGCTCGCCGGCGACGAGGGGGCCACGACGCGGCTGTCGCACGCTCCGCTGGAGCCCCTCGTCGACCCCGACCCCGAGCGCGAGGTGCTACCGCTGGACCTCGACCCGATGCAGCACGCCGTGGTCGAGGCGACCCGGCGCGACACCGGGGTGGCGCTGCGGGCCCCCCGCGGGACGGGACGGACCCAGACTCTGGCGGCCGTCGTCGCCGCGGCAGCGTTCGACGAGCGGCGGGTCCTCTATGTCACCCGCAACCGGCAGAGTGTCCGCGACCTGCGCTCGCGGCTGGCCTCGGTGGGTCTGGGTGCCCTCGTCCTCGACCTCACCGGCTCCGATGCGGGGCGTGGCGGCGCGCTGGAGGAACTCGCCGCGGCTGTCGCGTCGGCCACAGCTCGGGACCAGAGCACCTCGCTGATCCCCGATGCGCGGGGTGCCTTCGCCCGCGCGTTCGCCGTCGCCGAGGCCCGTGACGAGCTGGCCGGTCACGTCGAGGCGCTGCACAAGGTGCGCCAGCCCTGGGGGGTCACGGCATACCAGGTGCAGGAAGCGATGGCCGCGCTCGCGACCCACGCCCCGGCGCCGGGCTCCCGGGTGCGGATCGCCGGAGCGGCGCTGCGGGCCCTGAGCCGTGAGCGCATCGACGAACTCGCCTCCCATCTGGCCGAGGCCGCGGCGGTCGGAGCCTGGGCGGCCGGCGAGGGACTCGACCCCTGGTATGCCGCCGACATCCGCACTGAGCAGGAGGTGGCCCGCGCCAAGGCCATCGTGCAGCGTTTCGCCGGCGAGGGATTTGCCACTGCCGCCAAGGATCTCGACGGCATCTTCGCCGAATCCACGCTCAAGCCGGCCCGCACGCCACTGGAGTGGGATCGCGCGCTGCGCACCATGAGCGGGGTTCGCGAGACCCTCGAAGTCTTCCGGCCGGAGATCTTCGACATCCCGCTGGACGAGCATGTCGCCGCGACCGGCTCGCGCGATTTCCGCGACCAGGACGACGAAGCCGACCTCGGGTTCATCAGTCGGTCGCGAGTGCGGCGCCAAGCGCGGCGGCTGCTGCGCCCCGGCCGCCCACCGCAGGACCTGCATGCCGAGTTGATCTCGGCGCGCGAGCAGCGCAACGCCTGGCACGAGCTGGTCGGCGCCGGGGGCCGCCCGGAGATCTCGCCACGGCTCGACGAGGCGCAAGCGCGCTACGACAGCATCGCGTCCGATCTCACCTGGCTGCAGGCCCGGCTCGAGCCCACCGAAGCCGGCGGCAACCTGCTCGGCACCTCGATGCCGTTGGTGCGTGGCCGGATCAACCAACTCGCCGAGCGCCTGGAGCGGTTGGAGATCCTCCCCAAGGTGACGCCGGTCGTCGAGGAGTTGCGCGCCGCGGGCATGGGTGCGGTCATCGACGACTTCGCCCGCCGTGGCGTGGCCGCCGATGAGGTGCGCCACGAACTCGACCACATCTGGTGGGCCTCCATCGGGCAGGAGATCACCTCCTCCGACCGGCGCTACTCCGGACACGACGGGGCGCGGCTGCGGGAGCGGGCCAATCAGCTCGCCGAGCACGAGACCACCGCCCGCACCGACGCGCGCGAGCGGATCACCCGGCATACCGAAGCCTTGGTCCGGCGGCGCAGCCGCGACAACCAGCGCCAGGCGCAGTTGCTGCGCTCCCAGGGGGCCGGTGTCAGCGCGCGCGCGCGGCTCGCCTTCACCGACGTGGTCCGCGAGGGTGAGGACCTCGTGGCGGCGGTGCGTCCCTGCCTGGCGATGAGCCCGTATGCCGTCGCGCAGTTGCTCGCCCCCGGCACCTCCTTCGATCTTGTCGTCATCGACGACGCGAGCAGCCTCACCGTGGCCGAAGCCATCTCCGCACTCTCGCGCGGCCGGCAGGTCGTCGTGGCGAGCGACCCCTACGGGCCGCCGCCCGAGCCCTTCCGAGTCGGTCAGGCGCCGGACGTGACTTCGGCGGCAACCGCGCCACCGTCGCTCGCCGAGCGGGCCCAAGGCCTGCTGCGCGTGGCGGACCTCACCTGGTGGCACAGCACCGCCGATCCCCGGCTGCGGCCGGACGACCTGGCCGGGACTGTGGAAGGTATCCCCGCGCCGTCGGGTGCGGCAGCGGTCGACCTGGTCACCGTCGAGGGGGTCGTCACGTACGCGCCTGGGCCGGACCAGCCGATCGAATGCTCGGAGTCCGAGGCCCAAGCGGTCGTTGCGGCCGTGCTCGATCACGCCCGGCTGCGCTCGGATCACAGCCTGGCTGTCGTCGGCCTCACCCGAGCCGTCGTCGACGCGGTGCGATCCCGACTGCGCGAGGCGGTCGCCGACTTGGCCGAGGGTGACCCTGCCGCGGCGTTCCTTGCCGCGGCGGGGGACCAGCCGTTCGTCGTGACCGGCTTCGAGCACGCGGCGATGATCGAGCGCGACGTCGTGATCCTCGCCGTGGGCTACGGACGCACCCCGCACGGCCGGGTGCTGCACAGGTTCCCGTCCCTCGATGCGCCCGGGGCGCAGGGCGCTCTGGCGGCCGTGCGCCGGGCGGCCCGGCGCCGGCTCGCCGTCGTCACTGCGTTGACCTCGCAGGACCTCGTACCCAGCCGGTTGAAGACGCCAGGCGCGAGCGCATTGCGCGAACTCCTGGTCACCGTCGAGACCGCGGCTCGTGCCGACGATGCGGCCACCGAGGCCGCCTCATCTGGTGTCGAGGCTCGATCCGACAGCGCGCTGATGACCTACCTCGCCGAGCGGCTGCGTGGTGAGGGGCTCACGGTCGCCCACGAGGTGGGCGTCGGTGCGCACACCGTCGAGCTCGCGGTGGGTCACCCCGACCTGCCCGGCCGCTACCTCGTCGCTGTCGAGAGCGACGGGCCTCGGTATGCCGCTCGGCAGGGCGTGCGCGTGCGCGACCGGCTGCGACCCGATCAGATTGCCCGCGCGGGATGGCGGTTCGTGCGGGTCTGGTCCACCGACCTCTACCGCGACCCGGCGCGCGAGGTGGCTCGCATCGTCGCAGAGGTGCGCGAGATCGTCCGTGCCGAACGACCGGAGCCGGCCGCGGCAGCTGCCGTCGTGCCGGTCGAGGAAGCGGTCGAGCAGGCAGTCGAAGAGAAGGTCGTCGAAGAGACGGTTCTCGAAGGTGCGGACGTGGCGGGGCGCGACCGATCCGACGGCGATGCTGCGCAGTCGACGCCAGGGGAGTCGAACGCGGCTGCGTCCCGGCCCGCTCCGCAGTCAGCGGCACAGCCTGATCCAGCGGCACGTCCCGAGCCAGGCGCACGGGCCGAGCCAGGAGCACAAGCCGTGCCCGCAGCACGGCCAGCGCCACGACGCCGTCCGGAGCAGACCCGCGACGACACCGATGCCGGGTGGGGGGAGCGGCCCGACGGGGGCGCCCACGATCGGTGGTTGCAGGAGCAGCGTCCACCGCATTGGGAGTGACGGTTTGCGCCGCAGACTGCCAAGGGGCGGGAGCCGATCGGCTCCCGCCCCTTGGCAGGTGTCAGACGAGGATCACCGAGCGCGCAGCGCGTCGCGGATCTCGGTGAGCAGGGCGACCTCCTCGGAGGGCGCCTCGGTTGCCGGCTCGACGCCCTTGGCGCGGCGCTCGGCCAGCTTGTTCAGCGGGGCGACGACCATGAAGTAGACGGCCGCGGCGACGATGACGAACGAGATCAGCGTCGTGAGGAAGGCGCCGACATGAATGCCCTGGGGCACCCAACCGGAGAAGTTGGGGGTGCCGCCGAGCTTGCCGATGAGGTCCATGATGACCGTCACGAACGACTCGATGACCTTGCCGAACGCGCCACCGATGACGACGGCAACCGCGAGGTCGACGACGTTGCCGCGCATGAGGAAGTCTTTGAAACCCTTGAGCATGGGTTGTTGTCCTTTTCTGTGGGGGTTGCTCCCGACACTGGGAGGGTTAACTCCCCTCACGTGAGGGGTGGACGGGCGGGTAGTTCGCCCCCGGGGAGCCATTGACATGGTCTGTAGCTGACCTGCTCGGCGGGTGGTGCGTCACCGCGTCCCCCCCAGGCAGGCGCACCCACGCTACCCAAAGCGCGTCAGGTGAGCCAATCGGAGGCAGCCCCGCGCGTGTCGCAGGTCACCGGACCTGCTCTTGACACGTGGCATTCACGGCCGCACGGCGACGACGAAACCGGCCCCACTGCCGGCCGGCCCGAAGGCTGCCGCCAGTCGGGCAACATCGGTCTCGGGGACGGCGACGAACAGCGCAACTTCCGGTGCCGAGGCCATCGACCATGCGCCGACTGCTGTTGGTGCGTCGGCGGACGAGGTGCCAGGACCCGCCGCGGGGTCGGGGGCCTGCAGGACGATCGCGTCGGTCACCCGCTCACCGCTGCCGGACTCGAGGACGAGCACCTCATCGCCCGTCGAAATCATCTGCAACACAGCGGGATTAGCCAGTGGCACGGCGATCGCCACGCGCCCGGAGGTCACTCCGGCCGGGCCCTTCACGGGCGCGACACGGCTGGAGGTCACGACTTCCCCCGCCAGGACCGGGCCGCTCAGGGACCGCCCGAGAGCTGCTTCGACCGCGATGAACGCACCCGGTGGGCGTGCGGCGGAGGGCACCTGCCGCAGCTCCAGGTCCTGTGCCGTGAGGCGATGCCCAGGCGGCAGATCAGCGCTGACGCTGACGACCGGCACCGCAGTGGCATCGGCCGCGTTCGCGCGCAGGGCGGCGACGACGATGACGGCGGCCAGCGCGGCGAGCAGTGCCGCCGTCAGGCGGCGGGCGTGGCGGCGCCAATAGGCATGCCGTCGTGACTCGGGACGGCCGCTGGTCGCTCCGGGTCGGGGGAACCGCGTCATGGCAAGGGGAACGGCAGGGTGAGGCCGTCGACGGCCCGGCGGCAGGCGCACCCGGCGGCGCTGTCGGACTCGGCCGCCGGCAGACGGTGGATCGCGGCGCCGATCAGCGCCTTGAATGGCGGCATGGCGCTGGCGAACGTCGCGACCACCTCGTCATGGGTCACCCCATCGCCGTGCTCGACTCCGGCGTCGAGGTCGGTCACCAGCGCCACGGTGGTGAAACACATCGCCAGCTCGCGAGCAATGGCGGCCTCTGGCATGGCGGTCATCCCGACCAACGTGCCGCCGGCCGCCTGGTGCCATTGGCTCTCGGCGCGAGTGGAGAACCGCGGACCGTTGATCACCACGAGGGTGCCGCCCACGGCATACGGCAGGTCGCTGTCGGCCAGCGCCTGCGCGAGGGCCGCCCGACCACGGGCGCAATAGGGGTCGGCGAAACTCACGTGGACCACCGCGCCGACCTCGTCGTAGACGGTGTGGGCGCGCCCCCAGGTGCGGTCGATGACCTGGTCGGGGACGACCACCGTGCCAGGCCCCAGCTCCGGCCGCAGCGACCCGACCGCACAGGGCGAGAGCACCTGGCGCACGCCCAGCGAGCGCAGCGCCCAGAGATTGGCTCGGTAGTTGACCCGGTGCGGCGGGAAACGGTGGTCGTGGCCGTGCCGGGCGAGGAAGGCGACCCGCCGCCCGTGCAACTCGCCGACCACGACGTCGTCGCTCGGCGGCCCGAACGGCGTCGTCACGGCCACTCGGTGCGCGTCGGTGAGGAAGCTGTAGAACCCCGACCCACCGATCACGCCGATCTCGGCGTCGTCGCGCCGGAACGGCTCGGCGGGTTGGGCGGCGGACTCGGCAGGGCCGGGTTGGGCGGTCATGACGGCAAGGGTAGGACCCCGGTATGCCGGGTGGTCGCCGCAAGCGCGGCCGTTGTGGATGGTGGGACGACCGGTCCGAGGATGTGGACGAGCCGGTGGGTCGTGCGCGGAATCAGCTGGAGGAGGTGCTCCCGGCGGCTGCCGAACTCGTCGAGGCCGAGCCGCCCGAGCCACTCGAACCACCGGAGCTGCCCGAACCCGAACCTCCGCCCGACGAACCCGAGCCCGCGGACCCATTGCCAACACCAGCGCCAGCACTCGAGCCGCTCGAGGCGCCGTTCGAGCTGGATGTCGATCCGGTGCCGCCCGCGCCAGACGACCCCGCCGCACTCGAAGAACCAGTTGACGAACCGACGGTGCTGGACCCGGAGCGTGAGTCGGTGCGATAGAAGCCCGACCCCTTGAAGGTCACTCCGATCGAACCGTAGACCTTGCGCAACCGGCCCGAGCACTCCGGGCACATCGTCAGCGGGTCGTCGCTGAAGGACTGCACGAAGTCGAATGCGTGGTCGCACTCGGTGCAGCGGTAGGCGTAGGTGGGCACGGGACCTCCTGGTCGGCGAAGCGTCCGGATTCTATGCGGGGTCGCCGCGTCGCTTCCAATTCGTCACGTTGGGCTCGGCGGCAACGTCACGAGGGGCTCGGCGGCAACACCGATCCGGCCTTGCGGGCAATCCGTTTTGCCTTGGCCTTGGCCCGGTCGGTGCGAGATAGCGGCTCATGAGGATCGGGCACCCACCCGGCCAACCGCCCGGCCCGGCTCACCGCCACCAGCCGCTCGTGCACGGCATCGACGGCAGCCGACGGGGTGACGATGAGCAACTCGTCGCCGGTGCGCAGCCGGGTCACCGGTTCGGGCACGAACGACCCGTCCTCGCGCAGCACGAGCGTGACATTCGCGCCGGCAGGCAGCCGCAACTCGAAGATCTCCACCCCCGCCAGCTTGGAGTCCGGGCCGATGGTTGCCATGACGACCTCGGCGTCCATTCGATCCAGGGCGGTGGTCTCGACCGACAGCGGCACTTGGGTCACCGATTCGACGACGCCGAGCTTGCGCGCGACCCAGGGCAGGCTCGGGCCCTGCACCAGGGTGTAGATGAGCACGAGCACGAAGACGAAATCGAAGATCCAGCGCGTGCCGGTCGCCCCCAGCGTGGCGGGCACGGTGGCGAGCACGACAGGCACGGCACCGCGCAGGCCCGCCCAGGACACGAAGAGCTGGTCGCGCCACGGCACCCGGAAGGGCGTGAGGCTGGCCGCCACCGACAGCGGCCGGGCGACGACGAGCAGCACCAGGCCGATGACCAGGGCCGGCCAGGCTTCGACGGGCAGCCGCGAGGGTGAGGCCAGCAGCCCGAGCAGGAAGAACAGCCCGACCTGGGCGATCGTCCCGAGCGCTTGGACGAACCCGTTGACAGCGGCCCGGTGCGGCAAGCGCATGTTCCCGAGGACAAGAGCAGCGAGGTATGCCGCAATGAACCCCGACGCGTGCACACTCGCCGCCACGGCATACCCGAGCACGGGCACGGCGATCACGCCGATGGCGAAGATGCCCGAGGCACCGCGGGCCAGCAGGCGCACGGCCTTGCCCCCGAGCCAGCCGACAGCGATCCCGATGACCGCTCCGACACCGAGCTCGACCAGCGCCAGCAGCGCCAGCTGCCAGGCCGGGTCGGGCGCGTCGCCCTCGGTGAGTTGCAGGGCGAAGGCGGTGGTGATGATGACGACCGGCGCGTCGTTGAACCCCGACTCCGCCTCGAGGATGCCGCGCAGCCGGGTGGGCAGCGGCACGTCGCGCAGCACCGAGAAGACCGCTGCCGCATCGGTAGAGGAAAGGATCGCGCCCATGAGCAAGGCCATCGACCAGGTCAGCCCGAGCACCAGGTGACATGCGACCGCGACGACCCCGATGGACACGAAGACCCCGACGGTCGAGAGCACGATCGCGGGAAAGACGGCCTTCCGTATGCCGTTCCACGGGGTGGTGAGCCCGCCCTCGGCGAGGATGAGGATGAGGGCTGCATACCCGAGCACTTGGGTGAGGGCCGCGTTGTCGAACGCGATGCCCGCGCCTCCGTCGCCGAAGGCCAGCCCGATGCCGAGGTAGAGCAGCATCGTGGGCAGGCCCGAGCGCGCGGAAATCCGCACGGCGACCAGAGACAACAGCACGACGACGGCGCCCAGGAGCAACCATCGGGTGAGGTCGGCCAGGGTGTAGCCCTCCACCAGGGTGTAGCTATTCACCAGACCTGGCGGAAACGGCATACCTCATCCTCCTGTCGTTGCCCCGGGGAGTCGCGGACGTGGCCTAGTCTCGCAGGGTGGCTCGGTGGAAGGTCGGACGCAGAGTGGGGCTGGGAGTCCTCCTCGTCCTCGTGGTCTCGCTCGTCGGCGCTGTGGTGTTCGCGACCGGGGTGGTGCGACGCTCCTGGCCGCAGACCGCGGGAGCGCTGACCCTCGACTCACTGACGTCTGCTGTCGAGGTGGTGCGTGACGGGCAGGGTGTGCCGACGATCTACGCCGACACTCCCGCCGACCTCTTCCGCGCCCAGGGTTTCGTCACGGCGCAGGACCGCTTCTTCCAGATGGACCTGCGCCGCAAGGTCGCCTCCGGGCGCTCGGCGGAGCTCATCGGTGCCGCGGGCGTGGCCTCCGACACGGTCATGCGCACGCTCGGCCTGCGCCGGGTCGCCGAGGCGGAGTTGCCGCTGCTCGCGCCGAGCACCCGGCTCTATCTCAACGCCTACGCCGAGGGGGTCAACGACCTCATCACCCGCGCCGGTGACCCGATGGCGCTCGGGCTCGAATACGAGGTGCTCGGCGCGCGGCTGGGCGACGAACGGCCCGAGAAGTGGACCGCAGTCGATTCGCTGGTCTGGCTCAAGGCCTATGCGTTCGATATCGCCGGTCTCGACAGCGCCGAACTCGCTCGCGGTCGGCTGTCCGCCACGATGGATGCGGCCCAACTGCGCGCCATCTACCCCGAGTATCCGAGCCAGCACCCCACCGTGCTCGCCGCCACAGCCTGGGGGCACGCTCGGTCGTCCGGTCCGGCCGACGGCATCGCCGGACTCGCCGGACTCGATACCCCCGACGGCCTTAGTGCCGCGGCGGCGCTCGCCTCGGCCCAGGCCGCGCTCGATGCGCGGGCCACCTCGGCCCTGGTGGGGTCCGGCGAGGGCCTGGGGTCCAACGCCTGGGTGGTCGCCGGGTCGCGGACGGCCAGCGGTGCACCCCTGCTCGCGGCCGATCCCCACCTGGCACCGACGCAACCCGGCGCCTACGCGCAGATCGGCCTGCGCTGCCGCACCGTGAGCGCCGAGTGTCCGTTCGACGTCACCGGGATCACCTTGCCCGGCTTCCCCGGTGTCATGGCCGGGCACACCGGCAAGATCGCGTGGGCGACCGCGGCCCTGGGTGCCGACGTCAGCGACTTCTACTACGAGCAGGTGACCGGAGACTCGTCGGTCCGGGACGGCGCGCTCGTGCCCCTGCAGCAGACCACCGAGACCGTCAAGGTCCGCGGCGGCGCGGACGCGGTGTTCACGGTGCGGCGCACCACGCACGGCCCGATCCTCAGCGACATCGTCACCGCAGTCGACGAGGCCGGACGTCGCGCGGTGATCAACGGCGTGGCAGAACGGCAGCGGTATGCCGTGTCGCTCGCCTGGACGGGCTTCACCCCCTCCCGCACGGCCGATGCGATCTTCGGGCTGAGCACCGCGACGAGCTTCGCGGAGTTTCGCGCTGCGGCAACGAATTACGCAGCACCGGCGCTCAGCGTGGTCTACGCCGACGTCGACGGCCACATCGGCTACCTGGCACCCGGGCAGATACCCGTGCGCTCGGCGGCAACCGCCGGCGCCCCGGCAGGGTTTGTCCCGGCGCCGGGGTGGCAGAGCACCTGGGACTGGCGCGACATCGTCCCCAACGCCGAGCTGCCCTGGGCGCTGGACCCGCAGGAAGGGTTCATCGTCGCGGCGAACAACAAGGTCACTCCGCTACCGTCGCCGTACCTCGGCTCGGACTGGGACAACGGCTGGCGCGCCGCTCGGATCAGTCAGCTGCTGGCCACCGGACCCAAGCTCACCCCGGCCGACATGACCCGGCTGCAACAGGACACCTTCGACGCCTTCGCCCGGACCCTCGTGCCGGTGCTGCTCGGCGTGGACCTCTCTTCGGACGGCTTCACCGAGGAGGCCCAGCGGTTGCTGCGCATGTGGGACTTCACGACGCCCGCCGACCGCTCCGACGCATCGGCCGCCGCGGTCTACTTCTACGCGGTGTGGTCGCGGCTGGTCCAGGGCACCTTCGACGACCAGCTGCCGGCCGACCTGCGCTCCGACGGCGGCCCACGGTGGCGGCAGGCGGTGATCCGGCTCCTCGAGGATCCCGCCAATCTCTGGTGGGACGACAAGCGCACCTCCGGCGTCGTCGAGAACCGCGACGAGATCCTGCACCGTGCCCTCGTGCAGGCCCGCCTCGACCTCACCCGGTCGATGGGCTCGAGCACCTCCAGCTGGTCGTGGGGCAAGGTCCACCTGCTCGACCTCGGTCACCCGGTGCTCGGCGAGCAGAGTGACTCCGGATGGATCGCCCGACTGTTCGACCGGGGACCGGTGCCGGTCGCCGGCGGTTCGGCTGTCGTCCTCGCGACGGCGTTCGATGCGTCGAAGGGGTTCCGGGTCACCTCGGCACCGGCAGCGCGCCTGGTCGTCGACCTCGGTGACCTGGGTGCCTCCACCTGGGTGCTGCAGACCGGGCAAAGCGGGCATGCCGGTCACCCGCACTATGTCGACCAACTCGACACCTGGGTTTCCGGGGGCGCGTACTCCTGGCCGTTCTCTGCGGAGTCGGTGACCGCTACGGCCAGCGAGCGGTTGACCCTGGTGCCCAAGCCCTGACACCAAAAGCCCCTGACGCCGAAAGCCCTGACGCGAAAGCCTGGTCGGAGGGCGACCGTCAGTCGCCGCGATCCAGCGGCAGCCACTGCACGCCACCGCCGGGGGTCACGACGCCGTCCACGCGGCGGTCGTGCGGATCGGCGGGAAGGCTCGTGTCGCTCACCTCGTCGTCCCACAGCAGGGTGAGCACCGGTATGCCGTCCGGCACCAGTCCCAGCGCCGTGTCGTAGTAGCCGCCGCCCTGCCCCAACCGCAGGCCCGAGCGGTCGACCGCGAGACCGGGAGTGAGCACAAGCTGCACCGTCGCGATGGCCTCCTCACCGAGGTCTTCGAGGCCGTCGGCGGTCCGCCAGGACAGGGTGTGTTCGGCCAACGGCCCGGTGATCGGCACGATGACCTCGTGACCCTCGGCCTGGAGCCCAGTGATGAGCAGGTCCGTCGGAGGCTCGGTGGGCCGGGATTCGTAGGCGGCCACCCGGCATACCTCTCCCATCGCTGCGAGCGCGAGCCCGGCCACCAGTGCCTCGACCGCATCGGCGAGCGCTCCGCTGGCTGTCGCGCGATGGTCTGCGGCGTCAGGTGCCTGCGCGCGAGAGCGGCGCCGCGCCCGGATCGCCGCGCGACGGTCTGCCTTGGCCTGCGCCGCGCCGGCCGAGGACCCTGTCGCTTCGTTGCTCGCCACCGGTCCAGGCTAGGGCGGCGGGGTCGCAACCACGAGGGGATCGTCCGGGTGGGCCATTAGGGTGGACGCTGTGAACGCCGTTGTGGGGGAGCGCCCAGTAAGCGCGCCAGGCCTGGCCGAAGCACGTCGCCGGATGACCGACCGGGGGATGCACCCCACGGCGATCGAGGTCTTCGCGCGCTACTACCGCGACGTCGAGGCGGGGGCTCGCGGCACCATCGCCGAGGCGAGCATCACGCCGCTGGACGACCTGCCCCAGCTCGAGGCGTTCTCAGCGACCGAGAGCGAGCGGGCCGAGGCGCTGCGGCGCACCGCGATGATCAAACTCAACGGCGGCCTCGGCACGAGCATGGGGCTGGCCGGCCCCAAGAGCGCCCTCGTCGTGCGCGACGGACTCACCTTCCTCGACGTCATCGCCCGCCAGGCGCTTGCCCTGCGCGCCCGGTATGCCGTCGATCTGCCGGTGCTGTTCATGGACAGTTTCCGCACCCAGGCCGACACCCTCGAGGTGTTGGCGGCCTATCCCGACCTCGCGGTCGACGGTCTGCCGTTGGACTTCCTCCAAGGAGCCGAGCCCAAGCTGCGCGCCGACGACCTGAGCCCGGTCGAGTGGCCGCAGGACCCGGAGTTGGAGTGGTGCCCGCCGGGCCACGGTGACGTCTATCTCGCGCTGTCGACGACCGGGCTGCTGGATCGGTTGCGCGAGAAGGGGATTCGTTACGCCTTCTTGTCCAATGCCGACAACCTCGGGGCCACCTGCGACCCCGATATCGCCGCCTGGCTGATCCGCCACGCCGTGCCCTATCTCGCCGAGGTCTGCGAGCGCACGGTCAACGACCGCAAGGGTGGCCACCTGGCGCGCCGGGTGTCCGACGGCCGGATCGTCTTGCGCGACAGCGCGATGGTCGTGCCCGGCGAGGAGGACTTCTTCGGCGACATCGAGCGCCACCGCACCTTCCACGCCAACAATCTCTGGGTCGACCTCGACGTGGTCGCCCGGCTGTTGGCCGACGGCGATGGGCACCTCGGGCTGCCGATCATCGTCAACCGCAAGACGGTCGACCCCACCCGTCCCGACTCGACGCCGGTGCTCCAGCTGGAGACCGCGATGGGGGCGGCGATCGAAGCCGTCGACGGGTCGCAGGCCCTGCTCGTGCCACGCACTCGGTTCCGGCCGGTCAAGACGACCAACGAGCTGGCCCTGCTGCGCTCGGACCGCTACCGGCTCGACGCGGACTCCCAGGTGGTCACGACGACCGACAGTCCCGAGCCGTTCGTCGATCTCGGCAAGGCCTTCGCTCTCGTGCCCGAGTTCGAGCGGCGCTTCCCGCATGGGGTGCCGTCGCTGCGTGAGTGCACCTCGCTGCGGGTCATCGGCGATGTCGTCTTCGGTGCCGACGTCGTGTGTCGTGGCGACGTCCTGGTGTCCGCCGAGGCAGCTCTCGATGGGGATTCGTCCGGCCCGCTCCAGATCCCCGACGGCGCTGTTCTCGGCACTGTTCCCGGCACAACCCTCGGTGACACATGAGCGAGGCCTCGGACATGCGCTCCGTCGTGGAGCACCTGGCGGCCGCGATGGCCGGCCGCACACCCCTGCCTGGGGTGCGCATTCCGCTGGACCAGGCGGTCGGTCTCATTGCCGCCGAGCGGCTGGTCTCACGGGTCGACCTGCCGGGCTTCGACAACTCGGCGATGGACGGATATGCCGTGCAGGCTGCCGATCTCGCCGGGGCCGGCGGGCGTCGTCGGCGCGGGGTGCGCCTGCCGGTCGTCGCCCATCTGGCTGCCGGCGATGCCCCCACGCAGGAGGTGCGACCGGGGACGGCGATCCAGATCATGACCGGAGCGCCGATGCCGCCGGGGGCCGATGCCGTGGTCCCGGTCGAAGACACCTATGGCGGGGCTCAGATGGTGACGGTCACCGCAGCGGTGCCGGTCGGTCGGCACATTCGTCGCCGCGGCGAGGACCTGGCCGCCGGGTCGGTCGTCGTCTCGCCGGGTGACGTGCTCACTCCTCGACGGATCGGCCTGCTCGCGGCGGCCGGCCATGGCGAGGTCATGGTGCACCCACGTCCGAGGGTTGCCGTTGTGTCGACCGGCGCCGAGCTCGTCCCACCGGGCGATGATCTCGCCCCTGGCCAGATCTACGACTCGAACAGCCACCTGCTCGCCGCTGCCGTCACCGCGGCAGGTGGGCGGACGGCATACCGGGGGAGGATCGGCGACGACCCCGCGACGGTGCGGGCCGAGCTGGCCCGGCTGGCGGCGCAGGTCGATCTCGTCATCACCTCCGGCGGGGTGAGCATGGGTGTCCACGACGTCGTCAAGGACGTGCTGCGCGAGAGCGGCACGGTGGAGTTCGTTCAAGTGGCCATGCAGCCGGGCAAACCCCAAGGCCTAGGCGTGTTGATGGATGGCGATCGGGAGGTGCCGTTCTTCGGGCTGCCGGGCAATCCGGTGTCGGCGGCGGTGAGCTTCATGGTGTTCGTGCGGCCGGTGGTGCGGCGGATGCTCGGCCTGGAACCAGCAGACACGACGACGGTGACCGTCGAGCTCACCGCGGGGCTGCGCTCGCCGGCCGGCAAGGTGCAGTTCGCCCGGGCCCAGTCGCGGATGCTGCCCAGTGGTCGCCTCGGGGCCCAGCCGGTCGCTGGCCAGGGGTCCCACTTCGTCGCCGACCTGGCTGCGGCCGATCTGCTGCTCGTCGTGCCGCCCGACGCCACCGAGCTGAGTGCGGGGAGCCTCGTCGAGGCGGTGCTCCTCGACGCCGAGCTGGCGGTCACCTAGTGAGCACGCCGGAAACCGGGCTGACCCATGTCCGCGCCGACGGCAGCGCCCACATGGTCGATGTGTCCGCCAAGGCCGTGACCGCCCGCGAGGCGTCGGCCGCCGGCCGCGTGCTGGTGTCGGCGGCGGTCGTGGCGGCGTTGCGCGAGGGCACAGTCCCCAAGGGTGACGCGCTCGCGGTGGCCCGGATCGCGGGGCTGCAGGCGGTCAAACGCACCCCCGACCTCATCCCGCTGGCCCATCCCATCGCCGTGCACGGCGCGACCGTCGACCTCGTCGTCACCGACACCGCGGTCGAGATCACGGCCACCGTGCGCACGGCCGATCGCACCGGCATCGAGATGGAGGCCCTCACGGCGGTGGCCGTGGCGGCGCTCGCCCTCGTCGACATGGTCAAGGCGGTCGACCGGCATACCCGCATCACCGATATCCGTGTCACCGCCAAATCCGGTGGCCGGAGCGGCAATTGGACTGAGAGTCGATGAAATCCCGTGGTGGGCAGCCTGATCCGCGGCACACCGCGCGGGTGATCGTCGCCTCCACCCGGGCATCCGATGGCACCTACGAGGACCGCACCGGACCGCTGTTGGTCGCCGCCTTGCACGATTGGGGGTATGCCGTCACCGGCCCGGTCGTCGTGCCCGACGGGCCGCAGGTCGGGTCCGCCATCGAGGGCGCCATCGCCGATCGGGTTGCCGTCGTTATCACGACCGGAGGCACCGGAGTCAGCCCGACCGACGTCACGCCCGAGCAGACCCGGCCCCATCTCGAGCGAGAGCTGCCCGGCATACCGGAGCTCATCCGGGGTGCCGGCGTGAGCCGAGGCCTGCCGCTGGCGGCGATCTCGCGCGGCCTGGCCGGAGTGGCCGGACGCACCCTGGTCATCAACCTGCCCGGCTCGCGCGGCGGGGTGACCGACGCGATCGGCGTGCTGCAGCCGGTCGTCGCGCACATCGTCGAGCAGCTGCACGGCGGCGACCACGCGCCGGTCGAGGCCGGCGCTCCGGGGGCGCCCGCGTGACCGGCGCGGGCCGGTGGCCGGTGAGTCTCACGGTGACCGACGGGCTCGACCCGCGGTTGGTGTTGCGGCCGCTCGGCCGCCGCGACCGCGCCGAGTGGGAGGCGCTGCGCCGGGCCAACACGGCATACCTGCAGCCGTGGGACCCCACCTCGCCGAGCGGTGCGACGACGCGGGTGGGCTACGCGCAGTACCTGCGGGGGATGGCGCGCGAGGCTCGGGAGGGCACCTTGCTGCCGCTCGCGATCGAGGTCGAGGGCCGGCTGGCCGGTCAGGTCCACGTCTTCGGGATCGGCCGCGGGTCGCTGCTGTCGGGATCGATCGGCTATTGGGTCGGGAAGGCGGATGCCGGCCGGGGGATCACGACGCGTGCGCTGGCAGCGGTCTGTGATTACGCCTTCGGGCCGTTGGGGCTGCATCGGGTCGAGGTCAACATCCGGCCCGAGAATCTCGGCTCCCTGGCCGTCGTCGCGCATCTGAGGTTCCGGGAGGAAGGGGTGCGGTCGCGCTATATGCACATCGCCGGGGCCTGGCGCGACCACCGCAGTTTCGCCCTCACCGTCGAGGACACCGGCGGGCAGCCGGTCATCCAACGCTGGGTCGAGCGTCGCCTGGAGGGCATTTAACACCTGTCACAGCAGCCTCATCCGCGACACACCGCGGCAGGTCCGTCGACCGCGGGAGCCGGGTCCTTACCGTAGAGCGGTGCAGCCCTCGTCCCTGATCTTCCTCGCCGTTGTCGCGATCTGGGGCGCCTTCCTCGTGCAGTACTGGGTGCGTCGCCGCGAGGACGTCGCCACCGCCCGCTCTGCCGACCGCTTCAGTGCGGCGATGCACGTGCTGGAACGCCGTCCGGTGGTGCCGGCGGCCGAAGCGCGCCCGCCTTTCGCCCAGTATGCCGTGGGGTCGCCGCTCGTGGCGCGCGGCACCCGGGCCAGCGCCACCGTCATCCGACCCGCTGTGCCGGTCGAGTCTGCTGCTTCCACTGCTTCCCCTGTGGCTGCTCCCACGACGGCCGCGCCGACGCCGTCGGCAGGGTCAGCTCGGTCGGCAGGATCGGCACGGTCGCGGCGCCCGCGCCGGGTCACTCCGCGGATCGGTCGGGCCGCGCCTGGGGTGGCCCTGGTCCTCACCCTCGTCGCGTTGCCGGTCGTCGTGACCGCGGCCATCCTCGGGCTGCTGCCCTGGGCGAGTCTGCTGGTCTGGGCCGGCCTGCTGTTGGTGTTGCTGGTCTCGCTGCGCGCCGCCGCGGTGCGAGAGCGGACCCGACGGCATACCGCAGCGCAGTTGGCGGCCACTGACCCGCGGGCCTCGACTGGAGGCGTCCGACGCAGGACGCACGATGCCGTCGCCCCCCGCGGCGCTCGGACGCCGACCCGGCCGCACGCACCGACCGGCTCGCGCCCTGGGGCCACCCGCCCGGGTGCCCGACCGGGCGCAAGCACGCACCCCGGCCGCGCCGTGGGGGGCCACGCTGCTGTTCGCTCTCCCGCGCCGATCGTTGCCTCAGTCGCAGCCTCGGCCGTATTCCCACCAGTCGCCTCATCCGAGGTGTCCACCGTCGCGGTGGAGCTTCCGGTGGCTGGCACCCCGGGCGCGCAGGCCGACGTCGTGGCCGAGCCGGCACCGCAGGTCGTGGCGTTCGCCGATTTCGGTGTCGATCCGACGAGCGTCACCGTCGGCCCGCTGGACGAGCCCGCCCGGCATGGGCAGTGGAGCCCGGTCGACGTGCCGCCGCCCACCTACACGCTCAAGGCCAAGGCGACCTACCCCCTCCCGGACGGAAACTCCGAGCCCGAGGTGCATGCCCAGTCCGGGGGCGAGCCGACGACAGGGGCGATATTGGGCGTCGTCGACGTGGACGACGACGACGTGCCTGCTCGGTGGGTCGTCGGCGGCTGAGTGGTCGGCGGCTGACCGCCGGACCGGCGAGTGTCAGCCTCGGGCGTCTGGGTCGTCGATTTCGATCCTCTCGGTGACCGCGGCCGCGGCTGCGTCAGGCAGCACGCCCGCCCCAGCTGGGCCTTCCTCGCGCCCAGCCGCAGCGGCCTCAACCGACGGGTCGGGCGGCGGCAACTCCCCGCTGACCGGCGCAGCGGCCTCGGCGATCGAGTCGCCGTGCAGGTGTTTGAGCACCGCGTTGACGACGGCCGCGATGGGCACGGCGATGAGCGCTCCGACGATGCCGGCGACGACGACACCTGCCGTGATCGCCAGCACGACGGCCAACGGGTGCACGCTCACGGCCCGGCCGAGCAGGAACGGTTGCAGCACATGGGATTCCAGCTGCTGCACGGCGATCACCCCGGCGAGCATGAGCAGGGCGACGATGGGGCCGTGGGCGACCAGCGCGATGAGCACGGCGACCAGGCCTGACATCAGCGCACCGACGATGGGGATGAACGCGCCGAGGAAGACCAGCGCGCCGATGGCCAACGCGAAGGGCACCCGCAAGATCACGGCCACCAGGGTGATGCCGGCAGCGTCGACCAGGGCGACCAGGAGGGTCGCGCGGGTGAACGCGGTGAGCTGGCCCCAGGCCACCTCGCCCGAGGACGCGACCCGCTCGCGGGCGGCCTTGGGGAACAGTCGCACGACCCACGACCAGATGCGGTCGCCCTCATAGAGGAAGAAGAAGAGCGCAAAAAGGCTGATGAACGTGCCGGCGATGACGTGGGTGGCGCCCATCCCCGCCTTGGTCAGCGAGCCCCGCAGTCCCTCACTCGAGGACAGCGCCTGCTTGGCTTCCTCGAGATAGGTCGCGAACTGGCTGTCGCTGATGTGCAAGGTGTCGCGGATCCAGCTGCGGATCTGGTCCAGACCCTGACCGACCTGCCCAGCCATTTCGGAGAAGCCGCCGGTGATCTGGCTGCCGATGAGGAAGAGGATCAACCCGATGGCGGCGATCGTGCCCAGCACGGTGACACCGGCTGCCGCGGCCGGCTTGAGCCGTTTGCGCAAGGCCCGCTTGATCGGGTCGAGGAGGGCGGCCAGCAGGGTGGCCACGACGATGGGGATCACCGCCTCGGAGACGAACCCCAGCAGGTATGCCGTGGCCACCAGGGCCGCGGCGATGGCGAGCAGCCGCCAAGCCCACTCGCTGGCAGCGCGGATCGTGGGCGGGACGGTGGACTGGTGGGACGGCATACGGGTCAGCGTATTGCCGGTGCCGCTGCTGGGGCCTGGCGTCGCTGCCGTCGGGTCGCCAGCAGGCTCGTCACGGTGACGGTCGCGAGGATGCCGACGATGACGGCCAGGCTGGCGAGGGTCGGGATGGTGGGCACGCCCGGCCACACGTCGTGAGCCCAATGGAGCACCAGCTTGACGCCGATGAAGGCCAGGATGACGGCCAGCCCGTGGCCGAGGTGCGCCAACGACGCGAGGGCCCCGGCGAGGACGAAGTAGAGGGCTCGCAGCCCGAGCAGTGCGAAGGCGTTGGTGGCGAAGACGAGGTAGGGGTCGCCGGTGATGCCGTAGACCGCCGGCACCGAGTCGATGGCGAAGACGATGTCGGTGGCGAGGATCGTGACGATGACCAGCGCCATCGGGGTGAGCGTGCGCCTGCCGTCGCGGCGCACCGAAAGCCGCGGGCCGGCATACTCGCTCTGCACCGGCCAGAAGCGGCGCAGCAGCCGTACGGTGCGCAGCGAATCGACATCTACGGCGTGGTCGGTGCCCCGCACCGCGTCGCGACCGACCTTGACCGCGGTGGCGAGCAGGACGGCGCCGAAGATGAGGAAGGTCCACGAGAAGGTGGCGATGAGGCCGGCACCGAGGGCGATGAAGATGCCGCGCAGCACGAGCGCGCCCGCGACGCCGATGAGCAGGACGCGTTGCTGCAGTTCGCGGGGCACCGCGAAGGCGCCGAGCAGCAACAGGAAGATGAAGAGGTTGTCGACCGAGAGCGACTTCTCGACGAGGTAGCCGGTGAAGAACTCCAGCCCCTGGTCGCTGCCGTAGCGCTGCCAGAGCCAGACTCCGAAGGTGGTGGGGCTGGCGATGTAGAAGGCCGACCAGCGCCAGGCCTCGGCCATGGACACCTCGTGCGGACGACGGGTGATGAGGAAATCGAGGACGAAGAGCGCGGCGATGCCGGCGATGGTGACCCACCACAGGGTGGGAGAGGCGAGCGTAGTCGTCGCGGCGGCAGGCGGCTGGGCAGCCACGGCCGCAAGGGGCAAGAAGGGCATGAGGGGTCGGAGACACTTTCGGTCGGCCTGAGGTCTCCTTCACCGGCGGCGCCGGCCCTGCCCGAAAGCGCCTCTGGACGCTCGTATTGACCGGGTCAGGTCTGGGAAGTACTCCCCTCGTGGGCAGGATGCTAGACGAGGCCGGTGCCGCTCTGCAACCTTTACGTCAGTCCGGTATGCCGTTAATCAGCGCCTGCGAGGTGATGGTGGGGCTGTCTCGGCTGGGACCGTCCCCCGATTGGTGTTGCGCTGGGGTGCCGGTGTTAGAGTGTCCGTCGCATCTGGGGCTGTGGCGCAGTTGGTAGCGCGTCTCGTTCGCAATGAGAAGGTCAGGGGTTCGAATCCCCTCAGCTCCACCAGTGTGATGTCTCACGACATCGGCAGAGATCGGCAGAGCCTGACCCCCTCTTGTGAGGGGTCAGGCTCTGTTGGTTTGCACCACATTCCCTGGAGGGCCGTGGTGCTGCGTTGTCCTGGCCGCGGTGTGCGTTTGCTCTTCTCGAAGAACGCGACCGGTGCGAGCATCCCCGCCATGATCGGAGTGAAGTCTGCGTGACGCTGTCTGAGCCGTGGTGAGGTGACGTCAATATCGGAGTCGACGTGCTCGACGTCAATATTGACGTCTAATAGCGTGACGTCGGTATCGAAGTCAATACTCCGTGGTGGTCATCGTGAGGTGGGGTGCCGGATGCAATACCAGGGCAAGGTCTCGGGTCCGGAGTCGCTTGGGCGCATGCTGCAGCAGGCGCGCTTGATGGCCGGCCTGACCCAGCGCGAGCTGGCAGCCCAGATGGGCACCACGCAGAAGTACATCTGGGAACTGGAAGCTGGTAAGCCGTCCATCCTGATGGACCGGCTGTTTGCCGCCATGCAAGCGACCGGCATGACGCTCACGGCCACCATCAGCGCACCCTCCGATGGGGCGGCTGGAGATGGGGTTGACCATGGGTGACCTCGTCGTTGAGCTCTACGAACAGCGGCTCGGCACGCTGCGTGGCGACTGGCGCAGCCTCGACCTGATTCCCGACCCTGCTGCTGCATTGCGCTTCGGTCTCGATTCCATGGTGATGTCGATCGCCGTCCCCTTGCAGGTCCGTCCGACTCGTTCGCGGGGATCCATCCGACGCAATTTCTTCGCCGAACTGCTGCCGGAGGGGCGGATGCGAACGCGACTGGCGCAGATCGCCGGAGTGCAGGAGCATGACGTGATCGGTCTGCTGCGCCGGTTCGGGCGTGACCTGGCCGGAGCTCTCCAGGTCTGGGATCCGGAGGTTCCTGGCGAACCCAAGGTCCCTCGGTACGAGCCGCTGGAGCAGGCCGACGTAGCTCGCATGCTGGCAGACGTATCGGAGGAGCCGCTGGGCAACAAGCCGATCGGTGGCAAGACGTCGCTCGCCGGTAGCCAGGACAAGATCGTCCTAGCTCGCGGTAGCGACGGCGGGTGGAGTCGAGTGGTCGACGGCGCCCCGTCCACCCACATTCTCAAGCCCCTTCACGCTCGATATCCGACGCTCATCTACGACGAGGAATACGGTGCGCCGGCTGGCGCGCACCGTTGCATTGACCAGCTACGCCACATGGGTCGAAGAGTTCGCGGGGATCCCGGCCCTGGTGATCGAACGTTATGACCGCGACCCGCTGGCACCTCAAGGACGGGTGCATCAAGAGGACGGCACCCAGGTGCTGGGGGCCTCCGGCGGGCAGAAGTACCAGCGACAGGGCGGAGCGGTCACCCTGGAGCGTTTGGCGCGGGCCTTCCGGGGAGCGGGCGGCGCCCCGATGGTGGAGGCTCTGTTCAGGCAGCTCGTGGTAGCGGTGGCCGTCGGGAACCTTGACATGCACGCCAAGAACATTTCCGTACTCCATCCGCCGGATGTCACCTGTCGGCTGGCTCCCGCCTACGACATGGTGCCGCAAACCCACCTGCCCACCGACGGGGAGCTGGCGCTGGCGGTGAACGATGTATATCGACATGCGTCGGTGACGGGCGCCGATCTGGTGGCCGAGGGCGAGCGGTGGGGTATCACCCATGCGCCTACGCTCGTGCAGGCAATGCTCACCAACATGGCCGCAGCGGTCGACGCCGAAGTCCCTCTGCCGGGCGCTCACCCCGGCCTGGTGGACGAGATCGGCGGCTTCATAGAGCGACTTCGTCGGGGGTGATCCGGCAGGGACGTCTAGCGTTCCCCGTGAGATAACGGCTGAGGGAGTCACGTTCGAACGATCAGGACATGATCCCTCCCGCGGTGTTCCCCAACGGGAAAGACGGTGTTCTCGCGGTCAGCGTTGAAGCCGACGCCGTCGGAACGACGGCTCCACCTCATCGATCCCGAGCTCTGCGTCGACCCACCGTTCCAGACTCACGAGACGGTCTTCCCAGTATGCCGTGGTGCTGGCCGCGTGGAGCTCCTCTGGTGTCCACTGCCAGGACTCTGGGTCATAGCCGAAGTTCGCGAAGTCGGGCTCGTAGAGACGGTGCACCTCCGCAGCGAGCTCGTGGTCGTACAGCTCTTTCCAGTCGTAGGGGCGGGACACGTTGGCCGTGTGCCGGGCGATGAGATCGCCGGCGGACGCGTCATGGCCGAGAGCATCGAGCACTGGCTGGAGGTCCTCGACCAACGACTCGGCGCGCAGGACATGCGTGTAGGAGATCGTGTTCCAGAGGACGAGATCGCTCATCCGACGCCAGTGGACGTCGCCCTGGCGGATGGACTGAGGAGCCCCGGCAGCCAGCCAGTGGACGAAGTCTGCGAAGGGAGGGGCCACCGTGGTGTCCGGGGTTCGTCCGGCAGACGCGTGGATCTGCTCGCGCAGCCCGACGAAGGCCTGGCGGGGCATCCGGATCTTGTTGATCCACGCCGAGGCCAGCCGAGCGTACGGATTGCGAACCACGCAGAACCGAGTGACGCCCGGGGAGTTGAGCAGGCGGTGTCGTTCCTCGGTCGTGACGTCGGCCAGACCCGCGAACTCGTTGATGCGCCTGTCGTGAACGCCGAGAGTGTGCTGCGACTCCTCCATGAGTTGGCGGGCCCGCTCGCTGCGCTGTTCGAGGTCCAGGAGGATCGCCTTCATCGTGGAGCAGGCTGCCTTGGGCGTCTCCATGTAGACGTAGGGGTACCGAACCCCGACGAACGTGCCGCGCCCGAGCCGTCTCAACTCGTGGAAGTCGGTCAGCAACTCCGAACCGGGGACGCCTGGTGGCGACAAGGACACAGGGGGATGCTACCGGCCGCCGACGTGCCCCTGCGGATGCCGATAGAGTCGGCTCCGCCGCGATCGATGCGTGGGGGATAGCGATGCGTGGGGGATAGCGATGCGTGGGGGATAGCGATGCGTGGGGGATAGCGATAGGTGTCGGAATGTCGGTCATAGGTGAGATTTCACCGCGGCTCGGTGCGCCGGTCGACGCGTTGGACGCGCTGATCGCCGAGTCCGTCCACATCTTCCGCGAGGTGGTCGCCGAGGTCGATCGCCCGGTGCTGCTCTTCTCCGGCGGCAAGGACTCGATCACCATGCTCCGCTTGGCGGAACTGGCCTTCGCGCCGGGGTCGGTGCCTTTCCCCGTGCTGCAGGTCGACACCGGCCTGGACTTCCCGGAAGTGCTCGCGGCTCGGGATCGATGGGTGGCGCGCCTCGGGGTGGAGCTCATCGTCGCATCGGTCGAGCGCGCCATCGCCGACGGGGTGATCAGAGAGGGACAGGGCGTCTCGCGCAACCGCCTGCAGACGCCGGTGCTGCTGGCTGCCCTCGAGGCCCGCGGCTTCCAGGCCGCGTTCGGTGGCGGCCGTCGCGACGAGGACCGGGCTCGCGCCAAGGAGCGGGTCATCTCGCACCGGGACGAGTTCGGGCAGTGGGACCCGCGCAATCAGCGTCCGGAGCTCTGGTCGCTCTACAACCCCCGGGTCCGGCCCGGCGAGCATGTCCGCGTCTTCCCGCTCTCGAACTGGACCGAGGTCGACATCTGGCGGTTCCTGGCCCGCGAGCGGGTCGACCTCCCGTCGATCTACTTCGCCCACGAACGTGAAGTCGTCGAGCGCGACGGGATGCTGTATGCCGTGGGTGGGCCGAACGCGCTCCGGCAAGGCGAAGTGAGCACGGTTGAGACCGTGAGGTTTCGGACGGTGGGTGACATGACCGTGACGGGGTGCGTCCGCAGTAGTGCGAGCACCCTGGACGAGATCCTCGACGAGGTGGCTCATGCTCGGATCACCGAGCGCGGCGCCACTCGCGCCGACGACCGCTTCTCGGACGCGGCCATGGAGGACCGGAAGAAGGAGGGCTATTTCTGATGGATCTGCTCACCGTGGCCACCGCCGGTTCGGTCGACGACGGCAAGTCCACGCTCATCGGGCGGCTCCTGCTCGAGGCCGACGCGGTCGCTGACGATCAGTTGGCTGCCGCGGCCGAGGTCTCCCGGCGTCGCGGCGATGATGTCACCGACCTGTCCCTGTTCACTGATGGGCTGCGGGCCGAGCGCGAGCAGGCCATCACCATCGATGTCGCCCATCGCTACTTCGGGACGGCCCAACGCAGGTTCATCCTTGCCGACACACCGGGCCATGCGGAGTACACGCGAAACATGGTGACGGGTGCCTCCCGCGCCGATGTGGGCCTGGTCCTGGTCGACGTGCGCCATGGCCTGACCGAGCAGAGTCGGACCCACCTGGCCATGCTTGCGCTGCTCCGAGTGCCCCATCTCGTGATCGCCCTCAACAAGATGGACCTGGTCGACTGGTCCCGCGCGATCGTGCGCGAGATGCACGGCGAGCTCACGGCATACAGTCGCAAGCTCGCAGCGGCGGGCCTGGCACCAGCCGCCCCCACCGTGATCCCCGTGAGCGCGTTGACCGGCGACAACGTGACGAGTCCTTCGGCGCGCACGCCGTGGTACGTCGGCCCCACGTTGCTGTCGCATCTGGAGGGCCTCGTCGTCCCTGACCGGGCGTCGGGTCCGCTGCGACTGCCTATCCAGCTCACCCTGCGGCCACGGCGCGGCGACCCGAACAGCGCACGCGAGTATGCCGGTCAGCTCGCCAGCGGGGCGCTCGCGGTGGGTGACCAGGTCGTGGTCCTGCCCCGCGGTCACTCGACGACGATCACCGGGGTCGCTGTCCCAGGGCGCGCGGTCAGCGAGGCCGGCAGCCCGCAGTCGGTGTCCGTGACCTTGGCCGATGACCTCGACGTGACTCGTGGCGACCTCATCGTCCACCCCGATGATCTGCCCACGGTGACTCAGGACCTCCGGGCACGGATCGCGTGGCTGCACAGTGAGCCGCTCCGACCGGGGGTTCGGGTGCTGGTCAAGCACACCACGCGCGCGGTGAAAGCGATCGTCCGCGAGGTGTCCGACCGTCTGGACATCTCCACGCTTGCGCGCATCGAGAGCCCAGATGCGTTGCGGTGCAATGACATCGGGATGGTTTCGATCCGCCTGGCCGAGCCCTTGATCGTGGATCCGTATGCCGTCAACCGGCATACCGGAGGGTTCATCCTCATCCGTGAGGACTCCGGGGAAACCCTCGGGGCCGGCATGGTGTCCGCCTGAGTCTGGCTACTCCTCGGCTCCTCCCCGGGCACCTGCCCAGCGCTCGATGATACCGAGTTGGTATCATTGGGTCCATGGCGATGACGTTGCGGCTGACCGAGGACGATGAGCGGGTGCTGGCTGCTTTGGCAGCTGCCGACGGCATCAGTCGGCAGGAGGCGACGATTCGGGCGATCCACGAAGTGGCGCAGCGTCGTGGGCACGTGCAGGCGGTGGCTGCATCATCGGCGCGCGCTCGGACTCGCTATGCGGAGGTTCTTGAGCGGCTCGGGCGGTGACCGTCTTCCTGACGACGGAAGACCTGCTGGCACTCGCCGATGATCTCGGCGTGGGCCCCGTGCGGGATGTCGGCCTGCTGGAATCGGCTGCTCACCGTCCGACGACGTCGTTGTGGGGCTCGGACGCCTATCCGACCCTGCTGCTCAAAGCAGCGGCCCTGATGCACTCGGTGGTCAACAACCACGCGCTCGTTGACGGCAACAAGCGGTTGGGGTGGCTGACGACAGTCGTCTTCCTGGACGTGAACGGCGTCTGGATCGAGGGGCCCGACGATGCTGTCTACGATCTGGTGATCGCGGTCGCCAGCGGTGCCGCGGACCTCTCCGAGATCTCTGCCGCTCTGGAGCCTTGGATCCAGCAGTAGCCTTCACCACCACACACCGTGCCCCCCGTGGTAATCCAGCGGCAAGCACGTGGACAGTTACAGCAGCGCGGCGATTGCTTCGACGGTGCGCCAGTTGCGGGCGGTGCCGGTGACGCCGAGCTTGCGCTCCAGCACGGTATTGGTCAGCTTCAGGGTCGCCACTCCGTCCGGTGTCCAGATGTAAGCCTCCCGCCCACTGACCGTGAAGCCGGGAGGCAGCCGGTCGGAGGCCAGCAGCCGCTCGACCGACTCGGCCGGTGGAGCGGAGGTGAAGAAGGTGACCAGATATCGCGCCGGGTCGGTCGCGAGATCGGCGAGGGGGTTGAGCGCCACGACCGCACGGATCTGCTCGGGAGAGCGCACCACGCACGGCACGTCGACGTCGAACGCTTCGCACAGCACCGTCCGCACCTGGCCCGCGACGCGCTCGCCGTCAGCCTCATCGGTATCGAGCACGATGTTGCCGGACTGCAGCAGCGTCTGCACCCCGGCGAATCCGCACTCAGCCAGTCGCTCGCGCAGCGCCGGCATCGGCACCTTGTTGAGGCGGCCGAGGTTGATGCCACGAGGAAGCACGACGTGCCGATGGGTCACTCCGACATTGTCCGCCATCGCGCCAGTCGATGGTGCGCGCTATTTCACGTGGGCAGCGAAGAACTCCCAGATCGCCGGAGTCGCGGAGTATGCCGGCCCGGTCCCCGTCGGGGTCGAGGTGGGGGTCGTCGACGCCGGGGCAGATTCCGGGCCGGCCGAGACCGTGGATTTCCCGAGAGCGGTCGGAGCTGGACTGGCATCCAACGGCCCGGTATGCCGGACGCCCGGCCATTCGTGTCCGCCCCCCTCGACGAGCACGAGCGAGACCGTGCGCCCGACCGCACATTGGGCGGTCTCCACGGTCACCGGGCCGTCCGAATGCGAGATGGTGCCGCCGCAGCGGTCGACGTTGCGCCAGAGCGTCATGAGATCGGGGATCGTCCGACCCTCGAAGGAGGCCAAACCTGTCGGTGGCCGGGTCGGCGTCGGTGAGCCGGGCGCCGCGGTAGGTAAGGGGGCTGCGGGATCGGACACACCGGCATACGGGACGGTCGTGTCGGCCGTGCCGTGGACGTGCATGACCGATAGCGGCGCCGGGTTGGTGCAATCGCCGACCAGGGTGGCGGCCACCGGAGCGACGGCCGCGAAAAGGGTTGTGTCACAGGCAAGTCGGTAGGCCATCATCCCGCCGGTCGACATCCCGGTGGCATACACCCGAGTCTTGTCATATGAAAGGTCCTTGCCGATGTCAGCCATGACCTTGGTGATGAAGTCGACGTCGTCGACGCCGGTGGCGGGAGCGACGCCGCAGCACCCGTTGCCGACGTTCCACGCCTGGCCGACGGCGTCCGGGTAGACGACGAGGAAGCCCTCGCGGTCGGCCAGCCCATCCCAGCCGTAGGCCTGCTCGGTCGCGAGCGCCGTGCCCAGCCCCCCGTGCAGCATGACGACCACGGGGGGTGGGGTGAGTGCTTGGGCCGGGCGGTAGACGCGGTACATCCGGATGTGGTCGCCCACGGTGAGCGCGTGTTCGCTCGAACCGACCGGCAGGGCCGCCAGGTCCAGGCCGCCCGGCCCGCTCTTGGTGCGGGTCGTCGTGCTGGCGGTGGTCGGGGCGGGCTGCGGGTTCGGTGCGGCCGTACAGGCGGCTATCAGGCCGGTCGACAGGAGCGCCGCCAGCATGGCAATGACTGCCCCAGCCACGGGGGAGCGCCCGCCGACGCCGGAGCGCGACGCGGTCCGCCCCTTCGGCCACATGTGGGTCATTCTCGCAGCGCCGCCCGCTTCGTGGCCGCCAATGCGCCCGCTAAACCCATGACGGGAACCACATGTGGATCCACCACTGCTGATAGGGGATGAGCTGTGCCGTATAGATCGGCAGGAACCAGGCAAAGACCAACGCCGAGACGATGAGGTAACACCCCACGATCGTCACGCCGACCTGGCGCCGCTGGGCGCTCACTCCCGGCGGACCAAGGATCATCCCGAGCACATAGGTGACGCCGAGCACCACATAGGGCACGAAGGCCACCGCATAGAACTGGTAGATCGTGCGGTCCCCGAGGAGGAACCACGGGAAGAAGCCACCGGCATACCCTGCGAGGATCGCCCCCGCGCGCCAGTCGCGCCGCAGCGCCCAACGGAAGGCGAGCACCGCGAGCGACGCGGTCGCCAACCACCAGATCGTCACCGTGCCGATCGGCGTGATGATCCGGGCGCACATGTCGATATCGCACCCGTCCTGCCCGAGCTTGGGGTACTCGGCGAAGAACGACGTCGGCCGTCCCATGACCATCCACGACCAGGGGCTGGACTGGTAGGCATGCGGCGTCGACAGGCCGCGGTGGAAGTCGAGGATCTGCGCGTGGTAGTTCCACCACGAGCGCACCGCATCGGGCACCCAGGTCCAGCGCGGGTCCGCCGGGTGGGTCAGCGCCCAACTGCGGTTGTAGCCGGTGTCGGAGCGGAACCAGCCGGTCCAGGAGGCGACATAGGTCACCACAGCGGTCGGCACCATCGCGACAAACGCCGGTATGCCGTCCCGCCACAGACCGGTGCTGATCCAGCGGTGAACGCCGATGGTCCGCCGGGCACCGATATCCCAGAGCACGGTCAGCAGGCCGAAGACGACGAGGAAGTAGAGACCCGACCATTTGGTGCCCGCGGCGAGGCCGAGGTTGATCCCGGCCAGCCACCGCCACGGTCGCCAGCCCATCGACGGACCGCGCCAGGTCGAGGTGTGCGGCAAGGGGTGGCCGGTGGGGGAGAGCGGGATCTGGGCGGCGGCCCGGACGGCGAGGCGCTCGCGGGTGCGGTCGCGGTCGACGAGCAGCGCGGCGAACGCGGCGAGGGCGAAGAACATCACGACGATGTCGAGCAGCCCGGTGCGTGAGTGGACGAAGTGGTGACCCTCGATGGTCAGCAGGATCGCGGCGATGGTGCCCAGGACCGAGGATCGGAACAGCCGCCGCGCGACCCGGCCGATCATGACGATCGAGAGCACGCCGATGACGCACACCGAGAGGCGCCAGCCGATCGACGAGTCGGCTCCGAACAGCCCCTGGCCGGCGCCGATGATCCACTTGCCGACGGGACCATGCACGACGAGGTCGCCGACCTCGGTGTTGAAGACGTCGAGGGTGCCCTCGGTGAACGCCTTGTCGATGAGCTCGCCGTACTTGTCGGTGTTCTTCAGCTCGACGCCGTACTGGATCATCGACCAGCCCTGCTTGACGTAATACGTCTCGTCGAAGACCAGCTTGTGGGGATAGCCCAGGTCCCAGAAGCGCAGCACCCCGCCCACGAGCGCCGCCAGCAGTGGCCCGAGCCAGCCCAGCATCGGTTGGCCGATCGAGTCGCCCACGAGGCGGCCGCGCATTGTGTCCGCGAGAGCCTCGCGGGCCGTGGCCGCTCGCGCCGCGACCGTGTGCACCGCGACCGTCGGGCGCGCCGGGCGCGACGGCCGCGGGAGTCGCGCGGTGAGGGGCATGGCCGCCATCGTAGGCCGGTCGCCTGGGTCTACCTCCCGCACTCCGCCCGGCGGGTTGGTGAGCCTTTCCTTGCTGGCGACCGAACGGCATACCGGGGCACACTCGCGGGTATGCCGCGCGAGAATCTCACCCGTTTCGCCTGGCTGTCCATCGCGGCAGCCGTCTGCACGATCGCCCTCAAGACCGGGGCGTACCTCGTGACCGGATCGGTGGGCCTGCTCTCGGATGCCGCCGAGTCGGTGGTCAATCTCGTGGCGGCGTTCGTCGCGCTCATTGCGCTGCACGTGGCGGCCAAACCCGCCGACGCCGAGCACCAGTTCGGGCACAGCAAGGCGGAGTACTTCTCGGCCGCTGTCGAGGGCATCATGATCTTCGTCGCCGCGACCTTCATCATCTACAGCTCGGTGCAGCGCTTCCTCGAGCCGGAACCGCTGGAGAAGGTCGGGCTAGGCCTCGGGATCTCGGTCGTCGCGTCCGCGCTCAACGGTGCGGTGGCGTTCGTGCTCATGCGGGCCGGGCGCAAGCACAACTCGATCACCCTGACCGCTGACGGCAAGCATCTGCTCACCGACGTGTGGACCTCCGCGGGGGTCGTCGTCGGTGTGCTGCTCGTCGCGTTGACGGGTTGGCTGCGGCTCGACCCGATCATTGCCTTCCTCGTTGGCTGCAACATCATCTGGACCGGCTGGCACCTCGTGCGCGAATCCGTCGACGGCCTCATGGATGCCGCGCCGAGCCCCGAGTGTCAGGCCAAGATCCAGGCGATCATCGATGCCCACACCACCGAGGAGGTGCACTTCCACGGCGTGCGGGGCCGGGTGTCGGGACACCAGAACCACGTCGCGATGCACGTGTTGGTGCCCGGGCACTGGACGGTGCAACGTGGGCATGACGTGCTCGAGAAGGTCGAGGACGCCTTCCGTCGCGAGTTCGAGCACATCGTCATCGACACTCACCTCGAGCCCATCGAAGACCCGCGCTCCTACGAACCCGACCTGCTCGACCACGCCGTTCCCCCGGCCGAGGGGTCACTGGGGCCAGTGCCGCCTGTCGCGTAGGCCGGCGCGGCGTTCGGACACGGACAGCAGGACGGGTATGCCGACAAACCTTCCGACTCGCCGGTAAACCTGGGCCGGGCAGGGTAGGTATGCCGGCAAACCTTCCGACTCGCCGGTAAACCTGGGCCGGGCAGGGTAGGAACGCCGGGAAACCTTCCGACTCGCCGTGAAGTCCAGGTCGGGCCGGGGCGGATGTCCCGACGACACCTAGTCCAGGCGCGAGGTCTGACCACCGGCGGCCATCGTCAGGAACGGACTCAGACCGACCGTGGGCACGACATAGGCGCCGACGCAGTGATAGACGTCCGGTCGACCGGGCCAGACCGTCTCAGATGGTCGCAGGTGCGCGTCGAGTTCGTTGCGCCACTGTCCGTTCTCATCGATGAAGTAGTCGCGGGCGTGCTCCCACAACCGCGCGTACCACGAGCGCCAGTGCGCGTCGTCGGTCAGCCTGGCCAAGGCGGATGTCACCTGGATGCCCTCGCACACCGGCCAATGCATCCGTAACGCCGAGACCGGCCGCCGCTGCCAATCGACGGTGTAGACGATCCCCGGGTGGCCGTCGGCGGCCCACCCGCGATCGAGCGCCGACTCGGTCAGGGCGACGGCTGCCTCGACCAGCCATGGCTGCCCGCCCACAGCGGGCGACGCGTCGAGGTTGAGCAGGAAGCGCGCCCACTCGAGCAGATGGCCATAGGTGGCGCCGTAGGGCCGGAACGGGTGATCAGGGTCGTCCCGGTTGTATTCCGGATCGATCACCCAGTCGCGGTCGAAGTGCTCTGGGACGAGCCAATCCAGGCGGCGCGCACCCTGGTTGATGATCCGGTCGGCGATCCGCAGAGCCCGTTCGTGCCACATCGGGTCGCCGGTGACATCGCCGAGCGCCAGGAACGCCTCGGTGGCGTGCATGTTGGCGTTGGCGCCACGGTAGTCCTCCTCGTCGGACCAGTCGGCAGCGAACGACTCTCGTAGCGTCCCCGTTCCCTCGTCCCACAGATAGGTGTCGACGATGGCGATCACCTGGGCGATCAACGCCGGGGCATCCGGGTGCCCGGCCGCCGCTGCTGAGGACGCAGCCAAGCCCACGTGCACGTGGTCATAGGTCATCTTGCGTTGCGTCGGTCCAGCGCCGGGATCGCTCCACCATCCGCCGTGCTCCTGGTCGGCGAAATACTGTGCCAGAGAGGCCATTCCGTGGTCCAGGAGACGCTGAGAACCAGGTATGCCGCGCAGCACACCCACCGAGGCCGCATGCACCATCCGGGCCGTGATGAACAGCTGCGGCCGTCGATCCGGCATCGGTGTCCCGGACGCGTCGAGCATGGCAAAGCCACCGCTGTTGAGGATGCCGCCCTGGGCAAATGCCAGCATCGAGCGGAGTTGGCCGTCGAGCCAGGCGTGGTGCTCGGGAGTGTCGAGTGCAGGGTTCATCGTGGCTCCGATTCGATTCGGGACAAGGTGGCCATGATCGCGGCTGCGGCCGCCCGTGACGGTGTGCTCACGCCGAGGGTCACGGCGGGTATGCCGTCAGCCGGGGTGACGGGGGACGGCTGTGGGACTCGGTCGCGGTCCAAGTTCCGGCGGCTGCGCCGCTGCTGGAGGGTCGCCGCATCGACGGAGAGCCAGACCAGGACCGTCCGGCCGGGGCTGACCGAGGCGCACAGCTGGGCCCACTGCTCCACCGACGCGACCTCTGCGGAGAAGGGTGCGACCAGGATGGTGTCCACGCCGCATTGTGCGTTCAGCGCTGCCGAATCGGTGAGGCACTGATAGCGAGCGGTTCGAACCTGGCCGGTGAGCCAGGGGTCGGTGAAGTCCAGGCCGATCCCGCGAGCCCTGGCGACCTCCGCCATGAGCGGATTGGTCGCGACATCTTGGTCGATGAGGGCGGCGCGCAGCTGCCGCGCCAAGGCCCGGCCCACGGTTGATTTGCCGGTCGCGCCGGCACCACCGATACACACCACCCACGCAGGCCTGGTCACCAGCCGTGGCCGCCTACGCGCGGTCGTCACTCGCGCCGATGGGGCCTCGATGCCACGTCTGGGTGATGAGCTCGGTGACTCGGTCGCGCGTCACGAGGGGAGTCAAGGGCTGGCCGGTCGACATGACCTCCGCCAGCTGATCCAATCGTGCGCACACCAGATCCGCCTTGGCAGCCCGGGTCTGCGCGTCGAACCGGCCGACAGCGTCGCCCCAGATGGCGCGCCCGGCCATGAACCCGTTGCAGCCGTGGCGCACTGCCACGCTGAGCTGGTCGACGAAGCCGTCGAACGTCACTCCGGCCGACAGCAATACCCAGGGTCCGGCGCACGCTGCAGCCAGCGCTGCGACCGCTTCGTCGGCTCGGCTGCGGCCATGCTCGGTCGCCAGGCTGACCGGGAACTCCACCTTCATGACGTCGGCACCGACGGCCTTGAAGCTGGCCGCTGTCGCGAGCACACTCTCGGTCCGGCGATCGGCGACGACCGGATCAGCCAGATCCTCGCCTGCGACCGGATACCACAGCGGCTCGACGATGAGGGGCAGGCCCAGCGCACTACAATCGGCCGCGACACCAGCCACGACATCGTGCACCTGCTGGGCCTGCGCGGGCGAGGCATCGGACCGGTGGAAGACGACGAGTTTGGCGGCGTCGACGCCCAGGACGCTGAGCTTGGCTGGCGTCCATCCCGGCTTGAGTCGCAGCTGGACATCGAAGCCCACGGGGCTCGTCGTGGGCTGGTAGTAGAGGTCTTCCAGGCCGCTGATCAGGCCGCATCCACCCGGCAGGTCACCTGTCGCGATCGCCTGCCCACAGGACCACACCGGGTCGAGCAAGACCGCGGAGGCGTGCTGCGCCATGCGCGCGACGAGCTCCAGCTTGGACTCGACCACCTCCGGGAAGGTGACCTTCGACAGGTCGGGGTCGAAGAGGATCTGGTAGTTCTCCGGGTGGTCGATCGCTGCGGCCCGGATCACCCCGCGGTCGTCCGCGATGCGCGCGAGCCGACGCAGCTTGCCCAGCTCCGTTGCGTTCGTCGACGTCTGCCGGTTGTCCATGGACTCGCCCTTCAGGAGTGTGATGTAGCCGTCTCGATCGCCTGACAACGATGTCGTAAAGGTCATTGACATCGTTGTCATCTGCCACTTACGTTACCCCTGACGGCACTCGCTCACAAGGGAAGTGAGGTAGGCGCGATGCTTGTGGTCACTCCCAACACCTGCCTGGACATCACGACCTGGCTCACTTCCCTCACCCCGGGGAGTGTCGTCCGCGCCCGGCGCACCGTCACGTCCGCAGGCGGCAAGGGCGTCAACGTATGCCGTGTTCTGCGCCTGCTCGGGCACCGGCCCACCCTGGTCGGGCTGGCCTCCGCACACGACCCGCGGCTGCGCGATCTTCTTGCCGAGGAGGGCTGCGATTTCGCCCCCGTTCTGCACGACGAGGCGGCACGGATCGCTCAGATCGTGCTCGAAGACCACGGGCGGATCACCGTGCTCAACGGCCCCGGGCCGACCCTCGACGCCGCCGCGTGGGCCCGCTTCCTCGATGTCGTCCGGGCCGAGCTCAAGGACTCCGCGATCGTCGCGTGCTCGGGCTCCCTTCCCCCGGACGCGCCCCTCACGGCATACGCCGACGTAGTGGAGCTGGCCGCCCGGCACGGGGCACGGACCCTGGTCGACGCAGCCCCGGCGGTGCTGGCCGCGAGCCTTCCCGCGGCGCCCTACCTCGTGGCTCCCAACCTCGCCGAGGCCGAAGCGCTCCTCGACGGACGTGTCGACGAGCTTGTGGACGAGGACGGGGTGGACATCTCGGGGCGCGCGATCCGTGCGGCCGTGCGGCTGCGCGCCCGCGGCCCGAGGTATGCCGTGGTGACAGCCGGGCGCTTCGGCGCGGCGCTCGCCGGGCCCGAGCGGACCGAGTGGTTCGACGCCACACCGATCAATCCGGTCAACCCGATCGGCTCCGGCGACTCCTTCATCGGAGGGGTCGCTCACGCGCTCGACCGGGGGGCCAGGGTGCGCACCGCCGTGGCCTTTGGCATGCGGGTCGCTGCGGCGGCGTGCGAGACCGAGCGCGCAGGCATCTTCGCCCCTGGGCGCCTCACGGAGCTGGTGGCCGGCGAGGCCGACCTCACGAGGCTGTGGCGGGAACGCCGATGAGCGCCACCATCCACGACGTCGCGCGCTCGGCCGGAGTCTCGATCAAGACCGTGTCACGGGTCCTCAACGGTGAAAGCAACGTCGCAGCACCGACGGCAGCCCTCGTGCACGCCGCCATCGCCGCCCTCGACTATCACCCCAACCTCGCCGCACGGTCCTTGCGCACGGGGGCCTCGGACACGATCGGTGTCATCGTCGACTCGCTGAGCGACCCGTTCTTCGCCAAACTCATTTCCGTCTTCGAGGACCGCGCCACGGCGCATGGAATGGACATCCTGGTCGCCTCGACCGGGGCCGACGAAGAGCGGGCCCGCATGCAGGTCACCCGCATGGTCCGTCGCAATGTCAACGGACTGCTCATCGCGCCGTTCGGGCCGTCGCTGACGGCCCTGCCCGAGCCCGGTGTCGTGCCCACGGTCCTCATCGACCGGCATACCGAAGGCTCGGCCTACGACGAAGTGATCGTCGACGACGAGGCTGCGGCATACACGGCGGTGTCGCACTTGATCGCCCATGGGCACCAGCGGATCGGGTTCGTCGGAGAGTCGTTGCGGTTCTCGACGGTGCATCACCGCCTGCTGGGTTATCGCCGCGCCCTCGACGACAACGCCGTGACCCTCACGCCGGAGTACGTCCACACCGCGTGCTGGGACTCCGACACCGCCACCAAGCTCACCAAGGCGATGCTCAAGCTCGACGAGCCACCCACGGCGATCTTCGCGTCCACGCCGGTGACCGGCGTCGGCGTGTTGTCCGGGATGAGAGCGGTCGGGCGCGCCGATGTCGCGCTCGTGGTGTTCGGCGACTTTCCGCTGTCCACGGTCATCGAGCCGGCTGTGACGGTCGTGGACCAGGTACCCGTCGACCTGGCCAACACCGCCATGGACCGCCTGCTCGCGCGCCTGGGCGGAGACACCTCGCCGCCGACGTCGACGGTCGTCGCGACCCAGTTCCTCATCCGCGGGTCGGGCGAGCTCCCCCCGACCGATCGACCGATGAGCCCGCGATGACTCGGCCGAGCACCGTCATCGACATTGGCCTCGACCTCGGCACGACGGCGAGCAAGGCGGTCGCCCTCGACGGTGCTGGATGTGTGGTCGGCTCCGCCTCGCTGCCCACTCAGTGGCGAGCACCGCACCCCGAGTGGGCCGAGCGCGAGGCGGACGCAGTCGACACACTCGTGGGCCGTCTGCTGGGCGAGGTGCTCGTCGCCGCGGAGCGCTCGGTGGCGGTCACGGCCGTGCGCTCGATCGGCGTTACCGGGATGGCGGAGTCCGGGACCGTGCTGGACCGAGACGGTGTCGCGAGAGCGCCGATGATCGCGTGGTACGACCCGCGAGGCCGAGACGAAATCACCTCTCTTCCCGACGATTTCGGGGCGTTGTTTCCGGGCCGGACCGGCTTGCCGATGACCCCGCTGGCGACACTGTTCAAGCTGCGCTGGCTGCAGCAGCACGGCCTCGATCTCGCTGGGCTGCAATGGCTTTCGCTGCCCGAGTATGTCTGTCATCGGCTCGGTGGTCGTCGCGCTGCCGAGCGCTCGATGCTCGGCCGCACCGGCCTGCTCGACATCCACACCGGCGAGCTCCTTCCGGAGGCGCTGCACGTGCTGCGGGCCGACCCGGCTCTGGTGCCGTCGCAGGTGCCAGCAGGCACCTCCGTGGGCACCCTCGGCACCGGTGCGTTCGGGCTCGACGACCGGTATGCCGGTGCGGTCCTCACCGTTGCCGGTCACGACCACCTCGTGGCGGCGGCTGCCGCCGATGCTGCGCACGCAGGCACCGTCTTCGACTCCATGGGCACCGCCGAGGCGTTCGTGTGCGCCACACCGACCTTGCCCAGCCCTGAGAGTGTCGCGGCGCTGGTGGCCCTCGGCGTAGGCACCTACTCGCATGTGGTGAGCAACACCACCGCGCTCATCGCGGGGATGCGCACGGGGCTGGTCCTCAAGCGGGTTCTCGCGATCGCAGGGCTGGACAATGACGAGGGCCGCCGCAGCGTCGACACCGTCCGACTCGTGGGCCAGGCAGCTGGCGGCCCGGAAGGTATAGGCCCGGAAGGTATCGGCCCGGAAGGTGCCGGCCCGGCAGCGGGGATCAGGGTGCACGGCTACGAGATGGCTGGGGCACCGGTGTCCATCGTCATCGACGACGACGAGGTCACGCCACAGGATCTCTGGGCCGCCGCGCTCCACTCGGTCACCACGGGCGCGCGGGGGCTTGTCGACGGCATACGGAGTCAAGGCGTCGAGATCACCGACCTCGTGGTCGCCGGGGGCTGGACCCGGATGGCGTCGGTTCTGGCCACCCGGGGTGCGCTGGCCGCCACCGTCCGGCAAGCCCATGACCCCCAGCCCGGCCTGATCGGAGCTGCCTTGATGGGCCGGTGGGCCAGCGGCGTTGACTCCGCGGCCGGCATACCCCCCCATGACAGTCCACCCGCGGACTGGTTCGCGCAGTGGTCACCGGACCCCCACCAACAGGAGAAACCGTGAGCGACATCGAAGCCCTGAGGCGCATTGCCTCTGCCGACGACACCTTCTCGGTGGTCGCCCTCGACCAGCGCGGCACGATGCGGCGGATGTTCGCCGCGGTCGGACAGCCCGAGGTCGCAGACGGCGAACTCGTCGCGGTCAAGGAGGACATCATCGACGGGCTCGCAGGGGTGGCTTCGGCCTTCCTTGTCGACCCCGACTACGGAATGGCCGCTGCCCGGACGCATCCCAAGCGGGCGTCGTTCGGCGTGCTGCTGGCAGCCGAGCCGGCGTCGCGGGGCACCCACGAGGGCGCGCCGACGGTGGCGCTCGACCCCAACCAGCCGGCCGACTGGGTCCGCGACCAGGGAGCCGACGCGCTGAAGTTCCTGTGCCAGGTGCGTGCCGACCGCCCCGTCGGTGCCGATGGTCGTGACCTGACAGCCGAAGCCCTGACCGCCCTGCGTGAACTCATCGCCGACTGCGCTGCGACCGCGGTGCCGTCGGTGGTCGAAAACCTCATCTACCCGCTCCCCGGCGCCGACCCCCTCACGCCGGAGGCCCGCGCCGACGCGATCATCGAAGCCGCGGCGCTCATCGACGACCTCGGGCCGTCGCTGCTCAAGCTCGAATATCCCGGCAGCCCGGCGGCCTGTCGCCGCCTCGCCGCACGGCTCACCCGCCCCTGGGCGGTGCTGTCCGCGGGAGTGCCGATGGCGCAGTTCGCCGACGTCCTGCGGATCAGCTGCGACGACGGCGGCGCGAGCGGATTCATTGCCGGACGCGCGATCTGGGCCGATGCGGTCGGTATGCAGCGGCCCGCTCGCCAGGCCTTCCTCGGTGACGAAGGCCGCCGCCGCCTCGACGAATGCGTGTCGGTCATCTCCGGGCGGGCTCGCCCCTTCACGGAGGTCGTGCCATGAAACCGGTCCTGGAGGCGCGGGGGCTGAGCCGGAGTTTCGGTTCGGTCCGCGCTCTCGACGCCTGCGACTTCGATGTGTATGCCGGTGAGGTCGTCGCGCTCATCGGCGACAACGGTGCCGGGAAGTCGACGCTCGTCAAGGCGATGACCGGCAACCTCGACGTCGACGCGGGCAGCCTGCTGCTCGACGGAGAGCCGGTGGCCTTCAAGAGCCCACAGGACGCCTCCGCGGTCGGCATCGAAGTCGTGCACCAGGACTTGGCGCTCGCGCCACACCTCAACCCAGCCCAGAACATGTTCCTGGGGCGCGAAATCATGGCCAAGGGCCTCCTCGGCAAACTCGGCTTCATGGACCGGGCGGCGATGATGCGCCGTTCGGCGGAATCCTTCGCCGACCTCGGGTCTGCGGTGCGGTCTCTCGTGACCCCGGTCGGGTCGATGTCTGGTGGCCAGAAGCAGAGCGTGGCGATCGCCCGGTCGGTGGCCTGGGCCAACCGGGTGCTCTTCCTCGATGAGCCGACGGCCGCCCTCGGGGTGGTCCAGACCGCCAACGTGCTCGACATGATCCGTCGGGTGCGCAATTCCGGCGTGGCGGTCGTCTTGATCAGCCACTCGATGCCACACGTCCTCGAGGTCGCCGACCGCGTGCAGGTACTGCGCCTGGGCCGGCGAGTGGCGACTCTCCCAGCCGCCGGTGCCACGGTCGAGCAACTCGTCGGCGCCATGACCGGTGCGCTGGACACCAAGAGCGGAGCCTCCTCATGACCACGGCAACCAAGGCGACCGTCGAGGCGCTCGTCGACAGCGCGACCAGTGGCGATGACCAACCCTGGTTGAAGCGCCTCACTGCGCTGCAATCGGTGTGGATCCTCGGGGTGCTCATCGTCATCGTCGTGATCTTCGGGGCACTGTCGCCGACGCGGTTCCTCACCTACAGCAACCTCATGAACATCTCCCAGAACGTCTCGATCTGGGCGGTCCTCGCGGTGGGGATGACCTTCGTCATCATCACCTCGGGCATCGACCTGTCGATCGGGTCGGTCCTGGTCTTCTCCTCGGTCATCGCCGCCAAAGTCATGGAGGCGCTCGGCGGCGAAGGCTGGGGCACCGCGATCGTCGGCATCGTCCTGTCCTCGGCGTGCGGTGTCCTCTGGGGCGTCCTCAACGGGGTGTTGGTGTCGAAGGCCAAACTGCCCCCACTCATCGTCACCCTCGGCACTTTGTCCATTGCCCTCGGTGCTGCACAGATCATCACGTCCGGCCTCGACATCCGGGCCGTCCCGACGGTGCTCCAAGACGCGATCGGCTACGGCCGTGTCTTCGGGATTCCCGTCATCGCGCTCATCGCGCTGGCCATCGTCCTCATCGGCGGCACGATGTTGCACCGCACCAGGTTCGGTCTGTACACCTTCGCCATCGGCTCCAACGCGATGGCTCCGCTGCGGGTCGGCATCAACGTCGACCGCAATCTCATCAAGATCTACGCCTTGTGCGGTTTCCTGGCCGGGGTTGCCGGTGTGTTGTCCCTGTCGCAGTACGGCACGACCACCATCGCCGGTCAGTCCCTGACCAACCTCAACGTCATCGCGGCCGTCGTCATCGGTGGCACGTCGGTCTTCGGTGGTCAGGGGTCGATGTTCGGCTCGATGGTCGGGCTGTTCATCCCCGCGGTTTTGCAGAGCGGTTTCGTCATCACCGGCGTCTCACCGTTCTGGCAGACAGTGGCCGTCGGAGCGATCCTCGTCGCCGCCGTCTTCGTCGACCAGCAGCGCCGCGCGGCGTCGCTGCGTGGTGGCAAAGCACGCAAGTGAAATCCCACGAAATCCCCATCAGAAAGGCATGACAATGAGGTCCATCGCCAAGTTCACCACTGTGGCAGCCATCGCGGCCTTGGCCGTCGCCGGCTGCAGCAGCGCCAAGACCGACACGGCTGCGACGTCCGGCGCGAGCGGTGCCGCTGCGAACAAGAAGATCGCCTTCGTCCAGGGCGTCGCGGGAGACGAGTTCTACATCACGATGGAGTGCGGGATCAAGGCCAAGGCAGCCGAACTCGGCTACACGATCGAAACCCAAGGTCCCCAGAAGTTCGACCCCACTCTCCAGAAGCCGATCGTCGACTCGGTCATCGCCGCGAAGCCGGCCGCTCTGCTCATCGCCCCGACGGACGTCAAGGCCATGCAGGCACCGCTCGAGCAGGCCGCCAAGGCCGGCATCAAGGTCGTTCTCGTCGACACCACGGTCGGCGACCCGGCCTTCGCCGTGTCGCAGATCAGCTCGGACAACGTCGGCGGCGGGAAGGCTGCCTTCGAGGCCATCAAGGCCAAGAAGCCCGAGGGCGGCAAGATTCTCGTGATCTCGACCGACCCCGGCGTTTCGACTGTCGACGCCCGGGTCAAGGGCTTCGAGGAGGCCGCCAAGGGCGACGCCAAGTTCACCTACCTCGGCGTGCAGTACAGCCACAACGACCCGGCCACGGCCGCTGGTCTGGTCTCTTCCGCTCTGCAGAAGGACCCCGACATCATCGGGATCTTCGCAACGAACCTGTTCTCCGCCGAAGGGTCTGCGACGGGCGTGAAGCAGGCCGGTAAGACCGGCATCACCATCGTCGGGTTCGACGCCGGCCCCAACCAGGTCAAGGCCCTCAAGGAGGGTGTCGTCCAGGCTCTCGTCGCCCAGCAGCCGGGCACCATCGGGTCCGACGGCATCACCCAGGCCGACGCGGCGCTGACCGGCAAGTCGGTCAAGGCCACGATCCAGACGGGTTTCACCATCATCACCGCGGACAACCTCGCCGGCGACGGCGGCAAGGCCGTCTACAAGTCGAGCTGCTGACCGCGCAGCCACGCATTGACAGGCAGGCCCGGCGCACCCGCGCCGGGCCTGCCTGCGTGTGCGCGTGCGGGTGAAGCGGGGAGGTCGGCGGCGAGGTCAGAGCCAGCCGACCCGGCCGTGCAACACGGCATACCCGAGGAAGGCCACCACGTCGATGAGGGTGTGCGCGAGGACCAGGGGACCCACCCGCCGGGTGCGCCGCCACACCAGGGCAAAGACGACCCCCATCACGACATTGCCGACGAAGCCGCCGAACCCCTGGTAGAGGTGATATGCACCGCGCAGCAGCGCGGACGCCGCCACAGCCCAGCGCCACGTCCATCCCGCCTGCTCGAGCCGGGCCAGCAGATAGCCGACCACGAGGACCTCTTCGAGCAGGCCGTTCTGCAGCGCAGACAGGATGAGCACCGGGACGGCCCACCAGGTCTGGCCGAGGTTGGCGGCCGCGACCTGAGTGTTGACCCCCAGGGCGCGAGCGGCGAGATACAACCCCAGGCCGGGGATGCCGATGGCGGCGGCGAGCAGGGTCCCTCGCCCGAGGTCTCGCCACGGGCTGCTGCTGTCCAGCCCGAGGCCCCGCAGCGCGGATCGTATGCCGGGTGGTCCAGGCGGCACGGACGTCGCCAGCAGGTGCAGGGCCAGGGCCACGGGCACCACGGCCAGCGCGATGCCGACAAGTTGATAGGTGAGGTCCAGCCACGGCCGGTCGGGCGTGACGCTCGTGTTGAGGGCCGAGGTCTGTGCCGAAAGGGGCACCTCGCGGGTGAGGCGCTCGACGATCCGCAGCAGCGACCAGATCGCCGACGCCCCGAGCGACAGGCCCATGACGATGACGACCTCGCGGTGCAGCACCCGGCGCTCGATCACGGCCACACCCTATGGGCGAGAATCGCCGACATGGCCCTGCACCGCGGAGAACCCCTCGTCACCGACTGGACGTCCGTCGACGACGCGGCCCTCGCCCAGGTGCTCGCCGCCACCGCGGGGCGCGAGCGTCCGGCCCTCGTCCTCGTCGACGGCGGCAGCGGCAGCGGCAAGTCGACCGCCGCGACCCGGTGTGCTGCGGTGCTCGATGCGCCGCTCGTGCACACCGACGACATCGCCTGGCACCTGGACCCGATCGCCTGGGATGACGTGCTCATCGAACAGGTCCTCACCCCGTGGGCGGCCAGGCGCCCGGTGGCCTACCGTCCCGACGCGTGGATCGAGCGGGGTCGCGACGGCGCCATCCAGGTGCCGGCCCAGGCGTCCTGGCTGGTCGTGGAAGGGGTCGGGGCGGCCCGCGCCTCGCTGACCGCCTTCGCTGCGCCCGCCCAGGTCGTCGTCTGGGTGCAGGCCGACCGTGGCCTGGCGCGCGATCGGGGTCTGGCTCGCGACGTCGTGCTGGGCCGGACGCGGGCCGAGGCCGAGGAGTTCTGGGCGGCGTGGGATGCTCATGAGCTCCCCTTCCTCGACATCGAGAAGCCCTGGGAGAGAGCGGATCTCATCGTTAACGGCATGCCTGAATCCGCGGCAGAAGGCAGGATGCTCATCCATGTGACGCGGGTGGCAGGCCGTTGAACCGGCCCCGCGAGGTGCACCGGTTCCACGGCCAGATCGCCGGTGTCGGATCTGCGAGCGGCGTTCGCATCGTCGTCGGCCGATGGCCGCACTCTCCGTTCGGGCCGTTCGCCGATGCCATGGTCGAACGCCCGGACGGGCGCCGTTTCCTCCTCGCCCCGTCCGATCAGGTCGCCGAGTTCGTCTCGCGCACCTATGAATTCGACGAGGTGCGGATCGAGCCGTTCGCCGTGGAGGTTACCGGCGCCGGCTCCGGCGCGACCTGGGAGATCGCGTCGCCGTCGCTGTCGGCCCGGCTGGAGGCGGGCCCCCGTATGCCGTTGGGTCACCTCCTGCGCTCGGTGCCCAGCCCGCTCGCGACCAGTCCGACCTGGGCGGGCCTGATCGATCCGGTTGCCCGAGTCGTCATGCGCGGAGTGCGCACCCGAGGCATCGCTGTCGACGGACGCCGCGAGAGCTACGGCGCAACGGACCTCCGTCGCGTCGTGGCGCTGGAAGGGACCTTCGACGGCATACCCCTCGGGGCGCTCGCGCTCGTCGACCCGCCGTGTCGCTTCGGGTTCTCTTCAACTCCCCGGACCCCGTCGCTGACCAGCGTCACCACCACCGTTGAGATCCTGTCCGCTTGACGCCCGGGGGCCGGTGGCGCTGGGGACGACCCTGCGACAATGACCGGCATGACCGCTGCCGGAGTGCTCGTGCTCGCGGCGACGCCCATCGGCGACTCCCGCGACGCCGCCCCCCGCCTGGCCGACGAGTTGCTCGCCGCAGACGTCATCGCGGCCGAGGACACCCGGCGGTTGCGCCGGCTCACCAGCGCGCTCGGCGTCGAGCCGGCCGCCCGGATCCGCAGCTACCACGAACACAACGAAGCGACCCAGACTGCTGAACTCCTCGGGCTGTTGCGCGACGGCGCGCGCGTCGTGCTCGTCACCGATGCCGGTATGCCGTCGGTGTCCGACCCGGGCTACCGCCTGGTCGCTGCGGCGGTAGCAGCCGACATCCGGGTGACGGCCGTCCCCGGACCGAGCGCGGTGCTCATGGCGCTGGCCGTCAGCGGCCTTCCGGTCGACCGGTTCTGTTTCGAGGGGTTCCTGCCCCGCAAGGCGGGGGACCGGGCTCGGGTGGCGGCCGGCCTGTCCACCGAACCGCGCACCATGGTCTTCTTCGAGGCGCCGCACCGCCTGGCCGAGTCCCTGGGGACGCTCGCCGAGGCCTTCGGGCCCTACCGCCCCGCCGCCGTATGCCGTGAACTCACCAAGACCTACGAAGAGGTCCGCCGCGGGGGGCTGGCGCAGTTGGCGCACTGGGCGGCCGGGGGAGTCAAGGGCGAGATCACCATCGTCGTCGCCGGGGCGCCAGCAGGTCAGCCCGTCGCGCTGGATGAGGTGGTCACCGGCATACGGGCGCGAGTTGCAGCCGGCGAGCGGCTCAAGGACGTGTGCGCGGCCGAAGCTGCGCGCACCGGCCTGTCCCGCAAGGCGTTATACGACGCCGTGGTGGCTCAGCGGCGCTGACCGAGCCGCTCGGCCGCATCGCCGGTCGGCGGCCGAACTGCCGACCTCGGCTCAGCGGTGGTGCTGGCCTTCGGCAGAACGCTTGAGCGCGGCGAGGGTCTGCCGGATGCCGCTGCGGTTGTGCGAGCGGCGGTCGCCGAGGATGCGCTCGGAGATGGCCCGCGAGGCCGCCCCTCGCCGGTCGGTCCACTCCTCGGCCACGGTGCATCCCGAGCCGTCGTCGTCGGGGACGATGAAGTATTCCCAATGCGAGATCGCTGCGGGCCCGATGAAGACGTCGAAGGCCAGGTGGCGACCCTTCTCGGCGGCCGTGATCGCGCCGAAGGTGATCCAGCGCAGCGTCCCGCGGCGGTTGTAGCCGATGAAGTGAGCGCCCTTCACGGCTTCGGTGGCACCACCGCGCCAGCTCACCCGCTCGCACTCGGGTGACCATTCGCCCATCCGGGTGAGATCCGAGATGAGGTCGTAGACCAGGGGTGCGGGCGCGTCGATGTGGGTCGTGTCGCGCAGATCGGCCATGCCCCCCATCCTGGCCCCTCGCTCCTGCCGATGGTGCCTTGGGGGTGGTTTGCTTGACCACGTGACCGAATCCGAGCCCGTTGCGCACCGATTGCGGCCGCCGACGCATCGAGTGTCCCCGCGTGCCCGGTGGCTGTGGCTCGTCGAGGGGGTGGGCTCGCTGCTGCCCCTCATCGCCGCTCAGGCGATCTGGTGGTGGCGCGATCCGGCTTCGCCTCGGCCGGTGCAGTGGTGGCTGGTGGCGGCCACGGTGGTGCTCGGCACGGCATACCTGGCTGTCATGCCGCAGTGGCGCTACCGGGTGCATCGCTGGGAGGTGACCCCGGAGGCGGTCTACACCCAGACCGGATGGTTCAACCAGGAGCGGCGGATCGCGCCGATCGTGCGAATCCAGACCGTCGACCTCACCCGCGGGCCGGTGTCCCAGCTGCTGAGCCTGGCGTCGGTGCGGGTGACGACCGCGTCCTCGGCGGGACCGTTGGGGATCCACGGCCTCGACCACGACCTGGCCGTGAGCCTCGTCGAGCAGCTCACCGAGCTCACCGTGTCCGACTCCGGGGATGCCACGTGAGTCTCCTCGGGCGACAGGGCGGGCGGCGACGGTGAGCGATCCCGGATTCCGCCGACTGGATGCCCGGATGCTGCTCGTGCACCCGGTGCAGGAGGCGGTGCGCTTCCTGCCGGCTCTGCTGGCGGTCTTCGTGACCGGCCGCTCCTCCGACCGCAGTCCATGGTGGGACGTCGCCGCTCTGATCGCCGTCGTGGCCCTCGGTGTTTCGCGATGGTTCACGACCCGGTATCGGATCACCGGCGGCCAGATCGAGTTGCGCCACGGCCTGCTCAACCGCAAGCTGCTGGCGACTCCGGCCGACCGATTGCGGACGGTCGACGTGACGGCGCCGATCTGGCACCGACTGCTCGGGCTGGCGCGCGTCGAGATCGGCACCGCCTCGGGCACGCTGAGCGAGCGCATCGTGCTCGACGCACTGGCGGCACCGGTCGCCCACGCGTTGCGGGCGGAGTTGCTGCACGACAAGGAGATCCGGGCAGGCGACGCCGGACCTGGCGATCCCGAAATGGCGTCAGTCGGGCCAGTGTCGGAAACCGTTCTCCTGCAATTGGATCCACGCTGGGTGCGCTACGCCCCGCTCACCACGAGCGGCCTGCTCACCGCACTCGCCGTCTGGGGTTTCGGAACGCAGTTCATCGGCGCCGTCACTGGGCCGATCGAGGCCGCGTTCGACCAATTCCGGGCGTGGGGAGTGTGGGTCACTGCGATCGTCCTGGTCGTCGCCGGCACCGTGTGGGTCGCGCTGTTGGCGGTCACGGCATACGTGCTCGCGTATTGGGACTTCCGGCTGACCCGGCACCCGGGCGGCACCCTGCACACCTCGCGGGGCCTGCTCACCACCCGGTCCACGAGCATCGAGGAGGGGCGAATCCGTGGTGTCGAGCTCGCCCGGCCGCTCCTGCTGCGCTGGGCCCGGGCCGCCCACTTGTCGGCGATCACGACAGGACTTCGTCGCGCCGAGCCTGGTGGGGGAGCCGGCGTCGCCCCGCTGGTGCCTCCGGCGCCAGAGCAGGTGTCGATCGAGGTCGGGGTCGCAGTGCTCGGCGACCCCGAGCCGCTGCGGGTTGCCCTGGTGGGGCACGGCCCGGCAGCGCGTCGCCGTCGCTTCGTGCGGGCGATCCTTCCCGCGATCGCGCTGGCCGGGCTCGCGGGAGTCCTCGAGTGGCGCTTCGACCTGCCTGTGGCGCTCACCGCCGCGGGCTTCCTCCCGCTGCTCACGGCACCCTTGCTGGCCGCCGATAGGTATGCCGGCCTCGGCCACACCCTGCTCTCGCGCTATCTCATCACCCAGGAAGGCAGCGTCTATCGGCGGCGGGTCGCGCTCCAGCGCGACGGGATCATCGGGGTCGTCGTGCGGGAGTCTTACTTCCAGCGCCGGGCCGGGGTGGCGA
>JBGAQV010000020.1:0-31934 GCA_044220505.1 Dermatophilaceae bacterium
ACTGGCCCGATCGTGGGGATGCGTTCGATCCATGACCGGCCGGCCGAGGTGACCGACCGGAAAGTCCCTGGGCATTGGGAGGGTGACTTGATCATCGGCCGGGCCGGCAAGACCGCCGCAGCCACGTTGGTGGAGCGGACCACCCGGTTCACCGCAATCCTCGGGCTGCCGCTGGGCAAAGACAGCACCGGCGTCGCCGATGCCCTGATCCAGCACACCAGTGTGCTGCCGGCGTTGTTCCGTAAGACCCTCACCTGGGACCAGGGCACCGAAATGGCCCGCCACGCCCACCTAGCGAAAGCCACTGGCATCGAGGTGTACTTCGCCGACCCGCGCTCGCCCTGGCAACGCGGTACCAACGAGAACACCAACCGGCGGATCCGCCGCTACCTGCCCAAGGGCACCGACATCACCGACCACCAGCCCTACCTGAACGCCATCGCCGAAGAACTCAACGAGATGCCCATGAAGTGCCTGAACTGGCTCACCCCACGCGAAGCCTACGAACGCCTCCTGACCAGCCAAGTTGCTTCCACGGCTTGACCCTGCCCCGCCTGGACTTCTGTTACCCGCTCGCCCGCAGCGCCCGCCGATAGAGCGGGCCCGCGAGCCGCTTGCCCCAGGAGAGCACCCGCCCCATCGCATCGGTCAGCACGAGGAACCGCCCGGCCTCGACCGCCCGCATCGCGCGCCGCACGATGACCTCGGGAGTAGCCCGCGCCCCGTCGACATAGTGGCGCGCGGCAGCCAGCGCGGCCGGGTCGGCGCTGCGCATCGAGCTGGCGATGTTCGTCCGGACGAAGTAGGGACAGACGACCGACACCTGTATGCCGTGCGGCGCAAGCTCGTGGCGCAGCGTCTCCGACAGCGCGACGACGCCCGCCTTGCTCACGTTGTAGGACGCCATGCTCGGAGCGTGGACGAGGCCCGCCACCGAGGCGACGTTGACGATCGTGCCGCCGCGCTGCGCGCGCAGGAGCGGGACCGCCGCTCGGCAGCCGCGGACCACGCCGAGCAGGTTGATGTCGAGCACCCGATGCCACTCGTCCATGTCGATGAGGTCGAGGCGACCGCCGGCCGCAACCCCGGCATTGTTGACGAGCACATCGAGCCCGCCCCAGGTCTGCTGCATCCACTCCATGGCGCCCGCCCAGTCCTCGTCCCGGGTGACGTCGAGCGGTCGATAGGTCGCTCCGTCCGGGAGGAGCCCCGCGGGCACCTCAGCCGGCGCGATCCGGTCGGTGGCCAGGACGCGATGCCCGCGCACGGCATACCAGCGCACGAACTCCAACCCGAGACCGGACGCCGCCCCGGTCACCAGGACCCGTCGCGACGCGCGGCTGCCGTCCTGCGGGTGTGCGGCCATGCGCGGACCCTACCGCGGCCAGCGCAGCAGTCCGGGAGTGACGTCAAGGCGTGCGCAAGGCCACCGATAACCTGACGGCGTGACCAACCGCTCGGATCGTGAGTTCGACATCGTCTTGTTCGGCGCGACGGGCTTCGTCGGGCGGCTCACCGCGGCCTATCTCGCCGAGCACGCCGAGCACGCCGAGCACGCCGGGCACGCCGGGCACGACGTGCGCATCGCGCTGGCCGGCCGCGACCGACTCCGGCTCGAAGCGCTGCGCCGACAGCTGCCCCGCGGTGCCAGCGAGTGGGGCATCGTCGAGGCTGACGCCACCGAACCCACGACGCTCGCCGCGATCGCCGCCCGCGCCCGGGTGGTGGCGACCACCGTCGGCCCGTATGCCGTGCTCGGGATGCCGCTGGTCGAGGCGTGCGCGAGCGCGGGGACGCACTACTGCGACCTCACCGGAGAGTTGCTCTTCGTGCGGGAGAGCATCGACACCTGGCACGCCACCGCCGTCGACACCGGCGCGCGGATCGTGCACTCCTGTGGGTTCGACTCGATCCCCTCCGATCTCGGCGTCCTCGTCACGGCTGACCGGGTCGCCACCGACGGGGAAGGCGAATTGACCCGCACGACCCTGGCGGTGCGCTCGCTCAAGGGCGGCATCAGCGGCGGCACGATCGACTCGCTGCGCCAGCAGACGATCATCGCGCGGCGCGAGCCGGCGGTCCGCAAGATCCTCGCCGACCCCTACGCGCTCAGCCCCGACCGGATGGCCGAGCCGGCCCAGCCGCGGGTCGACGTGCGGCCCGCGCCCGCAACTGGTGGCCTGGCGCGCGTGTGGGGGCAGGTCACCGGCGTCGCGGCTGCGGCGCGCAAGCAGATCCCCGTCGAGCGCGACCCGCAGACCGGACGCTGGACCGGCCCCTTCATCATGGGGCCGTTCAACTCCCGCATCGTCCGGCGCAGCAATGCCCTGTCGGGATGGCGCTACGGACGGGCCTTCCACTACCGCGAGGTGGTCGATTTCGGCTCTGCCGCAACGGCTCCCGTGCTGGCCGGCGGGATGGCCGCCGGTGCCGCCGGGCTGGTGGCCGCGATGTCGTTCGACACCTCACGCTCGGTCATCGACCGGGTGCTGCCCAAGCCCGGCGAGGGGCCGAGCGAGGAATCCCGGGCGGCCGGGCGCTTCCGGCTCGTCATCTCGACCCGCACCTCGACGGGCGCCGACTACCTCACCCGGGTCGGCGCTGACTACGACCCGGGGTATGACGGCACCGCCGTGATGCTCGGCGAGTCTGCGCTCGCGCTGGCATTCGACGAGGATCGGCTGCCCGCCGCCGCCGGGGTGCTCACTCCCGCCACGGGCCTCGGTATGCCGTTGGTCGAGCGGTTGCGCGAGCGCGGCTTCACCTTCGACTGCGACCGCGGAGTGCTCGCCGCGGGCTGAACCTGGACGACGCCGAGTCGCCCGACCCTCGCCCGACCCCGCAGAACCCGCACGACCCTGAGATCAGCGGCGGTGGACGCGCGCCTCCCAGGGGAGCAGGTGACCCCACGGCATACCGGTCTGAGCCGCGACGCTGCCCTCGCCGGGGCTGGTGGCCAGGACGATCTCCGAGCCCTCCCAACCCTCCGGCAGCTCGACGTCGACGGCGTCGTCGCCGAGGTTGGCCACGACGAACAGCTCCCGCGGCGCATCCGGGTCGGTGGCCGACTCGGTGGCCGCCTCGACGGGCACGCGGCGCAGGAAGGCGAACACCTGCGGGTGCTCGGGCAGCAGCAGCGTGAAGTCGCCGTCGACGACGAGCCGCTCCTCGCGGCGCAGCCGGATGAGCCGCTGGTAGTGGGCGAACACCGAGTCAGAGTCCTCGACCTGCGCGGCTGCATTGACCGTCGGGTAGTTGGGGTTGACCGGCAGCCACGGTGTCCCGGTCGTGAACCCCGCGTGCGGCGACGCGTCCCACTGCATCGGGGTGCGGGCATGGTCGCGGCTCTGGACGTTGACCGCCGCGAGGACCTGCTCGAACGGCATACCGGCAGCGAGCGCCTCCCGAGACCAGTTGCGCGACTCGACGTCATCGAGCGCGGCGAGGTCGGTGAACGGGTAGTTCGTCATCCCGAGCTCCTCGCCCTGGTAGACGTAGGGCGTGCCCCGCTGCAGGTGCAGCACCGTGGCCAGGGCCTTCGCAGACGCGATCCGGTATGCCGGGTTGCGGCTTCCGTAGCGCGAGACCGGCCGAGGCTGGTCGTGGTTGCACCAGTAGAGGGAGTTCCAGCCGACCTCGGCCAGACCCGTCTGCCAGTGGGCGAGAACGCGTTTGAGCGCGACGAGGTCGACGGGTCGGATGTCGTAGCGGCCCGCGGGACCGTGGTCGACCCCCATGTGTTCGAACTGGAAGACCATGTCGAACTCACCGCGTGCGGGGTCGGTGAACAGCTGCGCGTCGGACACCGTGGCTGCGGGGCACTCGCCGACGGTGATGATCGGGGTCTCGCGATCGGCCCACGCTGCCGCCGCGAGCTCCTGGACGAACTGGTGGATCCGCGGCCCGTTGGCATAGATGCCGGTGCCGTCCGGGTGCAGTTGCTTGGACACCAGGTTGATGACGTCGAACCGGAAGCCGTCGACGCCCCGAGCCAGCCACCACCGCAGCATGTCGGCCACGGCCGCGCGCACGTCGGGGTTCTCCCAGTTGAGATCGGGCTGCTTGGGGTCGAACAGGTGCAGGTAGTACTCCCCGGTGGCCGCATCGGGCGCCCACGCGGGCCCGCTGAAGAACGCCGTCCAGTCGGTGGGTTCGGCACCCGGCTCGCCCAGCGCCCGACCCGCGCGCGGGGGTCGCCACCAATACCAGTCGCGCTTGGGATTGGTCGTGTCCGACCGCGATTCGACGAACCAGGGGTGCTCGTCGCTCGTGTGGTTGACGACAATGTCGATGACGAGTTTCATTCCGCGAGAGTGCAACTCAGCGATGAGCCGGTCGACGTCGCCCAGCGTCCCGAAGAGCGGGTCGACGTCGCGGTAGTCACTGATGTCATAGCCGTTGTCGGCCTGCGGCGAGGGATAGAACGGCGACACCCAGAGCACGTCCGCGCCGAGGGCGTGGATATGGTCCAGCCGGTCGATGAGGCCGGGCAGGTCGCCGACGCCGTCACCGTTGCCGTCGGCGAAGCTGCGCGGGTAGACCTGGTAGACCACGGACGTCTTCCACCACGGCTCGGTCACTGCGCCACTCTCCTGGGCTGGGCTGCTGGGCTGGGCTGTGCGCTGAGGTTGCTGTGCTCTGCTGGGTTGCCAGAAAGCGCTTACATCGCGCTGTCGTCGATAGCCTGGCAGACATGTCGGCACCGCGCACCCCTGCCAGGTATGCCGTGGGGTCGGGCGCCGCCCTCGCCTCCGTCGCAGCGACACTCGCGATGGCGCTCACCCTCACGGGCTGCTCGCCCGGACCCGACCCCACGGCGGTCTCCGCTTCTCCGGCCTCCGCTTCGACCGCCGCCGTCACCTCGCCCTTGACCGCGGCGTCACCCACGACCGCTGTAACGAACCCGACGAACCCGACGAACCCGACGAACCCGACCAACCCGACCAACCCGACCAACACCGCCAGCGCGACCACTGGGGCAGCGACACCGACCGGCATACCGAGCGCCACTGCCAAGCCCACCCGGTCGTTGTCCAGCGCGCCGACTCCGCCAGCTCCGGGGGCGAGCGGCACCGGCATACAGATCGCGCAGAACCCCATCCCCTACCCGCAGACCCGGCAGGATCAGATGGCTGCGTATTCGCAGCGGCACTACGGCATCGCGAGCTCCGCGCTCGCCCCCAAGGTCATCGTCCTGCACTTCACCACGGGCGACAGCTGGCAGGGCGCGTGGTCGACCTTCGCCGCCAACACCAGCAATCGCGGCGAATACCCGGGCACCTGCGCCCATTACGTCATCGACTACGCCGGCGTCGTCCACCAACTCGTGCCGCTCACCCTGCAATGCCGGCACACCATCGGGCTCAACCACGTGGCGATCGGCATCGAGATCGTCCAGTCGTTGCAGGGCCACTCCAGCCTGTGGGCCGAACAGCAGATCCTCGGCCGGGCCGCTCAGGTCAATGCCGCCCTGGCGCTGGTGCGGCAGCTGCAGTCCACCTACGGCATCGCCAGCAGCGACGTCATCGGCCACGCCACCGCCAACTCGCACCGCCTCTTCCTCGACAAGCAGGGCTGGACCAACGATCACAGCGACTGGTCCGCCGCGTCGGTCGCGACCTTCCGCTCCAGGCTCTGAGCGGGCCGCTGAGCCGCGGGGAGCAGGCGACCCGGCATACCGGCATACGAGGGTGGTGGAGTTTCGCCCTTTCCCTCGCGTCAGGGTGCCGGATCTGTCAGAGTTCGTCACGGCGGCTGGGCCGGGGAGCGCGCTGCCACGTCGCATCACCGTCGATGGGAGCCCACGTGTCCACGCCCATGCCCAAACCCGCGCCCATGCCTGCGCCGGCCACCGCCACGCGCCGCACCAGCCGCTCGGGTCGCCTCGCGCGCCTCCGGTATGCCGTGACCGGCCTGCTCGTGGCCGCGCTCGGCGGCGCCGCCCTCGTGACCGCGACGCCGGCCGCTGCCGACGGGCCGGGGGTCGGCACGCCGTATGTCGCCACGCTCGGGGACTCCTACATCTCCGGCGAAGCCGGGCGCTGGGCCGGTAACACCAACAACGGGTCGAGCCTCATCGACGCGCTCGGGTCGAGCGCCTACTACGACAACGCGAGCCGCACCGCCGAGCAGATCGTGCGCTGTCACCGGAGCTGGTCGGCGTCGGCATACATCGGCGGTGGCGTCGGCGGAGTCGACCTCGCGTGCTCTGGCGCGACGACCGCGACGGCAACCTCGTCGGACGGCTACGTCAAGCCCGGGCTGGACTTCGCCGACCTCGGCAGCGGCAAGGTGGGCCAGGCCAAGATGCTGCAGACCTTCGCGACAACGCACAACGTGCGGATGGTCGTCGTGAGCATCGGCGGCAACGACTTCAACTTCGCCAGCGTCGTGCAGTCGTGCGTCACCGACTTCCTCACCTCGCCGTCCTGGTGGCCGGACTACTGCTATGACGACGCGTCGGTGAAGGCCAATTTCACCTCGACGAACGTCGCCGCGGTGCGCGCCAAGATCAAGAACGGGTTGCTCAACGTGCGCCAGGCGATGCGCAACGCCGGCTACGCCGACACGGGGTGGACCCTGGTCGTCCAGACTTACCCATCGCCGATCCCGTCGGCGGCCGGCTTCCGATACAGCCAGAGCGGCTACACCCGGCAGAACACCGGCGGCTGCGGCTTCTGGAACAAGGATGCCGATTGGGCCAACGCCACCGCCCTGCCGACGATCAACGGTGCCGTCCGCGGAGCGGTCACCGACTCGGGCATCGCGGGAGCGAAGATCCTGGAACTGCAGTCAGCCTTCAACGGCCGCCGGCTCTGCGAAAACACCGTCGGCCTGCTCGAGGAGAAGGGCCTGACGTCCTGGACCAACTCCGGTGCCGTAGACAAGACCGAGTGGATCGACCAGATCCGCACGGTGTCGACGGCGACGAGCAACTACTTCATCCAGGAGTCGCTGCACCCGAACTACTGGGGCCAGCTCGCCGAGCGCAGCTGCGTGCGGATGGCCTACAACGGCGGCGCCGTCAAGGGTGGAACGTGCACGATCGCCGGCACCGGCCTGCTCAACGGTGAGCCGAGGATGAAGCTCGCCTGACCTCTGGCTGATCGCCAGTCCACTGCCCGCAACGCGACGGCGCCGGGTCTGCTCCACGGAGCGGTCCGGCGCCGTTCGCTTGCCCCCGCTCAGGCATGTGATGCCGTTACGCATTTCACGGAAAATGCCGGAGTCCCCCAAATGGGGGGCGGCGTCATTGACGCCTTACGTCCCCTAAACCGGGGGGATAGATCAAATTCCGGTCGCCCCAAGGGGCGAACGTCTCGAATCATGAGACTTCCGGTTGCAGGGGTCACTTGGGGGCCATACCGTCACAGACACCTCGTTAACCAACGATTCGGACCAGGTCCGATACACGGCTAACGGATTTACTAGCGAAGGAGGTGAAGAATATGTGGAGTGTTTTCCTACGCTTCATTCAGTGGTGTTGGTCGGTCGTCTGGCGATACGGCTACAACGTCATCAGCAAGGTCGTCGCCTGGGCCTTTAACAACTGGACCACGGTCGTCGGGTGGATCCTTTCCGTCTCCTGGGACACCATCATCCGATGGATTCGTGATCGCCTAGGCATCTAGCCAGTGGACCTTCCACCAAAGCTGGAGGTCGGAGGCCCGGGAGATGCAATTGACGTTGACCCCGGACCTCCGACCTCCAGAACCCCGAAGGGCTCCCATGAGAGTAACGCAGTTTTCCGCGACCACGGAAGCCGTGGAGGTGGTCGGCCTACCGCGAGGCGTGCTGGTCTACGAAGGACTTCGCTCCACGGGCGGGTTCGCGGTCCTCACAGGTCTGCTGGAGTTGGCGCGCACCCAGTGGGCGAGTGAATCCTGGTCGACACCACTCCGGATACTGATAGGCGTGGCTGCGGCTGTCCTCGTCATCGACCTGGCGATTCTGAATCCACGCCTGGTCAGGTGGACGAGAATCAGTGCCTCGCGGAATCAATTCCTGCTCATCACCGGTCGGCTTCTCGTCACAGAGGTTGCTGTTCGGGTTCCGGCCATCCTCACCGTCGACCTGAGACAAGGTCCGCTCATGCGTATGCTGCGTCTCAAGCGGGTGGTGATCCGCGGGATTGGTGCACTGCCGGAGATACCTCCCTTGTCAAGTGATGTCGCCGATTCTCTACAGTCACTACTCACGCGGATCGCCGAACCACAGGGGCTACGGTGAAGAATCTGCCGATCCGCCAGCAGCATCCACTCAAAGACCCAACCCTTGGCGACGGTCGTTCGATCACTCCAGAGCCGCTGATGGAAGTGCGCAACAGTCCATGGCTCATGGCGACCAGCTACCTGCGCGACCTCAAGGGCCTGCTCCCGATCGGACTCATCCTCATCGGCGTATTGCCGCAGATCTCGTGGATTCCGCACCCCGTCATGGTGTGGTTGGGGCTTGCAGTGCTCGCAACCGGGATCATCAACCCCATTCTTGCGGTGCTCACCCACGCCATCGACGTGAGCGGAGACCGAATCATCTTCCGACAGGGGTGGATCTTCCCGATCGTGCGACGAGGAGATCGCGGCGACATCAGTGCGGTACAAGTCGACGAGCCGTGGCACCTTCGACCGGCCGGCCTGGCGAGCGTCTCGATTTCCTTCCGGGGGGCCGCACATCCGTTCATGCTCGCCGGCGTGGATCGTCGGGTGGCTCGGCGCCTCGAGGCGCTGCTCGTACGCGCGCCGGTCCGGCCGGCGGACGCTTCAGGTGAACCATCGCTCGGCGCGGCATACGAGTCCGATGCGGTCACACCGCACATGACTCCTGCGACGGCGGTCGACGCAGCGGGAGACCTGGGGCGGCTGACCGCGTTCGCTCCTGATCGACACGAAATGGTGGCGACCTACCTCACCAACCTCACCCTGGCGGCCGCAGGGGGCTTCGCGGGGTATGAGCTGCTCGGAGATGTCGCCCCGCTCATCGCCCCGAATCTCCGCCTGAGCGAGGGACCACTAGCGGCCGCGGCCGTCGCCCTGGCCGTGGTGCTGGGGCTGACGACCGCTTACCTGAGATTGCACGGCATCCAGGTGCACGAGGAGCGCGACGGGACCTGGACAGTCGCGTACGGCGTTCTCGATCGGCGCCGACACGTGATCGCGGCGGGCTCCGCTTCCGCTGTGCGGCTCAAGACCGGCCCGGCAGACGTGCTCCTGGGGACCCGGAGGTTGACAATCAGCACCGCCGATCTTGCCCATGCCACCGGAACCGACCACCTCCGGTTCCCAGCCTTCCGGGAGGCTAGAGCCCGGGAGCTGGCGCAGGCGTTGACCGGGGATGCCCTTCCCACGCTCTCCGGTGTTTCGAGTGTCAGGGTGCTCTGGAGCGCGGTCCCGCTGCTCGTGGCGATATCGCTGCTCGTCTCCCGCCGGGATTCCCTCGGGTGGTTCGGCGTGGGTGCGGTCCTGCTTGCCTTCGGGAGTGCCGTCGCTCTCCTCAAGCTGCTGTCCGGTCGGGTGCACGTGGCGGGAAACGTCCTGCGGTACCGCCGCTGGTCGTTCTTCGGGTGCACGGAGGACCACGTGAGTCGCTCAGCCGTGCAGTGGACCGTTCGACGGCGTTTGCCCTCGACACAGTGGGGGGTGGCGACGATCACGGCATACCCCAGTCGAAGGCTGGTTGCGACATACCTGACGGCCAGCGCCCCCTGGAGCCTGGTGAGTGTCGGTCGACCGACCGCGGCGCCTGAGGCCGGCGCACCACTTGGCCCACCCGAGCAGGTCGCAGATCAGCACGTCGACGACCAGCGTGTCGCAGATCAGGAGGAGCCGTGATCAGGTTCGACAATGTCCACAAGGCGTACGGGGAGCACCGTGTCCTGTGCGGGCTGAGCTTCGAGGTGCCGGACGGCTCGGTGACCGGCATCGTCGGGCCGAACGGGTCGGGCAAGACGACCGCCTTGAAGGTCCTCTGCGGCCTCTTGTCACCTGACGCAGGCACGGCCCTTATCGACGGTCGAGCGTATCGAGAGACAGATGATGCGGGCCGGACGCTCGGTGCATTCCTTGGCCACGCCACGGTCCCGGCCACCATGACCGGCGTCGGCTACCTGAACTACGTCGCGGATTTGCTCGGCGCGCGGCGCGACCACGTAAGAACCTACCTCGACATCGTGGGACTGAGCGGCGCGTCGACGCAGCGCGTGGGCGGGTACTCGCTGGGCATGCGCCAGCGCCTGGGACTGGCATCGGCGCTCGTGGGAGAGGCCAAGACACTCGTCTTGGACGAACCCGTCAACGGCCTGGACATCGAGGGCGTGAAGTGGATGCGGGACTACTTGCGATCATCGGCTGAGGCGGGCCGGTGCATCCTGCTCTCGTCACATCTGCTGAGCGAACTCGAACTCGTCGCCGATCGTCTCGTGATCCTGGCCGACGGGGTGGCCTCTCGCGAAGGGACGATTGAATCCTTGAGAGCGGCTGCCATCCCCGGCGTGCTCGTCACCTGCGACGACCCGCAGACCCTGCAGCCCTCCTTCACGCGGGCCGGAGCCGAGACCACCCTCGAACCGGGCCGGGTCCACGTCATCGGCCGTGACGTGCCCTGGGTGGCGGGAGTCGTGGCATCGGCGGCGGCGGGTGCCCACGTGAGGGTGACCGGAATCGTCGCCGCGACACGCGGCATCGAGGACGTCTACCTGGAAGAGACCTCGCACACGGAACGGCACCCAGCGATCACGGAGGCAACCCGATGACGTCCACGATCTTGCGCCGAGTCGTCGCAGCCGAGTTACGGCGAGCCCTCGCCGTGGGTGGCGCCCGAGTGGGGGCGATCGTCTGCCTGGTCATCAGCGTGCTCACCGGGGTGGGTATGACTGTTGTCGCCCGGACCCCGAGCCTCCAGGAGACCCTCAACTTGCGAGTGGCCGATATCGGTGGAGCTGCTACCTTCGCGGCGTTGATCGTGGTCACCGTCATGACCTCGAACTACGTCACTCGCGACATCGAACAAGGAGTGCTGGCGGGGGCAAAGTTGTGGGTCCCGTGGACTCCTCAACTCTTCCTCGGCAGAGTGCTCGCCTGGGGCATCCTCACGGTGTCGGTGTCGCTGGCTCCCGCATTTCTTTCGGCCGCCATCGCCATGGGAGCAGGGATCCCCGGCCGCGGGTTGGTGCTGGACCTGGTGTCCGTCGTCGTCGCGGCCACCGCGACGAGTGCGGCAGGCTTGCTGGTCTATCTGGCTGCGCTCATCCTGCGCAAGGGCGCCTACGTCGTCACGGTGTCGCTGTTCTTGCTGATCATCCTGCCGCTGATCGTCGCGGCAATCTCCGCCATGGTTCCTCCGGTGGCTGACGCCGCACGGGCGGCCTCGGCGGCGCTACTTGGCACCATCCTCGTCCAGGCCGTAGCAGTGCCCGGGTCGGTCGAGGGGGCGACGGCCTCGACCTTCGCGGGCGCCTGGGTCGGGCTCACCCTGTGGCTGCTTGCCGCGGGTGCCCTCGCGTACCGGTCGTTTCGCCAGGAGTCCTACGGCACCAGGTAGGTGTCGGGAGCGGCGCCGGGGCGGGCCTGGCGGCACAGCTCGAGCAACTCGTGCCAGTTCGCGATCTTGGTCCGGGCCCGACCGGCAGCGACTCCTCTGGCGATCTCGGCCGCGTCGATCGCGTGCCAGTCGGCCAGGTTCGTTGCCCGGAAGCCGCGCGCCGCCCACACCTGCTCGATGTCGGGCCGCCCAGCATCAACAACACCACCAGCACCAGCAACACCACCAGCACCAGCAGCGCCGCCAGTGTCACCGTCACCGTCACCGTCACCGTCACCGTCACCGTCACCGCCACCAGACGCGAGGTCGGCGATCAGGTGTCGCACCGTCTGCGCCGCGTCGCTCTTGTTGGTGCCGATGACCCCGACCGGTCCGCGCTTGATCCAGCCGACGACATACTCCCGGGCAGCGACCGACCCATCCGCGTGGACCACTCGCCCTTCGACATTGCGCACGACACCGGCCCGCTCGTCGAAGGGCACCCCCGGCAACGGGATCGAGCGGTAACCGATCGACCGCAACACCAACTGCACCGGCAGCCGATCCAGTTCCCCGGTGCCGACGACCCGGCCGTCGACGTCAAGCCGGGTGCGCTCGAGCACGAGCGCCTCCACCGCATCGACGCCCTCGAGCGCCGCCGGCCGCCGCCAGAAGGCGAAGTGCAGTCGCCGCCGGGCCCCGGGCACCTCGCGCGCAGCCGCCTCGCGCAGCACCTCGACATTGGTTCGCGCCCGCCGATCGAGATCCTCCGGTATGCCGTCGAACGAGTCGGGGGTCACGGTCACCTGGACGCCGGGCGTGGCCACCAGCTCGCGCAACTCCACCGTCGTGAAGCTCGCATGGTGCGGCCCGCGCCGGCCGATGACCCAAATGTCGTCGACCTCGTGCCGGTGCAGTTCGGCCAGCACCGGGTCGGGCATGTCGGTCGTCTCCAACGCCGTCGCGTCCTTGGCGAGGATGCGCGCGACGTCGACCGCCACATTGCCCACCCCGATCGCGGCGGCGGCGCGCACTCCGGCCAGGGACTGTGGCCGCGCGTCCGGGTGCCCCGAATACCACGCGACGAACTCCCGCGCCGAGCCCGACCCCGGCAGGTGCTCCCCCGCGACCCCGAGGTGCATGTCCTCACTGGCCCCCACGGCATACACGACTGCGTCGTAGCAGGCGAGCAGTTCCTCGCGGGTCGTGTCGCTGCCGAACTCCACGTGCCCGAGGAAACGCACCCCCGGATGGTCGAAGGTCTTCGCCAGCGCGGTCGCCACCGACTTGATGCTCGTGTGGTCGGGCGCGACGCCGTAGCGCAGCAGGCCATAGGGCGTCGGCAGCCGGTCGATGACATCGACGGTGACCGGCACCTGCTGTTGGGCCAGCAGCGCCTGCGCGGCGAACAGCCCGGAGGGTCCCGCACCGACCACGGCAATCCGAGCAGGGTATGCCGTGCGGCTCACCTCCGCAGCCTCGCCGGTCTCGTGGTGCTCGCCGGTCTCGTGGTGCTCGGCGGTGTCGTTGCCCCTGCCGGGGTCACTGGCCGTCGGGTCGAACGTCTGCGCGCTCATGCAGCCGACCTTCTCTCGTCACACGTCGTCGTGCGGGTCATCCGACCGGAGCCTAACGAGACCAGCGCGCCGATGGGGCCCAAGCCGCCGCCGGCGAATCCGAGCCAACTGCGCGAACTGGGCGACAAGACGAGGTGAACTCTCCGGCCCACAACCGGGGAACACGCGGTTGAATAGCGCCCGTGAGCAACATCCGGCGCTTCGCGCTTGCCCTCGGCGGCCTCGTGGCCGTCACGGCATACGGCGTCGTCGGCTACATGATCCTGGGCTACACCTTCCTCGATGCGCTTTATCAGACGTGCATGACGATGACGACCGTCGGCTACGGCGAGGTGCACGAGCCCACGACGGCCATGAAGGTCTTCTCGACGAGCCTGATGATCATGGGTGTCGGGATCGCGCTCTACAACCTCACCGTGATGGTGGGCACCATCACCGAGGGCGAGGTCCGTCGCTACTTCGAAAGGCGCAGGATGGACAGGCGGATCGCCGCCATGAGCGGCCACGTCATCGTGTGCGGCCATGGCCGGGTCGGGCGCTCGGCGGTCGAACACCTCAAGGCCATGGGCGCCCAGGTCGTCGTCGTCGACACCGTGCCCGAGCGGGTCGTGCAGCTGCTCGACCCGCACCTGGTCGGTGACTGCACCCGTGACGAGGTGCTCATCGCGGCCGGTGTCCACCGGGCGAGGGCGCTGGTCGCCACTCTCGAGACCGACGCCGACACGGTCTATCTCACCCTCTCGGCCCGCGCCCTGCGCCCCGACCTGGTCATCATCTCCCGAGCGCGCACGGTCGACTCCAAGGAGAAGCTGTCCTTGGCCGGCGCCACCCGAGCGGTCAATCCCCAGCTCATCGGTGGTCGGCGGATCGCGGCCTTCGCGCTGCAAGCGCATGTCGCCGAGTTCCTCGACGTCGTCATGCACGACGATGAGCTCGACTTCCGGGTGCAGCAGGTGCGTGTCACGGTGCACTCACCGCTGGCCGGCAAGCGTTTGGGCGACCTCGACCTCGAACACCGATCGGGCGCGCGGCTGCTGGCCTATCGCCCCGGCCCGCGGCTGCCCTTCCAGCCCAACCCGGATGACGACACGGTGCTCGCGATCGGGTCGGTACTCATCGCCTTCGGCTCACTCGACCAGATCGACGCGCTCGGCGGCCTGGCGGCGGCACCAGTCACCGCCTGATCGCGCCCTTCCGGATCCCTGCCGGATCACTGCCCGTCGAGGGGGCGGATGACGAACCCGGTGCGCAGCTTCGGGGTGAAGAAGGTCGACTTGGGCGGCATGAGCAGCCCCTCCCGAGCGGTGCGCTCGATCTCGGCCAGGCTGGTCGGCCGGATGAGGATCGCGGCCGTGGCGCGGCCGGCCTGCAGTGCCGCGAGAGTCTCGGCCACTCCATGCTGGTAGTCCAGCACGGCTGCTGAGCCGCCCAGGGTGTGTTCCAGCCACGCTCCATCCAGAGCCCGTATGCCGTCGAACGCACCCTCGCGCGCAGTCAGCCAGGTGACCTCGCCGTCGGGGGTGAGCAACGCCAGGCGGGCCTGGTCCACGAGCGTTGCGAGCACTTCGGCTCCGCCCGCACCGGCAGCGCTGGCTGCGCTGTCGGCATTGTCAGCGCCGGTTGAGCTCGCTGGGTTTTCAGCTGTGAGTCGCGGGCCGGCAGTGAGGACGAAGTCGCGCTCCAGGCGGGACCGCAGCTCGGCGAGATCGACGCCGCTGACCAGTCGGTGGATCGCGTCGATGGACAGCTGATCGGCAACTAACTCGCCGACGAACGCGAGGGTGGCCCCGATGCCCGCCCATGACTCCACCACCTCGTCGCGCAGCCGGCGGGCGATGCCGTAGCGGTGATGCCCGTCGGCGATGAGCACGTCGTCAGTGGCGATGATCGCGCTGATCCGGGCGATCCGCTCCGGATCGGTGACGCGCTCGACGACATGGCGCACTCCGTCGACGGTGACCTCGCCCAGCGGTGCGCCGGGTGCGGCGAGCTCGGCAGTGAGGCCACTGGCCAGCGACAGGCCCCAGACCGGCGACAGGTTGGCGCGGGTCGCGCGGGTGAGGTCGAGCCGGTCGGTCGACGCCTTCGGCGTCGTGCGCTCGTGCGGCAACACCCGCCCAGCTCCCGCGTCAACGACCTCCAAGGCGCCGAGCACACCGACGAGATCACGGGACCGACCCACCTCGTCGACGAACTGCATCCGATAGATCGTGAACGACGGCTTGTCATCACGCACGAGCACGCCCTCGCACAGCCATGCGTCGAGCAGGTGAGCTGCGACGGCATACCGGTCCGGCGTGGTGGCGCTGGGAGCCGGGACGTCGATGTGCACGATGTTGTGCTCGTGGCGGGCCCGCAACGCCGCGACGTCGGCGTCGGACAGCACGTCGTAAGGCGGAGCGACGAGGTCGCCGAGGTCAGAGCCGCCGGAGCCTGCGGGGTCCCGGCGGAAACGCACGGCGCGGAAGGGCGCGAAGGTAGCCACGACCACTCAGCCTAGCCAGCCTCGGCAGGCGACCCACCCGCCCGGTCAGCCCTCCGATGGCGCCAGTGCGGCGGCGGTGAGAGCGCTGAGCGACTCGCGCTGCCTCGTCTCGGTGCTGCCGGCCAGCCACCGCTCGTATGCCGGTCGCAGCTTGAGCCAATCGCCGTCGGTCATGGCGAACCAGGCAGTGTCGCGGTTGCGGCCCTTGGTGATGGATGCCTGGCGCCAGACCCCCTCGGGCGAGAAGCCGAGCCGGACGGCGGCCCGGCGCGAGGCGTCGTTGAGGGAGTCGCATTTCCACTCGTACCGGCGATAGCCGAGGTCGTCGAAGACGTGCCGGGCCAACAGGGCCATCGCCTCGGTCGCCGCGCGGGTGCGGGCCAAGCCGGGCGAGTAGACGATGTAGCCCACCTCGATCGTGCCGATCGCCGGTTCGATCCGCAGCAGGCTCGCCATCCCGCGCGGTTGCTGGGTGCCCGGGTCCAGCAGCGCGAACGGCAGGAAACCGGCTCGCCGACGGGCTGCAAGGTCGGCGGCGAGCCCGTCGACCGACCGAAACGGACCACTGGGGATATAGCTCCAGCGGGCGTCGTCCTCGGGGCGGCAGCACCCGGCATACAGACCGTCCACATGCTCATCGGTGAGCGGCACGAGGTCGATCGACGTGCCGCGCAGCGTGATCGGCTCGGGACGTCGGGCACCCGACCACGAGCGCACCGGAGCACCGACCACCTGTCCGAACATGTTGACCTCAGCTCCAGTCACGCGGCCGACAATACTCACCGACGGCAACCGCCCGACCGTGGGACTGGCCCCCTCACCGGTTAACTTCGACTGTGCGCGGTCGGGAAAAATTTGAAGATTCCTTGACCCTTTTGCCCTGGTGTACAGACCGTACCTAAGCGACACTTACCGCGTATGCCGCGCTTCGGTGATCGGTGGCGGTCCCCCTCCCGTCCACTGGTTTTGGTCCCTGCCCCGGACTGACCAAGCGCGGCGTACCTATGTCTCGGCGTAAGGATGTCTCGCCAGCACACTCCCTGCTGTGGAGCACGTCGAGTCGTCTGCCGTGTCAGACTCGGGGCAGCGAACCGGCAAGCGGGAGAGGCGCGGACGGCATACCCCATGGAGTTCTTCTCGATCTATGACCAGGGTTTCGCGCGGGTGGCGGCGTGCACGGTGCCGCTCGCGCTCGTCGACCCGGCAGCCAACGCCGCCACGACCCTCGCCGTCGCGCGCGAGTGCCATGCCGAGGGGGTCGCGATCGCGGTCTTCCCCGAGCTGGGGCTGACCGGCTACTCGCTCGAGGACCTTGTGCTGCAGGACCCGCTCCTGGATGCCGTCGAGGTGGCGCTCGCCGAGCTGGTCGCCGCGAGTGCGGAACTGCTGCCGGTGCTCGTCGTCGGGGCGCCACTGCGGGCCCGCGGCCGGGTCTACAACTGCGCGGTCGTCGTCCACCGCGGCACCGTGCTCGGGGTCGCGCCGAAGTCCTACCTGCCGACCTACCGCGAGTTCTACGAGTCGCGCCAGATCGCGGCCGGCGCCGATGCGACCGGGTCGATCCGGCTGTTGGGCGTCGACGTGCCGTTCGGGGCCGACCTCATCTTCCGGGCCGCTGACCTGCCCGACCTGGCCCTGCACGTCGAGATCTGCGAGGACATGTGGGTGCCGGTGCCGCCCTCGGCCGAGGCCGCCCTCGCCGGCGCGACCGTCCTGGCCAACCTCTCCGGCTCCCCGATCACCGTCGCCAAGGCGCGCGACCGCGCGATGCTCTGCGAGTCGGCGTCGAGTCGCTGCCTCGCGGCATACCTGTATGCGGCTGCAGGAGAAGGCGAGTCGAGCACCGACCTGTCGTGGGACGGGCAGACCATGGTGTGGGAGAACGGCACCCTGCTCGCCGAGAGCGAGCGCTTCCCCGCCGGGGCGAGGCGATCGGTCGCCGACATCGACCTCGGACGGCTGCGCCAGGAGCGGATGCGCCAGGGGACCTTCGATGACAACCGGAGCGCGCTCGGCGACCGGGCCGGTCGGTTCCGGGAGGTGGGTTTTGTGCTGGGCCCACCGCGGGCCGACCTCGGGCTGCGGCGCGCTGTCGACCGTTTCCCGTTCGTGCCCGACGACGCCGACCGGTTGGCGCAGGACTGTTACGAGGCGTATTCGATCCAGGTGTCGGGGCTGGAGCAGCGGCTGCGCGCGATCGGCCAACCCAAGATCGTCATCGGCGTCTCCGGTGGCCTCGACTCGACCCACGCCCTCATCGTCGCCTGCCGCGCACTCGATCGGCTCGGTCGGCCGCGCACCGATGTGCTGGCCTTCACCATGCCGGGGTTCGCCACGAGCGACCACACCAAGTCCAACGCCATCGCGCTCATGGAATCGCTCGGGGTGACCTGGGCCGAGCTCGACATCCGCCCAGCCGCGACCCAGATGCTGCGCGACATGGGTCACCCGTTCGGGTCGGGCGAGCCGGTCTATGACGTGACCTTCGAGAACGTTCAGGCCGGGCTGCGCACCGACTACCTCTTCCGGATCGCCAACCAGCGCGGCGGGATCGTTCTGGGCACCGGCGACCTGTCCGAGCTCGCCCTCGGCTGGTGCACCTATGGGGTCGGCGACCAGATGTCGCACTACGGCGTCAACACCGGGGTGCCCAAGACGCTCATGCAACACCTCATCCGCTGGGTTATCGCATCGGATCAGTTCTCCGACGCCGTCGGGCGCACCCTGCAGTCGATCCTCGACACGACGATCACCCCCGAACTCGTCCCCCACCAGGAGGGCACCGAGCCGCAGTCGACCGAGGCGATGATCGGCCCCTACGCCCTGCAGGACTTCACCCTCTACTACCTGCTGCGCCACGGCCTGCGCCCATCGAAGATCGCCTTCCTCGCCTGGCACGCCTGGCATGACGCGGCGGCCGGGCAGTGGCCGCCGGGTTACCCGGAGAGTGGGCGGCCGGCATACTCGCTGGCGGAGATCCGGCACTGGTTGCAGGTGTTCCTGAAGCGGTATTTCGCCAACCAGTTCAAGCGCTCGGCGCTGCCCAACGGGCCGAAGGTCGTGCGGGGCGGCTCCCTGTCGCCGCGAGGTGATTGGCGTATGCCGTCCGACGCCTCCGCGCGGGTGTGGCTGGCCGAGGTGGAGCACGCCGTGCCCGCGACCGAGCCTGATCACCCGTCAGATCACGGTCACTGACACCTCGACGGCCCCGCCCTCGGCGAGACCTTCGGCGGCGCGGACGGACTTCTTGACCGGCAGGATGAGCGAGCGCGCCCGCGTGCTCGGGAACAGCGACGTCCGCCACACCGATGCGCCGACCATCGCCTCGACGCGGATCGACCCGAAGCCGCCGCGCACCGAGGTGGCCTCCTCGATGTCGTCGCACACGTCGAACGGCACCGTGACGAACCACCACGCCCCACCACCGCCGTCGTGGCGCCACAAGGGAGCGTGGAATGCGAAGGTGCGGGCCGACGGCATACCGGCGATTGTGCCCCTTCGCTCCACGTGGTGTCGTCGAGTAGTTCCCGCGGCCCAACTGACGCGTGACTGGGCTCAACGTGGCGCCCGCGATCGTTTTTGACTGATCGTTCTTGACTGATCGTTCTTGTTGCCTCATCCTTGAAGTGTGGGACGCACTCGGAGCTTCGTCGAAAGCGAGGTCGTCGCAGCCGCGCGGCGGGCATTCCTCGCGACCGGCTACGAGGGGACATCGGTCGACGACCTCGTGACGGCGACGGGGCTGCACCGCGGGAGCCTCTATGGCGCGTTCGGGAGCAAGCGTGGGCTCTTCGTCGCGGCTCTGCGCCAGGCGTTGGGCGATGCGAGTCTGCAGCGCCCGGGGCCGGCTGCGGGCGGCTGCGCGCTCGATGACGAAAGCCTCGACCTCGTCCTTGTCGCGCTCCTCGAACTCGCCCCTCGCGACGCCGAGGTGCGATCGCTCGTCGCCGGATGCCTCGCTCCTCTCACCACCGCCGATCACCAGGGCGATTCCGGCGGTAGTGCAGGAGGCACCGCCGCAGGCCCGGCAGCGGGCACCGCGGCAGGCACCGCGGCAGGCAAAGGCGCATCCGGAGGGACGGACACCTCCCCATCACGCACCGCAGCCCAGTTGCTCGGTGCGCGCCTGCTCACCCGAGCACATCTGCCCCACCTGGCCGAGCCCACGACCTCGACCACGCCCGAGACCACGACCGAGGAGGCCGCGCGATGAGCACGTCCGTGACGATCACCGACAGCACGCTGCGGATCGAGCCGCGCTGCCTCGACAGATTCTGGTCGTTGACGAGCGCCATGGAGTTCCCGCTCAGCCACGTGCGCGGGGCAACCTACGACCCAGGTGCGAGCCGGGAGTTCAAGGGTGTGCGCAACCCTGGGCTGGCGGTCCCGGGCTACAAGTGGTCGGGCACCTTCATCCGCGAGGGCGAGCGGTCATTCTGGAACGTCACCGGACATGGCCCGGCGGTGGTCATCGAATTGGCTGACGAGGAGTTCGCCCGGCTCTACCTCAGCGTCGACGAGCCTCGCGCACTCGTCGACGCCATCAATGCGGTCGTCGGCGGTGTCTGACCACGACAGGTCAGCACAGATGCCGCATGCACAGGCCGGCGTGCACAGGCGCCGCGTGCGCAGATCCCGCAGAGCGTGACCACGACAGGTGAGAGCGGAACCGTGACTTCGCGGCGGCGCCCCGGCTCCTCGGAGCCCGGGTCGCCGTCCAGATCCCAGGCTCACCCGGCGAAAGATCGCGATCCGTGCACCTGGGTCGGGTTGCGACGCCACCCAAGTGCACCGATCGCGATCTTTCCGGGCGAGGGGAAGGCGGGCTCGGCACCTGCTGCCGGGAAACCTTCCGACCCGCCGAGTAACCCGGCCCCGCCAGCCCACGTATGCCGTCAAACCTTCCGACCCGCCGACAAACCCGGCTCTGCCAGCCCACGTATGCCGTCAAACCTTCCGACTCGGAAGGGACGCCGCGTCAACAGCCGGTCAGCTGGGGCTCGAGGTCGGCGAGCAACCGATGGCCGTGCGCCTCGAACTCCTCGTCGCCCACCTGGTAGGCCCACACGGCAGTGCCGACCGCTTCGCGGACCCGCCATCGACACCACGCCGCGGGTTCGCGCGGATCCGTGCCGTAACCGTCCAGGAAAGCCGCCTCCACCTCGGGACGTCCGCGAAACTCCCGGCCCGCCATCCGGACAAAGTCGGTCATCGCGGGTCGCAACGCCGCACGGCCGAAATCGATGACGCGCACCTGTCCGTCGTGGACGAGCCAGTTGCGGGGTTGGTAGTCGCCATGGGTGGGGACGATCGCCACCGGCGGAGTGGGCCAGCCCCGGATCGCCCGATCCAGAGCGTCGGCCAAGCCCGACCGGATGCGGTGCGGCCTGGCCAGCCAGGCCAGGGTGTGCTCATTGGCCAACCGCTCGCAGTGCTCATCGACGACGGCGGGCCCGACCGCATGGAGCTGGGCGAGCCGCGCGCCGGCCTGCCGATAGACCTCCGGATCGAGCGCAGCGACGCTCCCCAACACCAGGTCGCCCTCGAGATATCGGGTAAGGAGGATCTTGGCATCGGCGTCCGCGGCCACGAGCTGGGGCGCGACGCCCGCGGCGACCAGCGGCCCGATCCACTCGCGATGGGCCTGCAGTTCGCGCGCCAGATGGTGGTCCTGCGGTCCGCCTGCTTTGGCGACGAACCGCTCCCCCGCGCACGACACCTCCCAGACCGTCGTCTCGACCAGCCCCCAGCTGAGGTCGCGCAGCACGGCATACCCGGGTAGCCATCCCTCGAGGAGGGCCCGCTGGGCCATGCTGAGCGAGGTGCGCATCGGCCGATGCTACGCGGGCGGCGATGGGCAGCCGCTTGCCGCCGGCCCCGGGCACAAGCCGAGGGTGAAGGGGATGACGAGTCCGCCCCGGATCCCGGCGTCGTCGGTATAGCTGAGCGTCAGGCCGCGCCCGTATGCCGGGACCGGTCCGGTCCACGACGCCTCCATGAGCAGCTCGTCGAAAGCGCTCCCGCCGCAGGGTGCGGTGACGGTCCGCCCCAAGCCCTCCAGTCCCAGCGACGCGAAGGTGCCCGGTTGGGAGCCGATGCCCTCGGGTCCGCCGGGTCGGGTGCGCAACGGGACGGTGAGAGCGCCCTCCGTGAACCGCGCATCGGGACCCAGGGTGAGCGGCCGGCCGGCGGTGCACAGCGAGACTCCGCCCACGACGAAGGGCCGGCCCTCGGTCGCCTGGGTGACACCGAAGCTCAGCCCGGGTCGCCCGCCCTGCCACTGCAGTGAAGGTGGCGGTGGCGGCGGCGGCGAATCTCCCCCACCCTTCGGCGCGCACCCGCCGACGAGCAGGGCCGCCCCGAGCAGCGCCACTGCGCGCGCGACCCGCGCCTTTCCCAGCGCACGAGGCGATCGGCCCACGATCCGAGTCCCGCCCCCGATCTCAGCCACGTTCATCACGGTCAGCCCATTCCAGCAGGGTGTCGAGCCGGTATGCCGTGTCGTCGATGCTCGCGTGCGGGTCACCCTGCGCGGCGAACCGGGCCGGCACCGTCGCCAACGTCAACTCGCGTGGCTGCACCGACACCACCTCGTCCCAGGTGATCGGCGTTGACACCGTGCCGTCGGGCACCCCACGCACCGACCACGCGGCGGCGATGGTGTGGTCGCGGGCGTTCTGGTTGTAGTCGATGAACACGTGCCGTGGGTCGCGGTCCTTGCGCCACCAGGTGACCGTGGCGTCGTCGGGGACCCGACGGCATACCTCGGTGGCGAAGGCGAGTGCCGCCCGCCGCACGTCCGCGAACTCCCACTCGGGCGCGATCCGGACATAGACGTGCAGCCCGTTGCCGCCGGACGTCTTGGGAAACCCGGCGATGCCCAGCTCGGCGAGCACCTCGCGCACCACCCCGGCCACCCGCCGCACCCGGTCGAAATCGCAGTCCGGCATGGGGTCCAGGTCGATGCGCCACTCGTCGGGCCGGTCGACGTCGGCGCGCCGGACGTTCCATGGATGGAACTCGACGGTCGACATCTGCACCGCCCAGAGCACCGCGCCGAGTTCGGTCACGCACAGCTCGTCGGCCGAGCGGTCGAACCGCGGGAAATGCAACCGCACCGTCTCGATCCACGGCGGCGCCCCAGCCGGGATGCGCTTCTGGTGCACCTTGGGTCCGGCCAAGCCGTCAGGGAAGCGGTGCAACATGCACGGCCGGTCGCGCAACGCCCGCACGATCCCCGGCCCGACCGCGAGGTAGTACTTCGCGAGATCGAGTTTGGTCCAGCCATGCGCCGGGAAGTAGACCCGATCGGGGTTGGTCAGTCGCACGGTGCGCCCGTCGACGTCGAGCTCGACGGCGGGGGTGCTGGAGCGGGTCGCCATCCCCGCACGCTACGCCAGCCGGCTCCGGTATGCCGTCCGGCTGCACCGGTATGCCGTGCGCCCACTCCCAGCGGCTCCCCACACATCCGGAACCGACCGGAAGCCAGATACGTGAAACGGGCCTCCGTCAGGGGGTACGGAGGCCCGTTCCCGGGTTGTTACCGCCAGCCATCCTACGGCCGCCGGGCAGCGGCAGACCGACAGTGGGCGATGTGTCGTTGTTCCGTGAACCACCGATCGGTCATCCCGCCGATCGGTTGGAATCACCCTCGCCCGGCTGGCGAGGATGGCGATCAGAGCGCGCTGACCTCTTCGTTGATGGCGGCCACGACATCGGAGCCGATCATGCCCCCGGCCATGGCCATCGCCTGGCTTGCGGGCATGGCGGCCGCCATGCCGATCATCGGGTTGCTGGTGAGGCCCGGCGCGTGCTTCTCGAGGATCGCGACGACGTCGGGGTCGGCCAACAGCTCGCCGAGGGTGGTGGTGTTGGGGTCGTACTTGGCCATTGACGGCACCTTCCGTGAGGGCGGATCGGTCCTGTGGTCTACCCGCGAGTAGCAATCATCCCGCGGCGGGCCGCCGCGGCGCAAACACTGCGTCCATGCCGGCACGTCACGCACCGGCACTGCCGACGGGCCCGTCAGCGCGAGGCGCGGCGAGCCTGGCGCTTGGCCTTGCGCGCCGCCCAGGCGTCGCCGGCCGCTTCCGCGACGATCGACAGCCGGGATCGGTCGGGCTGCTTGTTGGGCAGCGCCAAGACGATGACCTTGGCCCACGCCGAGGCGACCTGCTTGGGGTAGGACCCGGTGACGTAGTGCAGGCCGTAGCGCTGGCAGATCTCGCGAACCTTGGGTGCGATCTCGTAGTAGCGGTTGCTCGGCAGGTCGGGGAAGAGGTGGTGCTCGATCTGGTGCGACAGGTTGCCGGAGAGGAAGTGGACAATCCACGGGCCAGAGATGTTGCCCGAGCCGAGCATCTGCCGGACGTACCACTGCCCGCGGGTCTCGCCCTCGATCGAGTCGGTGGCGAAGGTGTCGACGCCGTAGGGGAAGTGCCCGCAGAGGATGACGCCGTTGGCCCAGAGGTTGCGCAGGATGCTCGAGGTGGCGTTGGCGGCCATCGTCGTGAACGCCGACGGGCCGGACAGCAACGGCCAGAGGACGTATTCCTTGCCGAGCTTCTTGATGATCTTGGTGCGCAGCGCGTGCCAGCGCGCATCGGCCTCCTCCTTGGGCAGCTCGCCCTTGAGGATGCTGTGCAGTTGCAGGTCGTAAGACGCGATGCCCCACTCGAAGAAGACCGCGTTGAGCAGGCTCCAGAACGGCTGCGCCAGCGACTTGAGAGTCCACTCCTGGTCCGGGTCGACCCGGAAGAGGCCATAGCCGAGGTCGGAGTCCTTGCCGAGCACGTTGGTGTAGGTGTGGTGGGTGACGTTGTGCGTCTCCTTCCACTGCGCCGCCGGGGAGACGAAGTCCCACTCCCAAGTCGTCGAGTGGATCGTGGGGTCACGCATCCAGTCCCACTGGCCGTGCAGGACGTTATGGCCGATCTCCATGTTGTCGAGGATCTTCGACAGGGTCAGCCCCGCGGTGCCGAGCACCCAGGCCGGCGGGAAGAGCGAGAAGAGCAGCATGGTGCGTCGGATGTATGCCGCGTCCTTGGCTCCGCGGGAATCGAGGACTTCCTGGCGCAGCGCGTCGAGCTCGCGGCCCAGAGCCTCGAGGTCCGCGGCGGACAGGTGCGCCGTCGGGTCGGGCCGGCCGGAGGGCTTGGGGTGCAGCACCCGGGTCGGGCTGCCCACGACGGACAACCGGGAGCTGCGGGACAACGCCGCGACCTGCTTGTCGTGCGGGTGCACCGAGTGGTCGTGCGCGTCGATGTCCAGGGTGGGCTCGGCGACGAGAGTCATCGGTGGGCTCCTTCGGTGCCGGCCGGACGGTCGGCGAGACGGGTGGAACAGGTGGCGGGGCGGGTCGAGGGGGCCGGGCCGAGGGGCGCGGCGCAGGAGCAGCGGTGCATCAGTGCGCGATCTCGCAGTTGCCGGCCGGGGCCGAGATGCAGGTCTGGACCACGACGCCGTCGCCCGGGGCGGCATACGTGATCTCGCCGGTGCGCAGGTCGCGGACCGCGCCTTCGGTGAGCGGCAGCACGCACTTGAAGCAGATGCCCATCCGGCAACCGGAGGGCATGAGCACGCCGGCCGCCTCCGCGGTCTCGAGGATCGGGGTGTCTCCGTCGCCCGCGACACTGAGTTGGCTGCTGGCGAAGGTGAGCATGCCCCCCTCGCCGCCGCGGTGTTCGATGACATGCGGCCGGAACCGCTCCAGGTGCAGGGCGTGCTCGAGTCCGGCGGCGGCATACCAGGTCTGGGCCGCGTCGAGCATGCCGCCGGGGCCGCACACCCACACCTCGCGGTCGAGCCAGTCGGGCACGACCGCGGGCAGGTCGACGAAGGCGAACATGCCTTCGGCATCGGTATGCCGTTCGACGTAACGCAGCCGTCCGGTCGCCGCGAGATCGCGCAGCTCGCCGGCGAAGATCACGTCGTGCTCGGTCGGCGCCGAATGCAGCAGGACGACATCGCCGAGCTCGTCGAGGTGGTTGCGCAGCATGCCCATGACCGGGGTGACGCCGCTGCCGCCGGTGACGAAGAGGACCTTGCGCGGACGAGAGGCCGGCAGCACGAACTCGCCCTGGGCCTGGTCGAGGTGGACCAGCTCACCGACGGCGATCTCGTGGACGAGGTAGTGGCTGACCAGGCCACCGGGGATCGCCTTGACGGTGATGGAGATGCGTCCGTCGGGGCTGGCGACGAGCGAGGTCAACGAGTAGGTCCGCCAGTGCCGGACGCCGTTGATGTCGACACCGAGCCGGACGTATTGGCCGGGCACGTGGCCCTGCCAGCCGGCGCCGGGGTGGATGACGATCGTCGCCGCGTCGGCGGTTTCGAGGTGCACCCGCTCGACCCGTCCGGCCAGCACCGTGGCCGTGGGCCGTAGCGGTGCGAACACATCGAAAGTGTCGGGCGGCAAGAGGGGCTTCGCGACGGCTTCGGCGACCCGCCAGGCTCGGTTTCGCAAGGATTGCAGGCGTCGGGCAGGGGCGACCGTTACGGACATGTCATCGATTCTCCCGTGTTTGAGGGTGAGAACCCTGACGACTCCACGTGAACTTCACTCGACTTTTTGTTCTGAGATGACAAAATGCCGAGATGACCGAGCTCAGTCACCATCGATGGCTCGACGAAGCGGCTTTCGTCCGGCTGCGCGATTCGGTGCCGTCCGTCGCCGACGAGGCAGTGGGGACCATCGTGCGCGAGGTGCCGAGCTATTCGCGAGCGTTCACCGGGGCCATGGGAGCGGCGATTCGGTCGGCGGTGCAGCTGGCGCTGGTCAACTTCCTCGACCTGGCCCGCTCCGGAAACGCCGGCTCGGCCGCCGAACCGATCGCGCCGAGCACTGCCGGTGCCTACGAGTTGGGCCGGGGTGAGGCGCGCAGTGGCCGGTCCATGGATGCCCTGCTGGCGGCCTACCGGGTCGGCGCGCGAGTCTCCTGGCGCGGCCTGTCGCAGGAGGCCGTGGCGGCCGGGGTGTCGGCGCAGACGCTGGGCTCGTTCGCCGAGTTGGTCTTCGCCTATATCGATGCGCTGTCGGCCGCGAGCCTGGCCGGGCATGCCGACGAGTTGCGGCTGCTGGGCCGGGCCCGCGAGCGCGAGCGCGAGCGGCTGGCCGTCATGCTCGTGCGTGGGGCGCCGGAGACGGCGCTGGCCGAGGTCGCCGTGCGCGCCGAGTGGACTCCCCCGCGCACGCTCACCGCGGTGCTCCTGCCGGAGGGCCAGGCCCGGGCGGTCGTGGGCTCGCTCGATGGCCGTACCCTCATCGCCTCGGCCGACCTGCCCGGGGTGGGCGAGGGCCAGTCGGTGCTGCTCGTGCCCGACCTGGCCGGCCGGGACCGGGAACGCCTGCTGCGCCAACTCGACGGGCGCGGCGCGATCGTGGGGCCGGAGCGCCCGTGGCTGCAGGCCCGCTCCTCGTTCACCCGGGTGGTGCGCGGGCAGTCCCTTCCGCGACCACCGGGGCGGGCCACCCTCGACACCGACACCCAGCTGGTCACCCTGCTGCTCAATGCCGACCCCGAGGCGTTGGCCGACCTCGCCGACCATGCCCTCGCGCCATTGGCGGGGCAACGCCCGGCCACCCGCGCCCGATTGGAGGAGACGCTGCGGGCCTGGCTGCTGCTGCACGGGCGCCGAGATCTCGTCGCGGGCGCCCTCTTCGTCCACCCGCAGACGGTGCGCTACCGGATGGCTCAGCTGCGCGAGCTCTTCGGCGACCGACTCGATGACCCCGAGGAAGTACTGCGGCTCACCCTCGCCCTGGCCGGCACCCGCCCGACCGTCCCGACCGGACCGGGCCTCCCCGCGGCAGCTCACCCGTCCACGACCGCCCACGCTCAGGCGGCTCAGCTCAGCACGTCCTTGCGCCGGAAGGTGCGGTAGGACAGCGCGGTGAACACCACGGCATACAGCAGCGACCACAGCGCGCCGTGACGCATCGAGGTCCAATCGACGGCCGGGGTGAACAAATCGAGGAAGGCGCGCTGGTAGTAGAGCGGCAGCCCGTGCCGCAGGTCACCGAGCGGTTCGATCTGCGCGAGGATCGACGTGACGATCGTGACGAGCACGGCGCCGCCCACCGCGGCCAGCGGCGCGTCGGTGCGCACGCCCATCCAGAAGGCAAAGGCCGCGACCTGCAGGTAGGTGACAAACAGGTATGCCGTGGCAGTCGCCACCCGGGGCAGTAGCTCGCGCCACTCCAGCACGCCGCCGGCGGGGTTGGTGAACGGGGCCGTGCCGTAGATCACCGTGCCGACAAACAGCGACCAGGCGACCAGGGCGAGCAGGGCCACCGCGATCGTGACGATGGCGACGACGAGTTTGCTGGTGAGCAACCGAGCGCGCGGCACCGGGGCGACGAGCAGGTAGCGCAGCGTGGACCACGACGCCTCGGAGGGGACGGGGTCGCCGGCGAAGAGCGCGACGAGCACGAGCAGGAGAAACTCCGACGCTGCGACGAGGGTGAAGAGGGTGAAGTTGGCGCTGCCGAGGGTCGCCAGGTCGACCAGTCGGGTGCCGGTGGCCGGACCGCTGGAGCGTCCGATGGCGAAGGCGACGACGAGGACGAGCGGCAGCGCCAGGAGCAGGACGAAGGCCCACACCGTGCGACGGCGGCCGGTCTGGCGACGGCGTTCGGCGCGCAGGCTCAGTGGGGGGCGGGTGTGGGCGGCATGCCGGCCCGGGGTGGCCGCGGAGGTGCTGCTCATCGGTCCCTCACCTGTCGCAATCGGTCGCTGAGGCTCTGCTGCGCGCCAGAAGTCGGCGTGGACGTGGGCCGAGGAGCCGACCCGGGAGCCGAGCCGGGAGCCGACCCGGCTGTGTGCCCGGCAGCCGACCTCGACCGTCGCCGGCCCAGATCGGCGTCGCCCGCAGCGGCGATGACCCCGAGGAATGCCTCCTCCAGATGGCGGCGACTGCTCAGGCCCACGATGTCGGCACCCTCGTCGGTGAGCAGACGCACCATGTCGGCGCGCGGCATACCGGCGGTGACCACGAGGCGCGGCTCCCCCTCGTCGGCGACCACCTCGACGCCCGCGACCCCGGAGTGCTCCCGCAGCCGGCCGGCGAGTGCGCCCACGGCATCTCGCGGCGTCTGGGGAGCGAGCCACACGACGGTCGTGTCGGCCGAGTCGACGAGTTCGGCGACGGTGCCGGAGGTGACCACCCGTCCGGCGTGCATGACGACGACATGGGAGCAGGTCTGCTCGACCTCGGCGAGCAGGTGGCTGGAGACGACGACAGTGCGGCCGGCGGCGACATAGCGCTGCAGCATCGGGCGCATCGCGGCGATCTGCGGCGGGTCGAGACCGTTGGTCGGCTCGTCGAGGATGAGCAGGTCGGGCAGCCCGAGCATGGCCTGGGCGATGCCGAGGCGCTGCTTCATGCCATGGCTGTAGGAACGCACCGGGCGGTCGATGGCTCCGCCGAGGGCGGCGACGTCGAGCACGTCGGGTAGGTGGGATTCGGCCGGATCGCGGCCCGTCGCGGCCCAGAAGGCGTGCAGGTTCTGCCGTCCGGTGAGATGCGGCAGGAAGCCGGGACCCTCGACGAGCGCCCCGACGTGCTGCAGCGCCCGCGAACCCGGTTGCACCGGAACGCCATTGAGGTAAGACCGACCTTCGTCGGCGGCGATGAGCCCGAGCACCATCCGCAGGGTGGTCGTCTTCCCGGCACCGTTGGGTCCGAGCAGGCCGACGACCTGACCGCGTTCGGCCCGCCAGCTCACGTCGTCGACCGCCCGATGCCCGTCGGCGTAGGTCTTGACCAGCCCGTCGACGACGAGTGGCACCCCGACCAGGTCGGGACGCTCCGGCAGGTGGGTGCGCCTCCGCCGAGCCAGGTATGCCGTGAACCCCCAGACCGCGAGCACGGCCAGCAATGCCGCTGCGACGCCGAGGGATTCGGTGTCTCGGTCGCTCTCGCCGGGCAGCCGCGTGCTGTCCAGCGCCGGCAGGTCGAGGGCGGCGCCGACGATGGTGACCTGGTCGGCGCGGGCCGCTCGCGGACCGGCATACGCGGTGTCGGTCGTGCTCACGAGCAGCCGCAACCGCGAGCCCGCCTCGACCGTCCAGGTCGCCGCGGGCAGGTCGATGTCGACCGTGGCCGGTTGACCCGGTGTCGTGGGGATCGTCACCGGAGCGACGAGCTTGCGCGCGAGCGTCGCCTCGTCGCCGGTCACCTGCCAGAGGCTCAGGAAGAGGGTCACCGAGGTCGCCGTCGAGGTGACCGTGAGGCGCACCCGGGGGGCGCCGGCGACGTCGCGACGCGCCTCGAGCGCCTGGGTGTCGAAGGCCACTGATTGCCCTGGCAGAGAAGCCAATTGGTATGCCGCCCCGGCACCTCCCGGGATCGTCGCACCAGCGAGCGTGGTGAGTGCCGCGGGCTGGCCCCCGGGTGGATTGAGCAGGGTGCGCGGACCGCCGGTGGTCAGGGCGATCGTGGACCGATTCGCCTGGGCCAGACCGGGATAGGCGGGCATGGAGTAGAGCGGGGCGACGGACTGGCGGCGGGGGACGGGCACGGCATACACGAAGCCGGGGACGGCCGCGATGCCCTGGCGAGAGGCGAGCGTGCCGGCGAGGAAGGCCCTGAGCGCGGCCTCGTCGGCCTCGGCGGTGCTGCTGAGGCCGTCGTGACCGCCGTCGATCCAGCGGACCGCGACCGGTGTGCCCTGAGCCTGCAGGGTGCGGGCCGTGGCGTCGGCGTGTTCCAGGCCGAAGAGGGTGTCGGACATGCCCTGCACGAGGTAGGTGGGCGCGCGGAGGTCTTTGAGCAGGGGCGCCGGACTGTGCGCGCGCAGCAGGGTGAGGAGTTCGGGGCTGGGCTGGCCGGTTTCGGCCGCTTGGAGGAAGAGCCGACAGACCGTCGGGTCGAAGCGACCGCACAACGGGTCGGCGCCTGCCGCACCTGGGTTCTTGGTGCCACCGGGCGCAGTGGTGGCGCCGGTTGCGGTCTTGCCGCCGGCTGCACCCGTCGGGCTCGGGGTGGGACCGGTTGTGGCGGTGCCCCCGGCCGTCGACCCAGTGGCGCCAGGCGTCGACCCCGCTGCTCCCGCCAGCGACGCGCCACCGAAGAAGCGCGAGGCCCACAGCGCCTTGAACGGTCCCGGCTGGTCGCTGCCGACGACGTGCTGCGGGAAGAACGCGTCAGCAAGGTCGTGCCACGTGACAACTGCCGCGACCCCGTCGATGCGAGGGTCGGTCGCGGCGAGCATGAGCGCGAGCGCCCCACCGTAGGAGGCACCGACCACTCCCACCCGCGGGTTCCCGGGAGACTCCTGGATCACGTCAGGGTGCCCGACGAGCAGGTCGACCAGAGCGCGCGCGTCGGCGACTTCGTAGTCCGGGTCGTCGAGATGGATTCGTCCGCCCGAGTCGCCGGCACCCCGAGCCGACCATCCGAGGACGACATAGCCCGCTCCGGCGAGTTCGTTGGCCCGCTGCACGAGGTCGGCTTTGCTCCCGCCGAAGCCATGGGCCAGCAGCACAGCCGGGTGCTCGCCCGGGCTATCCGGCCGCCAGATCGAGACGTCGAGCGAGACCGGCGTGCCGTCCGGTTCGGCCCGGACCGGCACCCAGCGCTGGTCCTCGACGTCTGCGGGCATGGCACCCGATCGGGGCGCGGACGGCATACCTGCCTGCAGGTTTTGGGGTTGTCGGGCCGCGAACCCGACCGGCGCGGCGGCGAGCTGCGGCGCGGCGGTCGCGGACGGCATACCGAGGGCAGCCACACCGAAGGCAGGCAACCCGAAGGCGCTCGCGGCGACTACCACCGCGAGCGCACGTCGGACCTGCCGGGCGCTCACTGGTGCACCATCCTCAGGTCGGTAGTTCCAGACGGACTGCTGATGCACCTCTGGTCCCCACCGGGCCATCGCCACGAGCGCTTGACCGCTGTCGAGGTCCAGCATGAGTTCTGCGAGGTCCGGTGGCCCAGGACACCCGGACCGGCTACAGGGCTGTGCGCCGATGAGCGCCGATCAGTGAGCGACCGGCTGTGGGGTCCCGGGACCACCGGGTGTTCTCTCACTGCTGGAACAGCGAGGAAACAATCATGAGTGTTACCCCTGAGGCAGGTTCGGCGCGAGTGTGCGCGGGCCTGGATTGGGCCAAGGACGATCACGCGGTCTGCATCATCGACGCAGACGGCCAGGTGCTGCACCGGTTCACCATCGAGCACACCGCCGCCGGGCTCAAGCAGCTGGTCAGGCGCTTGCTCGCGGCCGGTGTCGAGGAGATCGGTATCGAACGCGGTGATGGACCGGTGGTCCAGGCTCTGCTGCAGGCCGAGCTCATCGTGCTGGTGATCAGCCCCAACCAGGTCAAGAACCTGCGTTCGCGTTACGGATCCGCGGGCAA
>JBGAQV010000021.1:0-31628 GCA_044220505.1 Dermatophilaceae bacterium
AAGCTACGCAGTTCGCGATCCGAGAGTCCGAGTTCGTGACCCACGTCGTTACAGAGGGCCGCCACCCGGTCGCTGTGTCCGGGCCTCGTGAAACCGGCCACTTCGGTGAGTCGAGAAAGCACCCGCACCGTCTGTGCGTCGGTGGCGCGAATGGCTGCAAACTGGCGCAGGGCGAACTGGGTGAGGACGAGTGGCATGAGGAACAACGGCAACGCGACAACACCCAGCGGGCGTTCGGCCAACGCGATGAGCGCCCCGGTTGTGCTGAGCGCGAGGCTGAGACCAGCCCCCGTGCGCACTTCATCGACGAGGGATTGACGGAGGTCACGTCGGCGCCGGGCGGCCGAAGCCACCGCGGACATCCCGAGGAATCCGCCCAGCCCGACGGCCGAGACCACCGTCATGACCACCGCGAGCAGGGGACGATCCTCGGCCCAGGTCCGCTCGGCCGCGACGAGCGACCCGTTGTCGACGAGCGGCAGCACCCGGAACAGCGACGCCGTGAAGGCCACCCCGATGAAGCGGGCACCGATCTCCGCCGTGCCGACGGCCCGCCCGCGTGCCAGATGCGGGAGGCTGCCGAGCAGCATCGCGACGCCGGTGACGACGAGAACCGGCGCAGCAGGTACAGACCTGATATCCATATCGCCACAGAAACTGGTCAGGGTGAACCCGATTGCGGCCGCCAGTGACATCGGCGCCACCTCACGGCCGTCCTCCAGGGTGAAGCGGAAGTACTCACCGACCGCGATGATGACCCCGAAGGCCGCGACGAGTTGCCACTGGGACAGCAATTCCACCAGGGGACCCCAGCGCAGCAGGCACACCACCCAGGTCCCGACGGCGAACAACGGGACGGCGCGCTCGGCCCAGGCAGGCACCTTGACGCCGGTGGCCAGGCGCAGGCGGGCGGTCACGACCGATCCCGCGCAGGCGTGGCGAGATCCGATCGCGCCAGCACATCGCTGGCGTCCGGATGGTCGTGGTCGAAGCGGGAAGTCTGGGTTGTGCCGCCCGCCACTGCGGCCTCCGGCGTCCGTGGTGGCGAGTCGTGACGCTCCAGGGCCAAGCCCAAGGCCCGCACGACGTCAGGGTCGAGATGGGTGCCGCCTCTGGCCACCAACAGCCCCAACGCGACCGGTCCCTCGTATGCCGTGTGGCCAGGGTGCTGCGTAGTCAGGGCGTCGTAGGCGTCGGCGACTGCGATCACCCTGGCCATCAGCGGAATGTCGTGACCGCTCAATCCTTCCGGATAGCCCCGACCGTCGAAGCGCTCGTGGTGGTGACGTATGCCGGCCAGCGAGCCCTGCAGGAACGCGATGTCCTGCAAGATGGCGACCCCTTGGTCGGGATGGCGAGTGATCGCGACCCACTCAGCCGACGTCGGGCGGCTCCGACCGTGCAGGGCCAGGGGGACCGACACATATCCCACGTCGTGCAGCATCGCGGCATACCGAAGTGCGGTCGTCTCGGTGGCACTGAATCCGAGCACCTCGCCGGTCCACACGGCCAGCTGCGCGACCCGAGCACTGTGCCCCGCGGCATACGGATCACGAGCCTCGGTCGCCGCGACGAAAGCGGCGAGCGTGCGCTCGTGGGCACTCTCTTCCTCGCCGTATTGGACGAAGGCCCAGCGCGCGACGAAGAGCGGTAGCAGGATGAGAACGGCGCTGAACGGCCCCACCTGGGCCGGGACCCACAGGATGACGAAGAGGAAGCCGATGACGCCGTAGCCGATCTGCGCCAACCCGGAGGTGGTGAGCAACTGCATGACGAACGGCCGGTAGCGCATGCGCTGGTCGGCCCACACGACGCCACCGAGCAGCATGACATTGGCCAGGCTCTGGACGATGTCGGCGATCATCAAGGGGAGCCCAACCCTCATGAGCATCTCCCCCGGCCCGCGCAGGGTTGTCAGGTCGGTGGCGCCGCCGGCCCAGAGGTAGACCAGCCCGCACAGCGAACCGAGCAGCGCACCCATCGCCGTGTTGAAGGTGCGGACCGACAGACGGCGGGTGTCCGCATAGAGCAGCAGTGGCAGCGCACTGACGACAGCCGCGCCGACCGGTCCGACGAGGACGGACGCAGCGAGGTTGACGATGCTTCCGGCCGCCAGGCTCACGCGGTTGAGCACCGTGACCCGCAGCGCCTGGCTCAACAGCCCCAAGACGGCAAGCACGATGAGCGCGAAGACATCCCTGGGGAGACCGGCCTGCTGCCAACCGAGTGCGCTGCTGCCGGCAGCGGCGACAACGGTGAGGCAGATGTAGAGAAGCACCCCCCAGCCCGGCCGGGGAGCTCGTGGCGGCACTCCCCCCTGGACCATGTCAGGAGACTACTGGGGCCCAGATCTGGTCCGGGCCCCTGCGGTGCTGATCAGCGGGGGTTCCAGGTGTGGAACGACTCGGCGACCGGGTTCCAGGTGTGGAACGACTCGGCGACCGGGTTCCACGTGTGGAACGACTCGGCGACCGGGTTCCACGTGTGGAACGACTCGGCGACCGGGTTCCAGGTGTGGAAGGTGTCGGGGCTAGCAGTGCGCGTCATGATCGGGATCCTTCGGAAGATGCGGGATGAGGTTGGGGACTGGCTGGCCGACCGTGCCAGGGCGGTCAGCTGCGGAGAGAAGTCAGCGGGGGTTCCAGGTGTGGAACGACTCGGCGACCGGGTTCCAGGTGTGGAAGGTGTCGGCGACCGGGTTCCAGGTGTGGAAGGTGTTGACGGTTTGCGGGTAGGTGTTCATGTGGGTCCTCACATCAGGAGAAAAGGGGGCCGGACGCGACCGGTCGACGGCGCAGGTGGACAAACAGGAAGAGGATGGCAATCACGAACAAAGAAGCGAACTGTGCGCGAAGTCGCTCAGGCTCGTGGGGAGACTGGGACGGTCTGACCGTTCCAGGTTGGGGTGGCGTCCTTGCTCAGCATGGCCTCGAACAACTTCGAGAAGGTCTTCATGGGATGGTCCTCCGACCGGGTGCGGGAAACGCCGAATGCGGATGACACTCGACGAGCGAGGCAGATGCCGACAGCACCCGAGGGACGGACGGGAACGCGCTTGGACGGTCAGGTGAACCGATGGCCAAGCAACGCCCCCGCGCCCCAGCCCCGGGCCGACGGCTCACACCCCTCCACGCGCAATTGTGCTTCAATATCGGCTCGGGCGCATCCGGAGCGGATGCGACACGACAGAGAGACGGTCAGGAATGAGCAAGCGCTCGCGCAAGCGTCGTAGCCGTAAGAACAACTCGGCCAATCACGGGCGCAAGCCCAACGCCTGAATCGGGCGGCCCGAGCAACCCGCAGGCCCGCGCTCACACCCGAGAGCGCGGGCCTGCTGGTGTCGGCCGGTCAGTCGTTCAGTCGGTCGACTCGATCTGGATGAGGGTCAGCCGAGTGAGGATGGTGCTACGAAGGCGCACGGGGGCCTGGACCTCCGCGCACGACCTCTTGACGACGAGCTTGACCATCTGGTCCAAGTCGTATTGTCGGAAGCACTCGGCGCACTGGTCGAGGTGGGCGCGCACCTTGGCCTGGTCCTCCAGGCCCATCTCGCCGTCCAGATACTCGAACACCCGCAGCAGGGCCTCGGAACACTCGACCGGCGACGGTGGCGGCAGGTCACGATCCGGGCTCATGACGGCTGCTCCGCACTGGGGGCGCCGTCACCCGACGGGCGGACGAAACCCCGCTCGACGGCATACTCGCTAAGCAGCTCCCGCAACTGCCGACGGCCGCGGTGCAGCCGCGACATCACCGTCCCGATCGGCGTCTGCATGATCTCGGCGATCTCCTTGTAGGCATACCCCTCGACGTCGGCGAAGTAGACGGCGAGACGGAACTCCTCGGGCAGCGCGAGCAGGGCGCGCTTGACATCACTGTCGGGCAGGTGGTCCAACGCGACTTCTTCCGCGGACCGGCCGCCGGACGAACTGTGCGAGTTGGCGCGATGCAGCTGGTAGTCCTCGATCTCAGCCGAGTCCGACTGCTGCGGCTCGCGCTGCCGCTTGCGGTAGGTGTTGATGTAGGTGTTGGTGAGGATGCGGTACATCCACGCCTTGAGGTTGGTGCCGGGTTGGTACTGGTGGAACGCCGCGAACGCCTTGGCGAAGGTCTCCTGCACGAGGTCCTCGGCGTCTGCCGGGTTGCGCGTGGTGCGCAGTGCTGCGGAGTACAACTGGTCGAGCAAGGGCAGCGTCTCGCGCTCGAAGCGGGCAGCCCGCTCGGTCGGCGTCTCGTCCCCCGCTCGCACCGGTGCGTCGATGACTTCCGCAGGCGCGGGGGCTTGGTCCTCGGCAGCCGTGGCAGCCCCGGCGTCGGTCTCGTGATCACTCATCGATCTCCACAGTAGTGGCCGCTGGGGGGAAGCGGACCCATGCGGGGCGATCGACGACCCCTGCGACAAGACCGACAACACGAACACGGGCGCTCCAGAAGACGTTGCACGGGGCGAATGGGCCAGCGGTGAGTTGCGGCAGATAACACCGCTGCAACGACGACCATTCCCACGACGTCTCGCGTAGCCAGCAGCTGACCGCTAAGGAAAGAGCGTCTCAGTCGCGGCGGTCACCGCGGACGCATAGGGCACCGCGGCCCGGGCTGGGATGCTGTGGGTGCCGGGCACGGCATACACGCGCGGGTTTCCTTCCAGCCCAACGGATTCGAGGTATGCCGTGAACTCCGCCGGGGTGCCGAAGGGGTCTGTGTCGCCCTGCAGCACCGCGACCGGCAATCCAGCTCGAGCCGGGTCGAGCAGCTCCTCGCCGCGACTGGCACACGGTTTGCCCGGTGGGTGCAGGGGGAAGGACAGCGCGAGCACCGCGTCGGCGCCGACCGACGTCGCGGTGCGGCAGGCAACGCGGGCCCCTGCGCTGCGGCCGGCCACGAGCAGTGGCCCGCCGATCTGCGCCCAGAGCCCGGCGTTGAGTTGCTCGATGACCGGGATCCAGGCCTGGTCGAGAAGTGGCGGGCGCACCGCCACCTTGCGGCCGGCGACCAACCACGGCTGCTCGATGAGGGCAACGGAAAATCCTTTCTCGCACAACGTTTTCCGAGCAGCGATGAGGTCGACGGTGGTGATGCTCGGCCCGGCTCCATGGCCCAGCGCTACCCGCCCACGCGGAGTGACTGTCGGGGCATAGACATGGGCGCGGGCCGGCCCGGTCGGCGTCTCCAGGCGCAGGACGGTCGGCTCGTCATGAGTGGCAACGCTCATCCGATGACCTCTCCGGTGGCGGGATCGACGACGCCGCGGAGTTGGTCCGTCGGCACGGGCAGGAGCAGCTCAGGGCCGGTGTTGGCGGTGCGGTTCACGGCAGTCGTCACGGGGTATGCCGTGAACCTCCCCTCCTCGCGAAAGGCCAGCAGGTCGCGCAGCTCAGCCGGATCGCTGACCAGCGGGTCCAGCCAGGTGGACCAATCCTCGGGCTCGAGAACGAGCGGCTGGCGGTCGTGGATGCGATCGAGCCCCGGCTCGGCCGCCGTCGTGAGGATGGTGAAGGTCGACAACCAGGCCATCGGGTCGCCACCGTCGGCAACTGCAGGGTCTCGCCAGAACTCGTAGACACCGGCGAATGCACAGCTGTGGCCGTCGGCCCGGGCGATGAAGAAGGGTTGCTTGCGGGGCTTCCCTTTGGCGTCGACCGCCGTCGGGGAGGGCTGCCATTCGTACCACCCACTTGCCGGCACGAGCAGTCGGCGCGATGCGACGGCGCGCCTGAAGGCGGGCTTGTCCAGCACGCTTTCGGCACGGGCGTTGATCATTCGCACACCCACCGACGGGTCCTTCGCCCAACTCGGCACCAGGCCCCACGTCATCAGCCGCAGTTGCCGCAGTGCCGCTCGGGTGAGCACGACCGGAGCCTGCTTGGTGGGCGCCATGTTGTGATCCGGAGCGCCGGCGGGCGGCTGCTGGGGGTTGACGAGCACCGACCGGGTGGGCTCTCCGGTCGCCACCATCTCGACGTCGAACTCCAGGACCAGCTCGGCCTGGTCCTTGGCCGCCGCGTACCGTCCACACATGCCGACTACCGTAGGACCTACCCGATCTCACGGAGGACTCATGATCCGCACTCTCGCCCGGCCGATGCTCGCGTCGATCTTCCTGGTCAGCGGCCTGGAGACGATCAAACGCCCCGGCGGGCGGGTACGGGCAGCCACTCCCCTGCTCGACCGGCTCATCCCTGCGCTGGGATTGCCCGACGACAAGGATCTCCTCGTGCGGGCCAATGGGGTCGCGATGCTGGCCGGTGGCGCGCTGCTGGCCACCGGGCGGATGCCCCGCGTGGCCGCCGGGGTGCTGGCCGTCTCCTTGGTCCCGACGACTCTGTCGGTGCACTCCTTCTGGGAGGCGCCGGAGGCCGAGCGCCCCGCCCAGAAGATCCAGTTCCTCAAGAACCTCTCGATGCTCGGCGGGCTGCTCCTCGCGACGGTGGACACCGAAGGGAAGCCGGGTCTGGCCTGGCGGGCCGGCAAACTGCGCGAATCCGCCGCGACCCGGGTCGAAGCCGCCCGCGAGCGCCTCGCCGCGTGAGCGCCCCCTGGGCTGCCCCCACCGCGCAGCGTCCCCTCGACGCTGTCGTCCGGGTCCCGGGGAGCAAGTCGCTGACCAACCGCTATCTCGTCATCGCGGCCCTCGCGGAGCACCCCTCGGTGCTGCGATCGGCGCTCCGCTCTCGCGACACGCTGCTCATGGCCGACGCGCTGCGCGGCCTGGGTGCGTCCATTGCCGACGGCCCGGACGAGTCTTGGGTCGTCACACCGGCGCGGATCCAGGGAAACACCGCGGTGGAGTGTGGCCTGGCCGGCACGGTGATGCGGTTCCTGCCCCCGCTGGCGGCCTTGGCGGATGGTCCGGTGCGCTTCGATGGTGATGAGCAGGCCCGATGCCGGCCGATGGCGCCGGTGCTGGACGCCCTCCGAGCCCTCGGGGTGACCGTCGACTCCGCGTCCGAATCCTTGCCCTTCGTCATCACGGGTTCGGGTTGGGTCCGAGGCGGGCGGGTGGTCCTCGACGCCTCCCGCTCGTCGCAGTTCGTGTCGGCGCTGCTGTTGTCCGGCGCCCGCTACGACGAAGGGGTCACGATCGTCCACGACGGCAAGCCGGTGCCAAGTCAGCCACACATCGACATGACGGTCGCCACCCTCCGCCAGGCAGGAGTAGCTGTCGACGACAGCCAAGTCAACTGCTGGAGGGTCGCCGCCGGGCCTATCTCCGGCCTCGACATCACGGTCGAGCCCGATCTGTCCAATGCCGGTCCCTTCGTGGCCGCAGCGCTCGCTGCTGGGGGTCGGGTGCGCATCCCCGGGTGGCCGACGGCCACGACCCAAGCCGGCGACCTGCTGCGTGGTGTGCTCACCGATATGGGCGGCGCGGTGCACCTGGACGATGACGGTCTGACCGTCGTCGGCGACGGCACCGTTCTCGGCATCGACATCGACCTGCACGAGGCGAGCGAGCTGACACCCACGGTCGCAGCCCTGGCCGTCTTGGCCGACGGGCCGACCTGGATCCGGGGAGTGGCCCATATCCGAGGCCATGAGACCGACCGGCTGGCAGCGCTGGCCACCGAGCTGTCGGCCCTCGGTGCGACCGTCACAGAGGCCCAAGATGGGCTCCACATCGTGCCGAAACCGTTGCACGGCAGGCTATTCCACACCTACCACGACCACCGGATGGCAACCGCCGGAGCGCTCATCGGGCTGCGGGTGCCGGATCTGAGGATTGAGAACATCGAGACCACCGGAAAGACCCTTCCCGGCTTCAGCGCGCTCTGGGAGGCGATGCTGGGATGAGTTGGCGCGACCTCGACGAGTCTGACGTCCGAGTGCGCCCAGGCCGCGGCACGCGCCCTCGCTCCAAGGACCGCCCCAAGCACGAGGGTGCCGCCGTCGGGATGGTGACTGCCGTCGACCGCGGACGATTCACTGTGCTGCTGGGCGCCGGGGTGGGCGGCACGGCATACCCGCAGCGGTCGGTCACCGCGATGAAGGCTCGAGAATTGGGCCGTGGGGGCATCGTCGTCGGCGACCGCGTCGGAGTCGTCGGCGACGTCTCGGGCACGACCGACACGCTGGGCCGCATCGTGCGGGTCGAGCCGCGCGAGACCGTGCTGCGCCGCAGCGCCGACGACACCGACCCCGTTGAACGCGTCGTCGTCGCCAATGCCGACCAACTGGTGATCGTCACCTCCGTGGTCAATCCCGAGCCGCGGCCCCGACTCATCGACCGCTGCCTGGTGGCGGCATTCGATGCAGGGATGCAGCCGGCGATCGTTCTGACCAAAGCTGACCTCAGTAGCCCGGACGAGCTCATCGAGTCGTATGCCGCTCTCGATGTGCCGTGCCTGGTCACCAGTCGCTGCGCCGACCGGTCGCTCGTCGGAATCGGCGCGGTCCACGACCTGGTGACCGGTCACCTGTCGGTGTTCGTGGGCCACTCCGGCGTCGGCAAGTCGACCCTGGTCAATGCGCTCGTACCCGGCGCGCTGCGCTCGACCGGCCGGGTCAACGCCGCGACCGGACGTGGCCGGCATACCTCGACGTCCGCGGTCGCACTGCAGTTGCCCGGTGATGCCGGCTGGGTGATCGACACCCCTGGGGTGCGCAGCTTCGGGTTGGCCCACGTGGCGCCCGAGCGGATCGTGTCCCTCTTCCCCGACCTGGAGCCGGGCACCGAGCAGTGTCCGCGCGGCTGCACCCACGACGAGCCCGAGTGTGCGCTGGACGGCTTCGTCGCCTCCGGTGCGGCCGGGCCTGGTGGGACGGCCCGGCTGGATTCCGTGCGCCGACTGTTGCGCGCCCGGTCGGGAGAGGGCGAGACCGAGGACTCTGTCGGTTGACGGGCTCAGGAGAAGCGACCACCATCGTGCAGTCCGCCCCGTCCGTCAGGAGCCGCTTGTGATCGACACCGTCCTCGGCCTTCCGCTGCACCCTTTGGTCGTGCACGCGGTCGTCGTGCTGTTGCCGCTCATGGCTCTGGTCACGGTCGTTGTTGCCGCCCGTCCTCGGTGGCGGGCGGTCGCCGCCTGGCCGGTCGTGGCCGCAAACCTCATCGTCCTGGCCTTCGCCGTCCTGGCCAAGGAGAGCGGCGAGCGACTGCTGCACCAGATGTCGGGACTGCGGATCGACACTCACGTCTCCCTTGGTTCCAAGCTCCCGCTTTTCGCGCTGTTGCTCACCGTGGCTGCCCTGGTCGTCGCGGTGGGGCGCCAGCGCAAGGGCTTCACGACACTCGCCGTCGTCGTCACCGCCGTGGCCGGCACGCTCGCAGTGATCTGGACCTTGCGCACCGGCCACTCAGGGGCCGAGTCGGTCTGGGGCAGCTGAGGCCCTACCTCGCGGTGCGGCTGGCGCCGGTAGGTTGGAGATCGTGAACGCGTCGGACCGCACCCGTTATCTCGATGACCTCCGGCTGGCCCATGTGCTGGCCGACGCCGCTGAGCGCATCACCATGGCGCGGTTCCGGGCCGCAGATCTGCGCGTCGAGACCAAACCCGACCTCACCCCGGTGAGCGACGCCGACCGGGCCACCGAAGAACTCATCCGCGCCCAACTGTCTCGGACTCGCCCGCGGGATGCCGTGCAGGGCGAAGAGTTCGGCACCACCGGGCACGGACCCCGCCGCTGGATCCTCGACCCCATCGACGGCACCAAGAACTACGTCCGCGGGGTCCCCGTCTGGGCCACTCTCATCGCGCTCGTGGATGGCGACGAGCCGGTCGTCGGGCTGGTGTCGGCGCCGGCCATGCAGCGGCGGTGGTGGGCGGCTCAGGGCGCCGGCGCGTATGCCGGTCGGTCGCTGTCCGCGGCGACCGCGCTGCGGGTCTCCGCGGTGACCGAGCTCGGCGACGCCTCGCTGTCCTACGCATCGATCGGCGGGTGGGCCGAGATCAGTCGCCGGCCACACTTCCTCGACCTGCTCGACGCGTGCTGGCGCACCCGCGCCTACGGCGACTTCTGGTCCTACATGCTGCTGGCCGAGGGGTGTGTCGACATCGCGACCGAGCCATCGCTGGCGACCTACGACATGGCGGCGTTGGTGCCGATCGTCACCGAGGCAGGGGGCCGGTTCACCGGACTCGACGGCGCGCCGGGGTGCTGGAGCGGCAATGCTCTGGCGACCAACGGACTCCTACACGATGCGGTGCTGGAGCGGATCGGCACGGGCAGCCAGCGCTGACCCGCCCGGCCGGGCGGGTGGACGGTCGACGTCAGTCGAGGTCGAACAGGGGCGCCTGATCGGCCTGCGAGGACACACCTTCGAGCTGCAACAGCAGGTGCTTGCGAGCCAACCCACCGGCATACCCGGTGAGAGTGCCGTCGGATCCGATCACCCGATGGCACGGAACGACGATCGGCAGCGGGTTGGAGCCGTTGGCTCCTCCGACGGCCCGTGCGGCCCCGGGGGTGAGCCCCAACTGCGCGGCGAGCGAACCGTAGGTCACCGTGCGGCCATAGGGGATCGCCGCGACCAGATCCCACACCCGGACCTGGAAGGGCGTGCCGCGGGCTCCCAGCGGGATCTCGAAGACGCGGCGGTCTCCAGCGAAGTACTCCTGCAGCTGACGGTTGGCCAGCGCGAGGATCTCGGGAGGTGCCGGGGTCGAGGTGAGCCGGGCACCGTCGAAGCGGATCGCACCCAGTGTCGCTCCGTCTGCGGATTCCAGGGCCAGATCGCCGATGGGGCTCGGCATGACCAGGCGCGACACCGGGTGCGCTGACTGGGGAAGGCGACCGGACGGCATACCGGCGTCGCTCAGGCCGGCACCGCGGTGACGTCACCGCGGCCCAGGTCACGCACTCCGTCGATGAACCCAGCTGCATCGCCCACGAGCACCACGGTCCAGCGCCCGTCGACGAAGCGTCGGTAGGCCGCGCCGACCCGGTCGGCGTCCATGCCGGTCAGGTCGCGCAGGGTCTGCCCGGTGAAACCGGTGGTCAATCCGTCGTAGGCAAGGGCGGCTGCTTCGTCGGCCACGGCGTCGGCGGTCGCATAGCGTCCCGGCGCCGTCAGCGTGAGGTAGCGCACCCCGTGGGCCACCTCCTCGTCGGTGAAGCCGTCTCGGGCATCGTCGAGCACGCCCAGCAGCAGCCGCACGGCATCGACCGTCGCGTCTGCGCGGACACTACCCGAGGTGAGGAAGACCCCTTCCCGGCGGCGCGGACGGAAGCTTGCCCTGATCCCGTAGGTGTAACCCTTGTCCTCACGTAGCAGCGCATCCAGGCGTGCGGTCGGCCCGCCGCCCAGCACGAACCCCAGCAGGGGGTAGGGCGCCCAACCGCCCTCCACCTGGCGGTCCGGCCCCGGAGCGCCGACGAGGACCTCGGTCTGGACGGATTCGGGGCGGTCGACCACGACGATCCGCGCCCGATCAGCTGCCACATCGGGCATCGGGCGGGCGGGCGGTGCCTGGTAGGAAGGTTGCGCGGTCCAGCCACCCAGAGCTCGGGTGATCGATGCAGTGACATCGATGCCGGTGAAATCCCCCGCGATGACGAGGGTGGCCGCATCGGGGGCGACATGTCGGGCGTGGAACGCGAGGACGTCCTCGCGGGTCACAGCTGCGATGGTCTCAGCCCGTCCGCCGACCGGCCGGGATGCCCGCGATGCGGGGTCGAAGTAGGTGCTCCAGAACTCCGCCGCGGCGCGGTGCCCGGCGATGGATCGTTCCTGCTCGATCTCAGCCAGCCGGGTCGAGACGTGTCGCTCCACCTGGTCGGACGGGAAGGCCGGTTCGACAAGGGCTTGACGTAGCAGGTCGAGCGCGTAGTCGAGGTGCCGTTTGGCGACGTCGATGTCGATGGACAGCCCCGACTCGCCCACCCCCGCTCCGAGGGCCACTCCCCGACGCTCGAGCAGGCGCGCGAACTCCAAGGCGGTATGCCGTGCCGTCCCCTCGTCGAGGGTGCGCGCCATGATCGTCGCGACCCCCTCCTTGGCCGGCGGCTCCTGATGCAAGGCGATGGGGATCGCCAGTCGCACCGAGTGGATGTACTGGCCCGGCATGTCATAGCGCAGGACGGTCAGCCCGTTGTCGAGGCGGTGTCGCACCGGCAATGGAACTGCGAAGGGCTCGGCGGGGCGGACATCGGGGCGCGGGAGGGCTTCGGGATTGTCCATGGCCTCGGGGGTCACCCTTGCACTCCGTCCTCGGCTGCGATGGTGGGTGTCGCCGCGGTCTGGCCCGGCTCGGACTCGACGAGATAGGCCACCACCGCTCGGTGCTGCGGGAGCAGGTATGCCGTGGCCGCAGCGCGGATCTCGGCCGCGGTCACGGCCCGCACGCGATCGAGGAAGGAGTTGACGTAGCCCGGGTCGTCGTAGAGCGCGGCGTAATGGGAGATCTGGTCGGCGCGCTCGTCGTGGCCGGCGAGGGCGGAGAGCCAGGACCGCTCGGTCTCCGCGACCGCCGCCTCGAGTTCCTCGTCGGTGGGCCCGGCAGCAGCGAAGCGCTCGAGTTCCTCGCAGATCGCCCGCTCGACGACCGTGGGGTCGATCCCTTCCAGCACGTCGGCCGAGACGATCCCCAGTGACACCCCGCCGGCCAGGCCCATGGGGTGGGCTGACAAGGCGGTGGCGATGGTCTCGGTGCGCACCAGTCGCTCCACCATGCGTGAGGAGGACAGCCCACCGAGGATGTCCATGGCCAACCCGGCCGCCAAGAAGTCCTCGGTGCCGTCGGGGGGCAACCGGAATGCCAGGTAGAGCCGGTCGTTGGGCACCGGGCCGCGGTGCTCGAATCGCACCGGCTCAGTGAGCGGCCTCAGGACCGGCATGGTGCCCTCTAGTCGTGGGGTAGCGGTGGGTCGCAGCGGGCCGAAATGCTTCTCCACCAGCCCAAAGGCCTCGGCTTCGGTGACATCGCCGACAATGGTCAGCACACTGTTGTTGGGGCCATAGTGCTCGGCGAAGAAGGCGTGCACGTCCGCGAGAGTGGCAGCCTCCAGGTCGGCCATGGACCCGATCGTGGGGTGCTGGTACGGGTGTCCGGGCGGGAAGACCGTCGCGTAGACATCTCGCATCGCATTGCCATAGGGCGCGTTGTCATAGCGCTGCCGCTTCTCCTCCTTGACCACGTCGCGCTGGTTGTCGAGGTTTTCCTGGGTCACCGCGTCGAGCAGTCGGCCGTGCCGGTCCGCTTCCAGCCATAACGCGAGCTCGAGGGCACCCTTGGGCACCGTCTCGAAGTAGTTGGTGCGGTCGAACCAGGTCGTCGCATTGAGCCGTCCGCCCGCGGCCAGCAGCGCCGAAAAGTGTTCGCCGGAAGGGACATTGCGCGAACCCTGGAACATGAGGTGCTCGAAGAGGTGGGCCAACCCGGTGCGACCGGCGACCTCATCGCGAGACCCGACCTTGACCCAGATGTTGACCGTGACCGTGGGCACCGTGTGGTCCTCGGATACGAAAACCCGCAGTCCATTCGCGAGGGTCCGCGCGGCGAGAGGGTAGGCGATGTCCGGCACCCGCCGACCCTATCTGGTGGCGCACCACCGGTCCTGATGACCCACCGGGATTGAGATCAGGGCCGATCAGGGGCGATCAGCGGCCGGTTCGGAAGGCCGGAGCCGGACCGAGGTAGCTGCTGATTGCGATCCGCACCTCCTCGGACATCGGCCACGGCCGGGCCGTCGCGACGTCGAGCAGGACGGTCGTCGACGCGATGACCGCTGCGACCTCGTCCCCTGCCCGCTGGCGCACCTCGGCCGCGAAGTCGAACGAGGAGCCGCCCACCCGGCATACCCAGATCCGCACCTCGAGCGGGTGGTCGGGGTCGTAGTGCAGCTCGCGGACGTAGTCGACCTGGTGGCGGGCGACGAGTTGGGTGACTCCGGGGCCAGCGGCATCGAGCATCCCCGGTGCGACGACCACCCCGCCAGGGCCGCGCATGCCGAGCATGACATGACGCGCCTCGTCGAAGGCGCGCATGATGCACAGGTTGTCCATGTGGCCGGAGGGGTTGAGGTCTTCGACGCGCAGCTGATAACTGCGCACGTGGACGCGGGTGGGCTGGTTCACCCTCGCGACCCTAGACCAGGGCCGCCGGAGCGCCCAGACCGACCCCCGCGAGGACGAACTCGACGGTGGCGTCCTCCAGCGCTGCCCGTGGCGCGCCCCGACGGGCGGCACTGACTGCGGCATTGACCAGGCCACGGACCAGGACGCTGGCCATCCGTGGGTCGGGCACACCGGCATCCTCGAGGGCCGACCGTAACGGTTCCATGAGCTCGTCGTGCAGCGCGCGGACGCCTTCCCGGCATACCTCGGGCATCTCGATCGCGTGGATGTCGGGCATCGTCGCGTGCCCCGAGGTCGCGTCGGCGATCGCTTCGCGCACGTATGCCGTGACGCGCTCGGCGGGAGTGCCGGCCCCGTCGACTGCCTCGCTCATCCGGTCGCGGCTGCGCACCAGCATCTCGGAGATAGCAGCACCGAGAAGGGCCTCGGTGGAGGGGTAGTACTGGTACATGCTGCTGCGGGCCAGACCGGCGCGTTTGGCCACTGCCGCTGGGGTGAAGCCGTTGGCGCCGACCTCGCCGAGCACCTCGGCTGCAGCGTCGACCACCTGCCGACGGCGCATGGCGTTGTGTTCGGCGACCGTGGCGGCCTCGATGCGCGGCATTCGTCCAGTCTACGGCGGGTGCCAAGCCCGTCCTCGCGCCGCCCGAGGACCGTTCGACCCCCACTGGGGAGGTCGGCAACACCTCCCGTTGTGTTGTCGACACTTGTGTCGATAACATTGCCAGGTGACCACAGCACAGTCCGCGCAGCCGACTCCCCCACCGGACGCGCCCGGCCCGTCCACCTCGACGAGCCAACCCTCCGCTCAGAAGATGCCCTGGCTGGCGCTGGCGACCATCGCCTTGGGTGTCTCCCTGGTCATCATGGACGCGACGATCGTCAACGTCGCCCTCCCGGTTGTCATCCGCGACCTGGACCTGACTGCCTCCCAGGCCGAATGGCTCAACGCGTCCTATGCGCTGGTGTTCGCCGCCCTATTGCTCACGGTCGGCCGGATCGGCGACCTGCGCGGGCGTCGCCTGATCTTCGCGCTCGGCATGACGGTCTTCATGCTGTCCTCGATCTTCGCCGGGGCCTCGGGCAGCGGCGAGGCGCTCATCCTCGCCCGGGTCCTGCAAGGCGTCGGCGCGGCGATGATCTTGCCGACCACGCTCTCGACGATGAACGCGCTCTTCACCGGCGCGGCCCGCCCGATCGCCTTCGCGGTGTACGGCTCGACTATCGGTGGCATGGCCGCAGTCGGCCCGCTCGTCGGCGGCTGGCTAGCCACCGACTTCAGCTGGCGCTGGGCCTTCTGGCTCAACATCCCGTTCGGCCTGCTCGTGCTGCTCGGCATCCTCAAGGCACTGCCCGAGACCCGCGACCCGGCCACCGAACGCCACCTCGATCTCGTCGGCGCACTCGCCGCAGCCGTCGCCATGGCCGGCCTCGTCTTCGCCCTCATCGAAGGCGCCACGTACGGCTGGTGGCGCCAGCCCTCCGGAGCGATCTCCCCGGTGCCCGTCGTGCTCGTCGTCGCCGTCGTCAGCCTGGTCGCCTTCTTCGTCCGCGAGGCCCGCGGACGCTCACAAGGCCGCCCCACGCTCATCGACCTGGGCCTGCTGCGGCTGCCCACCTTGCGCTACGGCAATATCGCCGCCGCCATCGTCGCCTTCGGCGAGTTCGGGCTGATGTTCGCTCTGCCCCTGTTGCTGCAGGGCACCCTCGGCTACTCCGCGCTGGGCGCCGGTTGGTTGCTCGTGTCACTGGCGGTCGGCGCCTTCCTCGCGTCGGGGGTCACCCCGCAGGCGACTCGAGCGCTCGGCCAGCGGGCCGTGGTGCGCATCGGCCTGGCCTTGGAAGCCATCGGCATCGCCGCACTCGCTGCGACGATCTCGCTGACCATCCCCGGCTGGCTCATCGCCCTGGCGCTGTTCATCTATGGCGTCGGCGTCGGGATGGCCACCGCCCAACTCAGCTCGATCATCATGAGCGAGGTGCCCCCGGCTCAAGGCGGTCAGGCCTCCGGCATGCAGAGCACCATCCGCCAGCTCGGGTCCGCTCTCGGAGTCGCCGTCCTGGGCACGCTGCTGGTCACCTCGCTGGGCTCGGGCACCGAAGCGCGCCTGGAAGGCACGGGTATGCCGTCCGCCGTCCGCACCCAGGTCGTCGAGATCGTGCGGGGCTCGGCCGGTGCGGCGATCCCCGGGCTGGCCGCCGACCCGCGCACTGCCCCGGTCGCGCAGGCCGCGCGCGAGGCGATGATCGACGCCAGCCGCACCACCGCCTGGTTCGCCGCCGCAGCCCTGCTCGTGGGACTGCTCGCCACTCTCGCGATCCCGCACATCCCCCCGCATCCGGCGACCGAACGGCGTACATAACTTTGCCTTATGTTCTAGCGTCCGCGCGATAGGTACGCTTATTCTGGCGGCATGGACAGCCCGCTGCTGCGCCGGATCCGCGAGAGCGTCATCGGCGACGACCAGGTCCTCCCTGGCCCCTACGGTCCGCGCCGGGTCACCTATGCCGACTACACGGCCTCAGGGCGCGCGTTGAGCTTTATCGAGGACTTCATCCGCGATGAAGTGCTGCCCCGCTACGCCAACACGCACACTGAGTCGTCGGGCACCGGGTTGCAGACCACCCGGCTGCGCGAGGACGCCCGCGACATCATCCATGCCGCAGTCGGAGGCGACGACCGGACCGTCGTCATCTTCGCGGGGTCGGGCTGCACCGGCGCGATCGACAAACTCATCGGCGTCCTCGGGCTGCGGGTGCCGAGCACCCTGGAGGACCAGTACCAGCTCACCCGGCACATCCCCGCCGGAGAACGCCCGGTCGTGTTCATCGGCCCCTACGAGCACCATTCCAACGAAGTCTCCTGGCGCGAGACGATCGCCGACGTCGTGGTCATCCCTCAGGACCTCGACGGGCACATCGATCTCGCGGCTCTCGAGCGGGAGCTGGAGCACTATGCCGACCGGCCGCTGCGGATCGGATCCTTCTCTGCCGCAAGCAATGTCACCGGCATCGTCTCGGACACTGCGGCGATCGCCCGGCTGCTGCATGCCCATGGCGCGCTGTCGTTCTGGGATTTCGCCGCGGCCGGCCCCTATGTCGACATCCAGATGTGCCCGGTCGGACCGGACGGCGCGCCCGATCCCACGGCATACAAGGACGCGGTCTTTCTGTCGCCGCATAAGTTCATCGGCGGGCCGGCCACCCCGGGCGTGCTCGTCGTGCGCCGGGAACTATTGACCAACCGGGTGCCGGTCGTGCCCGGCGGGGGCACGGTCGCCTATGTCAACCCGACCGAGCACCGCTTCCTCACCGACCCTGCCCACCGTGAGGAAGGCGGCACCCCGGCCATCGTCGAATCGATCCGCGCCGGGCTGGTCTTCCAACTCAAACAGGCGGTCGGTGTCGAGACCATCCGCGCCGAGGAGGAGCGGTTGCTGCGACGCGCCGTGACCGCCTGGCAGGCCGAGCCCACCATCGAGATCCTGGGCAACCTAGCCGCCGAGCGCCTCTCGATCGTGTCGTTCGTCATCACGGCACCCTCGGGCAGATACCTGCACCACAATTTCGTGGTCGCCCTGCTCAACGACCTCTTCGGCGTGCAGGCTCGGGGTGGGTGCTCGTGCGCCGGCCCTTACGGGCACGCGCTGCTGGGCATCGACCTGGAGCGCTCCCACGAGTTCGAACGCGAGATCAGCCATGGCTGCGAGGGCATCAAGCCGGGCTGGGTCCGGGTCAACATCAACTACTTCGTCTCCGATGCGGTCGTCGACTATCTGATCTCGGCGGTGCGACTCGTGGCGCGCTCGGGCTGGCGACTGTTGCCGGATTACCGCTTCGACAACGCCACCGGCCGTTGGCGCCACCGCCGCGGGCCGGTGGAGCCGCCGCTGCGGTTGGCCCAGACCGGGTATGCCGTGGACGGCACCTTCACCTACCCGCGCCACGAGTTGCGGGCGACCGAGAGCGCGCTGAGCGATTACCTCGTGGCGGGAGCGGCCATCCTCGAACGTGGTGTTGCCAGCGCCGGTCACGAGGCGACGATCTCCCCCGACTTCGACGACCTGCGCTGGTTCGAGCTGCCGGCCGAGTGCCTTTCAGCCGACGAATGACGGCTCTCGGGCGCGGAAACTGCCACGCCCGGAACGTGACCCAGAATTCAACCGGCCGTTCGCACCTGCGCGGCCCCGGACCGGCATACTGCGAAGACCCGCCGCCCGGTGGTGACTGGCGCACTCGGGGAGGGTAACTTACTCGTCAGTAGTCCCAGGGAGACGATGGAGTCATGGCCAGACCGGTGAACGAGGTGTCGCGCGGCGACATCGAGGAGACCCGGTTCGACGACCTCTCGTTCGAGGGGGACGCCGGACGGGTCGGCGTCACCCTGTTCATCCCCAGCATCCGCCAGATCGGGATCCACGGGGAACCCGACATCGTCGTGCCCTACTCCTCCGGATGGGGTGAGGGGCTGGGCGCCGCTCGCACGGCCTGTGAGGGTCTGGTCAAGGCCGCCAATGTCATGGCCGCAGTCATCGAATACCCCAAGAAGCGGCTCGCGGTCCACCACATCCTCCCCTTCCGCACGGCCGTGCTCGGCGAGGTCATCCGGCACATCAACGAACACACCATGTATGCCGGCACGACGGTCGTCGCGGGTTACTCCCGCGGCACCGCCCCAGCACGGCTGGCCGCCGTCGAACAAGCCGACCTGGTGCACGGGCTCGCCCTGGTCGCGCCGACGTGGTTCGATCGCGCGGTCAAGCCGAGCGAGCTGGCCACCAAAGGCCTGGCCGAGAGCGCCCACAGCATCACTCGAGCCAGCTGGTTCGACCGAATCACCTTGGTAGGAGCTAGTGTTCGGCTAGCCCAGGAGATGCTCGCCCACCCCCTGGAGTTGCGCAACGACATCGCCGCGATCTCGCAGGAGGGCGCGGCCGACCTCCAGGACATCCTCACCTCGGGGATCCAGCTGGGCGTCGTCGCGGGTCGGCAGGACGAGTTGTGCGAGCTCCCGGGCATCCGTAGCGTGCTGGAGGCGCTGCCGGATAGCTCCCTGGTCGACTACCAAGAGGTCGACTCGGACCACTTCTCCTACTTCCTGCACCCCAAACCGCTGCGGGTCGTCGCCGACATGGTCAACCGGCTGGGCCAGCCGCAGCCCTGACCACGAGCCGGGCGGGTATGCCAGGCTGAGCCCATGAGCTTCTGGGTCTTGGAGTACCGCTACGCCGATATGGGTGCCCGCGCGCGGATCCGCCCCGACCACCTGGCCTACATGACCGGACTGCATGCAGCCGGCACGGTCGTGTATGCCGGTCCGGTCGGCGACGGCAGCGGGGCGATGGTGCTCATCGACGCCCCCGACGAGGCCGCAGCGCAGCAGGTCGTCGACAACGACCCCTACACCGCCGGTGGGGTCGGAGCCGACCACGTGCTGCGGCCGTGGAACGCCGTCATCGGCGGCCCAGCCCCGGCCTGAGCCGCTCTGGCCCGAGTTGTCCTCGACGCTGCCCGGTCAGGCGAGCGCCTCGCGCACGGCGCGGAAGAGACTCTGCGCCCGCGCGTGCTGAGCGAGGTCCTCGACGTAGACCACCGTGCCGGTGTCGTCGGCAAGCGGGATCCGCCAGTTCGGGTATTCCTCATCGGTGCCGGGCTGGTTCTGGACCCGAGGCTCCCCCACGGCGTCGACGAGGGCGACCCCCTGCATGATCGACGGTGCGGCGGCCAGGAGCCGATAGAGCGCCTCGACGGTCTCCTGCTCGGTCGCCCCACCGTCGGCAGGCAACAGGCCCCGGTCCCGGCACATGGCGAGCACCCGCTCCTGCTCGGCCCGGTCGGCCGCGCGCTCCTGCTCCACCGGCCGGCTCAGCAGGCCGAGCCGCTCGCGCAGTTCGACGTGGTCGCCGCGCAGGTAGCCTGCGGTCGGCGGCAGATCGTGGGTGTTGACCGAGGCCAGGCACCCCTGTCGGTAGCGCTCGGGCGGCATCGGCGCCCCGTCGGCATACTCGAACCACAGAATCGACGTGCCGAGCAGTCCCCGGGAGGCGAGGTAGTCGCGCACCCAAGGCTCGAAGGTGCCCAGGTCCTCACCGATGACGACCGCGCCCGCCCGTTGGGCTTCCAGGCAGAGGATGCCGACCAGCGCCTCGTGGTTGTAGTAGACGTAGGTGCCCTCGTTGGCCGGCATACCGTCGGGCACCCACCACAGCCGGAACAGCCCGAGCACGTGGTCGACGCGGATGCCGCCGGCGTGGCGCAGGATGGTGCGCAGCATGTCGCGGAAGGGTGCATAGCCCGCGTCGGCGAGGTGCCCAGGGTGCCACGGCGGCTGCGACCAGTTCTGGCCTTGCTGGTTGTACATGTCGGCTGGAGCGCCGACCGATGCGCCCTTGGCGAGCACGTCGGACAACACCCACGCGTCGGCCCCGCACGGGTGCACTCCGACCGCGAGGTCGTGGACGATCCCGATCGCCATCCCCGAGCGAGTCGCGGTGGCCTGGGCGGCTTCGAGTTGCTCGTCGATGGCCCACTGGATCCACTCGTGGAAGGCGATCCGGTCGGCGAGGGTGACCCGCAACTGCTGGGCCCGCTCCCCTGCCGGCGGAAGCTCCTCCCACAGCGCCTCGTCACCGTCGTGGTGCTCGCGTACCGCGCACCAGAAGGCGAAATCGGCCAGCCCTGGCCCGGCCTCGGCCCGGAAGGCCGCGAACCGGCTGGCCCGGCCGGGGGTGAGCGGCACGGCATACAGGAGTTCCAGGGCTTCGAGTTTGGCCAGGTATGCCGGGTCGCGGCGCAGCAGCGTGGCATCGCCGTTGGCGGCGCTGGCCATCCGGGCCAGTTCGGCCACTCGGGCGCGGGCCACCGGTGGCAGGTAGGCGACCTCGGGGATCGATTCGACCCGCACATACATCGGGCTGAAGAACCGCCGGGTCGTGGGCAGATAGGGCGAATCCTCAATGGGCGGAACGGGTTCCGCAGCGTGCAGGGGGTTGACGAGCAGCCAGTCGGCACCGGCCGCGCCCGCGATCGCGGTGAGGTCGGCGAGGTCTTCGATGTCGCCGATGCCCCAGGAGCGGCGGGAGCGCACCGAGTAGAGCTGGGCCATCAGGCCCCAGGTGCGGGCCCGCTTGGTGCGCGCCGGGAGAGAGTCGGCGGTGGTCACCCGGTGCGGGACGACGACGAGGGTGGCCTGCTGCTCGCGGCCCTGGGACTCGGCCCGCACCACATGCCACCCGAGCGGCAGGTCCTGCGGGAGCCAGAAGGTGGCCCGCCCCAGGAGCACCCCGTCGACCTCCCGCGGCGGGGTCCACTGCTGGCCCGGATAGGCCGGCCACTCGTTGCCCTCCTCGTCGATCACCCAGACTCGCACCTGGGCGCCGTCGTGGACGTGGACGGGGAAGCTCGTCGGGCTGCCCTCGCGCATGATGATCGTCGGGGGCACCATCTGGCGCCATTCGTGATCGACGCGGTCCTCCAGGGCCCGCTCACATGCCGGACCGGTCGAGACATCGACGCCGAGCGCGCTGAGCACCCGGACCAGGGTCTCGGCGGACACGGGCAGCAGGTTGCCGTAGAAGCCCCAGAAGTCGACACCCACCCCGTGGGCCTTGGCCACCGCCTGCAACTGCTCGAGGCTGGGTGCTGGCTCGGAGTGCGGCATGGTCCTACCTTGGGTTCTCGGCTCGACGAACGACTCGGGCGGCATGGGTGCCGTGATCACGGGATGCCCAGATGGCGCACCGCGATTCTCGCACCACCCAGGCTCAGGCCGGCGGGACGAACCGCCCGTCGGCCGCAGTCCAGCCGCCGTCGACGAACATCACCGAGCCGGTGACATAGCTGGAGGCATCCGAGGCCAGGTAGACCACGGCCCCGGCGAGTTCTTCCGGGCGCCCCCAGCGGCCGAGGATCGCCTTGTCGGCATAAGCGGCATACCACTCACCCTGTGCCTTGATCGGCGCGGTGAGGGGCGTGTCGACCACCCCAGGCGCGACCGCGTTGACCCGCACCCCGTGCGGGCCGAGTTCGACCGCCAGGGTGCGCAGCAGCATGACCAAACCGGCCTTGGTCATGGCATAGACCCCCTGGCCGGGCTCGGTCGTCAGCGACCGGATCGAGGAGAACCCGATGATCGAGCCGCGGCCGCGCTCGGCCATTCCGCGCCCAAACGCCCGGATGAGCTCGAAGGCGCCGCCGAGGTTGAGGTCGACCACGCGGTCGAACTCCTCGCGCGTGTAGTCCAGCAGCCGCTTGCGCACGTTGACCGCCGGGGTGACCGCCAGGACGTCGACGGCCCCGAGGTCCGTCACCGCCTGCTCGACCGCCCCGGGTGCAAGGACGTCGAGACGGTATGCCGTGAGGCGCCCGCCCGCACGTCCCGCTCCCGCCGCATCGCCCGCCGCAACGGTGCGAGCCATCGCCTCCTCGTCACGGTCTGCGACGATGACCTCGGCGCCATGGGCGGCCAAGGCGAGGGCAGCGGCCTGACCGATGCCGCTGCCGCCGCCGACGACGACGGCACGACGACCGTCGAGACGGAACATCCGGGTGAGGTCTGGACTGACGTCGCTCATCTCGTGGACTCCTTGTGGGTGGGTGATCGGGTCTGGGGTCGGTGGCACCTGGGCGTGCGGGTCGGCGATATCGGGCCGCAGATCAGCGCAGCGCGTCGCGGTAGCTGCGGATGGTGCCGGCTGCGGTGGTCGTCGAGGTCGCCGCGAGCATGGCGTGGCCGACGGCGCGCGTGACAGTGTCGCCGGCCGCATCGAGCAGGGCATGGAACGCGAAGGGATCCGGGGCTCCTGCTGACCCGTGGGCACCGGTTGCGACGGTGAAGAGGGTGTCGCCGTCGAACATCGTGTGGACCGGGCGAATCGCGCGGGCCAGCCCGTCGTGGCCGATGCCGCTCACCTTGGCGCACTGGGCCTTGGTCAACGTGGCGTCGGTGGCGATGACCCCGATCGTCGTGGCGAGAGCCGGTTTCAGTGGCCCGACCTCGGCGGCGGCCCGTGCCCGAGCCTGCGCCAGGCGCTCGGGGTCGACCGGGCCGAGTGCCGGGAACTCACCCTGGAGGCCGAGTGACACGGCATACAGCTGTCCGGAGCCGGGGTCGACGCAGGAGCCGACCGCGTTGACGACCACGAGCGCGGCGACCGTCACGCCGCCGGCGAGCACCGTGCTGGCCGACCCGATCCCGCCCTTGAGGCCGCCGGCCTTGGCGCCGGTGCCGGCTCCGACACAGCCCTGGGCCACGGCACCGTCGGTGGCGGCGGCATAGGCGGCAGAGCCGAAGGAGGGGTCCGGCCGGTTGCCGAAGACACCGCCGCGGCCGAGGTCGAAGATCACCGCGCCGGGCACGATGGGGACGACCTCACCCGGTGCCCCCATGGGGAAGCCGATGCCGTCGGCGAAGAGCGCCGTCATGACCCCGTCAGCTGCCGCGAGGCCGAAAGCCGATCCGCCGGACAAGCAGATGGCGTGGACCCGTTCGACGAGATTGCGGGGATCGAGCAGGTCGGTCTCACGGGTGCCGGGACCGCCGCCGCGCACATCCACCCCGGCCACCGCGCCGTCGGCGGGCAGCCGCACGACCGTGCTGCCGGTCAGCCAGCCCGCGTCGGTGCGGGTGTGGTGGCCGACGCGCACCCCCGCGACGTCGACCAGCGAGTTGGTGGGGCCAGTGGTCCAGCTCATCGGCTCTCCTTGGCGGCGAGGGTGTCGGCGGCCAGATCGGCTGCGGTGCGGCCGGCGAGCGCGGTGCGCAGCCGGGGGGCCGCAGCGACCAGGGCGCGGGTGTAGGCGTGTTCGGCGTCCTGGTAGATCTGCTCGGTGGCACCCACTTCGACCACCTCGCCGCGGGTCATGACCGCCACCGAGTCGCAGACGTGGCGGATGACCGAGAGGTCATGAGAGACGAAGACCAGGGTGAGCGAGAGCCGCTCGACGAGTTCGTCAAGGAGGTTGAGCACCTGGGCCCGCACCGACACGTCAAGGGCGCTGACCGGCTCGTCCGCGACGAGGATGCGCGGGTCAGGTGCCAGAGCGCGGGCGATCGAGATGCGCTGACGTTGCCCACCGGAGAACTGGTGTGGGTAACGATCGGCGGCTTCGGGCTGCAACCCGACCGCCTCCAGCAGCTCGAGCACTCGGGGCAGGTTGTCCCGTTTCCCTTGGGAGACAAGGGGTTCGGCCACGATGTCGCGGACCTTCATCCGGGGGTCGAGCGAGCCCAGCGGGTCTTGGAAGACCAGTTGGAGCCGCTCGCGCAGGAATCCCAACCGCCGCTCGGGCAGCCGCGAGATGTCGGTGCCGTCGATCTCGACGGTGCCAGTGGTGGGTTGATCCAGGCCGGCGATGATCCGCAGCAACGTCGACTTGCCGCAGCCGGACTCCCCCACGATCCCGAAGCGTTGGCCCGGGGCGATGTCGAGGCTCACGCCACGCAAGGCCCGCACCACCGGAGCCGGGGTGAAGATCGACGTGCGTTGCCGGCGGTAGTCGCGGGTGACCTCGCGGACTCGCACGGCCGGCACGATGCCGACGGTCATGATGCGTCCACCCCCTGACTGTCGTGGACCCGCACCGGATGCCAGCAGGCGAACCCGTCCTCCGGTCCGGTGCCCTCCCACCGCGGCAGGCTCTCGCACTCGATCGTCGCGTGTATGCACCGGTTGCGGAAGACACACCCGTGCGGGAACCGCCCCGCCGACGGCACCGAGCCCTGGATCGTGTAGAGCCGCCCGTCGTCTCGGGTGAGGTCGAGGTCCGATGCCCCGATGAGACCGCGGGTGTAGCGGTGCCGCGGCCGGGTGAAGACCTGCTGCACGTCACCGGCCTCCACGACCCGCCCGCCGTACATGACCAACACGCGCTCGCAGACGCTCGCGACGACCGCCAGGTCGTGGGTGATGAAGAGCATCCCCGCGTTGCGTGCCTCCACCCCGCGGACGATGAGGTCGAGCACGAGCGCCTGCACGGTGACGTCGAGCGCAGTCGTGGGTTCGTCGCAGATGAGCAGCGCGGGGTCGTTGGCCAGGGCCATGGCGACGACGACCCGCTGCCGCTGTCCGCCGGAGAGCTGATGCGGATAGGCCCGCGCGGCCTCGGCCGGATCGGGCAGCCCCACCCGGTCGAGCAACTCCACGGCACGAGCGGCTGCAGTATGCCGGTCGGGCACGGTCCGGTGGATGCGCATCACCTCGGCGACCTGGGCACCGACCCGCATGGTCGGGTTGAGTGCCGTCATCGGCTCCTGGAAGATCATCGTCACGTCGCGTCCGCGCAGTGCGGCCAGGTCGCTTTCGGCAGCTCCCACAACCTGGGTATGCCGTCCGTCCTGCCCGGTCACGGCGATGGAGCCGGAGGGCACCAGGGACTCAGCCAGCAACCCCATGATCGACAGCGCGGTGAGGGATTTGCCCGAGCCGGATTCGCCGATCAGACCGACGCGTTCGCCGCGGCGCACGGTGAGGTCGACATCGCTGAGCAGTTCGAGTTCGCCGACCCGGACGTGCAGTCCGTCGACGCGCAGCACGTCATCGGGCGCGGTGATATTCGGCGCATCGGCAGGCCTATCGGCTGGCGCATCACGAGGCGCAATGACGGACCCCTGGGAGGCCGATGGGACGGAACCGGACGGCATACTCATCGGCCGTCTCGCAATCGGGGGTCGTAGCGATCCCGCAGCCCATCGCCGAGCAGGTTGAACCCGAGCACCGCCAGGGCGATCGCCACACCGGGAAAGACCTCCAAGCGCGGGGCGACGAAGAGCAGCTCCTGGCCCTCCTGGAGCATCCGGCCCCACGAAGCAGTGCCGGGTGGGGCGCCGAGGCCGAGGTAGGACAGCGCCGCCTCAGCCAACACGGCGATGGCGAAGGAGACCGACGCCTGGACGATGACGAGGTTCATGACATTCGGCAGCACGTGCCGCAGGGCGATCGCCCACGGGCGCCGCCCGGCAGCCCGCGCCGCGAGGACGTATTCGGTCTTCATCACCCCGATGGCGCCGGATCGCACGACCCGGGCGAAGGACGGAATGCTCGCGATGCCGATCGCGATCATGGCCGTGACGACGCCCTGTCCTTGGACCGCCGTGAGCATGATCGCCAAGAGCAGCGCCGGGAAGGCCAGCAGGAGGTCATTGGCACGCATGATCACCTCGCCCCACCATTTGGGGACCATGGCCGAGAGGATTCCGAGCGGCACACCGACGATCGCGGCCACCCCGACGGCAACGACGCCGACGACGAGGGTGGTGCGCGAACCGGCCATGATGAGCGAGAGGACGTCGCGCCCGAACTTGTCCGTGCCGAGCCAATGGGCACCTGAAGAGATCTGCAACCGGGAGGTGGGGTCGATCGCCCCCGGGTCGTAGGGCGTCCAGACCAATGACAGCAGGCCGACTGCGACGATGAGACCGACGATGCCGCCGCCGACCGCGATCGTGGCGCTGACTGCGGCCCTGGAGCGGTGCGCGCCGGCAGGGAGCAGCCCGGTGGCCAGCCGGGAGAACCCGCTGGACGTGCCGGCACCGCGGCGCCATGACGGCCCGCGCCACGACGGGCTGGTCATCGGGTGCCCGTCCGCAGTCTGGGGTCGATCGCCAGATAGAGCAGGTCGACGACGAAGTTGGTGACGAGCACCGCCACGACGAGGACCATGACGACATCCTGGACGACGATGAGGTCGCGGTTGCCGACCGCGTCCAGCAGCAACGACCCGAGGCCGGGGATGACGAAGACCCGCTCGATGACGACGGCGCCGACCAGCAGCGTGGCCAACTGCAGGCCCAGGACGGTGACCACCGGGACGGCCGCATTGCGCAGCCCGTGCCGGGCCAGCGCCCGCATCGGCGTGAGCCCTTTGGCGCGGGCGGTGCGCAGGAAGTCCTCGCGCAAGACGTCAAGGACGGCCGACCGGACATAGCGAGTCAGCACAGCCCCCTGCACCAGACCCAGCGACAACGCGGGCAGCAGCAGTTGCGTGAGGAACAACCGAGGATCGTATGCCGGGGGCGTCCAGCCACCGGCTGGGAGCCAGCCGAGCTGCACCGCGAACACGGTGATGAGCAGGATGCCGGCGAGGAAGGCCGGAACGGCAACCCCGATCTGGGAGATCGCCGAGAGGACCAAACCGGCCGGACGCTGGTGGTGGACCGCCATGAAGGTGCCGAACGGCACCGCAATGACCAGCGCCACGAGCATCGAGACGGCGACGAGGATGAGCGAGACCTGCAACCGATCGGCGATCTGCGGGGCGATCTCGGCCTTGCTGATGTAGCTCTTGCCCAGGTCGAAGCGCAGCAGCCCACTGACCCAGTCGAGGAACTGCGCGGCCAGCGGCCGGTCCAGGCCGTATTCGCGGCGCAGCGTGGCGACATCGGCCTCGGTGGCGTTGACCCCGAGGGCCACCCGGGCGGGATCACCGGGCAAGAGCACCATGAAGCCGAAGACCAACAGCGAACTCACCGCAAGACTCACCAGGAGGATCACGGTGCGCTCGGCCAGGCGCAGGAGCATGCGCTCACCCAATCACGTTGCGGCGCCGCTGGGGAGTGCGACGCCCTCGGACGGTCGGTGCCCGTTGCCGTGCGCAGGCTGGGAAAGGGGCACCGGCTATGCGCGGGCGCTCAGCCCTTGGCCAGCTTGGACAGGTCGAAGGCGACCGCGATGGCGTTCTTCGGCAGTCCGGTGATGCCCTTGTCTGCGACCATGAGGTTGGGCAGCAGGAAGAGGACGTCACCTGCGGCATCCTCGGCCAACAGACGGGCGGCCTTCTTGAGGTTGGTCACCTGGTCCTCGGCGGAGCCTTCGTCGGCGGCCTTGAAGAGGGCCTGGATGTCGGCCGTGCCGTAGTGGGTGTAGTAGTCCGGGTTGCCGAAGACGGCCTTCATGTCGCGCGGCTCGACGTGCGCGACGATCGACATGTCGAAGTCGCCCCCCTTGAAGACCTGGGTGAGCCAGGCCGCCGGGAACTCGAGCTGGTCGAGCTCGACCTTGAAGCCCACGGCCTCGAGCTGTGACTTCACCACCTGACCGCACGACACGGCATACGGGAGGGTCGGCACGCGCAACCGCAGCGTCGTGCCCGTCTTGCCCGCCTCGGTGAGCAGCGCGGTGGCCTTGGCCTTGTCGAAGGGCATGACTCCGGTGAGGTCCTCGTACCACGGGTCGGTCGGCGGCACGAAGGAGCCGACCAGTGCCCCCTTGCCCGCCCAGCAGGTGTCCATGAGAGCCTTGTGGTCGATGCCGCGGCGGATCGCCTCGCGCACCTTCTTGTCCTTGAAGACGTCCTTGGCGTTGTTGAACGACAGCAACACCTCGCCGTTGGTCGTGCCCTCGATGACCTGGTACTTGCTGTTGGAGCTGAACTGAGCCAGCGCTTCGGGAGCCTGCACCGTCGTCACCACGTTGATCGCGCCGGTGAGCAGCGCGTTGTTCAGGGCGGTGGCGTCCTTGAAGTACTTGAGCACCACGGTCTGGTAGTGGGGCTTGGTGCCCCAGTAGGAATCGTTGCGGGTCAACGTGATTGCGTCGCCGCGGTTCCATGAGGTGAAGGTGTAGGGCCCGGTGCCGATCGGCTTGTTGGCCAGATCGGCGACCCCCGTGCGGGAGAATATCGCGCCCAGGTGGGTGGTCATCCGGTAGAGCCAGTCGTTACTCGGAGCCGACAGTGTCACCTGCAGCTGCGTGGGCGACACCGCCTTGGCGTCGGCGACCGCTGCCATGCCGGCCTTGAGCGAGGTGGTCCAGTCGGTGGCAACCCGCTTGATCGAGAACACCGCGTCCTCGGCGGTGAACGCCTCGCCGCTGGTGAACTTCGCGCCCTCGAGGAGATCGAAGGTGTAGGTCTTCTTGTCGTCGCTGACCTTCCACGACTTGGCCAGCGCCGGGACGATCTTGCCGTCCTGGTCGAGCTTGACCAGGCCCTCGTAGACGTTGACGAGCAGCGCCTGCGGGATCGCGGCGCCATCGGTCTTGGTGAAGTCCAGACTCGCGGGCTCGGCGACCAGGCCGAGGGTGATCTTGTCGGTGGACGTCCCGGCGGCGCCGGACGTGAGGGCGGGCGTCGTGCTCGACCCCGCGGTGCACGCGGTGAGGCCGATCGCCACCGCTGCCACGGCAGCAAGTGGGCGGACGAGGAGGGCGGACAACCGCCCGGTGCGAAGGGTCACGGGAACTCCAAGAGGGATCCGGCGGACGATCTGGCCAGCACAGGCTACGGCGTCGGATCGGGTTGATGGGTGGCGGGCAATGCCGCCGAAGGATCTCGATACCCAACCGTCATCTACCCGGCGGTAGCCACACCGTCGGGGTCAGGGGTTACCCTCGGCTTCGGGGCGGACGGGAGGTGACGGGAGGCAACAGGAGATGAACGGCGTGCAACCCCTGAACGCGTGGTCGGTCGCCGAGTTGGGCGCTGCCTATCGCGCGCGAGAGGTATCGCCGGTCGAGGTCAACGCCGCGGTCGCCTCCCGGATCGCCGAGCTCGAACCCACCGTCAACGCCCTCGCCGACCACTCCCCCGACCTCGTCGCCTCGGCCGAGCGCGCAGCGGCCGAGTCGGAGCGGCGCTTCGCGGCCGGAATGCCGGTCGGCCCGCTGGACGGCATACCGGTCACCGTCAAGGAAAACCTCGCCCGCGCCGGCGTGCCCCTTCGATCCGGATCGGCGGGAGCAACCCCCCGTATGCCCGCCGCAGACTCCCCGGTCGTCGAGCGACTGAGGGCCGCCGGCGCAGTGCTGGTGGGCACGACGACGATGCCCGACTGGGGGATGCTCTCCTCGGGCGTCTCCTCGCTCTACGGCATCACCCGCTCACCTCTGGACCCGACGCTCACCGTGGGCGGGAGTTCGGCCGGAGCCGGCGCGGCCGCCGCAGGTGGCTACGGACCGATCCACATCGGCACCGATATCGGCGGTTCGATCCGCCTGCCGGCGACCTGGCTCGGGTTGGTCGGGCACAAACCTTCCTACGGCAGGGTGCCTCTGGAAGCGCCCTACCTCGGCCGGGTGGCCGGACCACTGACCCGCACCGTCGCCGACGCCGCTGCGGCGATGACGGCCATCTCGGGTCACGACCCTCGAGATTGGACGGCTTTGCCTGCAGCGCAACTGGATTGGACCGTCGAGGACGCATCCGTGGCGGGCCTGCGAGTGGCCCTACTGCTCGACGCCGGAGCCGGTATGCCGTGCGACCCGGCCCTGCGCGAGGTCACCGAGGTGGCCGGTCGGCTTTTCGAGGCAGGCGGGGCTCACGTCGAGGTCATCACCCCCTGGCTCACCGAGGAGACACTCACTGCGGTGGACGCCTTCTGGCGAATGCGGCTGTGGGCCGATCTTGACGTGTTGCCCAGCCAAGCCCGTGAGCGGGTGTTGCCCTACGTCCGGCAGTGGGCCGAAGCCGGCTCACCCGCGACCGGGGTGCAGACATTGCGCAACTACCAGGCGATGCTGGCGCTGCGAGGCGCGACCGTCGCTGCGACCACGGCATACGATCTCGTGCTCTCCCCGGTGGCGCCGGTGAGCGCCTTCCCGGCCGGCTGGCCGATGCCCTGGGGAGACGATCCCGCCGTGGGAATGGCGCATATCGGCTTCACCGTGCCCTTTTCGATGTCGGGGCAGCCCTCCTGCGCTGTGCCGATGGGGCGGCGGCCCAGCGGCCGCGAGATCGGGGTGCAGCTGTCCGGACGCCGGTTCGACGACGTCGGAGTGCTGCGAGCCGCCGCCTGGCTTGAGGGCGCCACGCGAACTCGACGAGGCGACGAGACCTGATCCTGCTGGACACTGTTTAACCTCGATCAATTTGCGTTAACACTGAGCTCCTCCGACGAGCGGGTGGTGCCCGAGCGGCCTACCATGCGGGGCGACTGGCGGGAGCGTCGGGGTCGTCGGCTTGCCCAGGCCGATGTGCTCATTGGGGGGAGGGAACAGACATGTCCGGTGACCAGGCAAGCGCGGCTGAACGGCCGAGTCGCCGGAAGGTCGCCCAGGGCCTGGCCTGGTCCATTCCCGCCGTGATCGTGGCTGTTCCGACAACGGCCTACGCCGCGAGCAACTGCCTCACCGCGCTGACGACTCCGCAGTACACGGCGCCGGCGCCGAGTTCGACGGGCACCTCTGCGATCACGACCAGCTTCATCGTCCCGGCTGGGGTCACCCGGTTGTGCTTCCGTGTCAACGGCGGCGGAGGGGGTGGGATTGCCGCTCGGCCAGGCGGTTCCGGCGCGAGCGTGTCCGGCATCATTGCGGTCACACCAGGCGAGACTCTGACGCTCATCGTGGCGGCTGGAGGCCTGCGCACTGCCGGGACTGCCGCCGGTGCCGTCGGTGGCGGTGGATACGGCTCAGGCGGCAGCAGCAATGCGACGACCAACGGCGGTGGTTCCGGTGGTGGCGGCTCAGCGATACTGCGTGGCACCACGCCACTGGTCGTCGCCGGCGGCGGGGGTGGAGCGGGTGGGGCTAGCTTCGTCCGACCGAGCACCAATATCCCGTCGTGGACCTACTCCGGAGCGTTGGGGGGCAATGCCAGCAGCAACGGCGGGGCGGCGACCTACAACCTGAGCAACTCCACGGTCAGCGCCAGCATGCCCGGAGGACTCGGCGCCTCCGGC